>PLUC01000045.1:34351-67575 GCA_003165415.1 Holophagaceae bacterium
CCGCTGCTGTTCATGGGCGACATCGTCGGCCGGCTGTTCCGGGAATTCGCCGTGACTTTGGCGGTCACCATCATCATGTCGGCCATTGTATCCCTCACCCTCACCCCGATGATGTGCTCCAAGCTGCTGCGCAACCAGCATGAGCACGAGAAGGGCCGCGTCTACCAGTTCTCCGAGCGGATGTTCACGGCGGTGATCGACTTCTACGGCCGGACCCTGAAAGTGGTGCTGCGCCACCAGAGCCTGACCCTGTTCATCGCGGTGGCCACCCTGGGCCTCACCATCATGCTCTACGTGTGGATCCCCAAGGGCTTCTTCCCGGTGCAGGACACCGGGGTGATCCTGGGCATCAGCGAGGCGCCCCAGGCGGCCTCGTTCCAGGCCGTGGCCAAGGGCCAGCAGGCCCTGGCGGCGGAGATCCTCAAGGATCCGGCGGTGGAGAGCCTCACCTCCTTCATCGGGGTGGACGGCACCAACACCACCCTCAACTCCGGGCGCATCCAGATCAACCTCAAGCCCCTGGCCGAGCGCAGGATCAGCGCCAGCGACGTCATCCGCCGGCTGGAACCGATGCTGGAGCGGGTGCCCGACATCAAGCTGTTCATGCAGCCGGTGCAGGACCTGACCGTGGAGGACCGGGTCAGCCGCACCCAGTACCAGTTCAGCATGGAGGACGCCGACGCCAAGGAGCTGGCCTACTGGGTGCCCAAGTTCCTGGACCGGATCAAGACCATCTCCGTGCTGCGGGACGTGGCCAGCGACCAGCAGCTTTCCGGCCTGCAGACCAGGCTGGTCATCGACCGCGCCACCGCCTCGCGCCTGGGCATCACCCCGCAGATGCTGGACGACGCCCTCTACGACGCCTTCGGCCAGCGGCAGATCTCCACCATCTACACCGACCTGAACCAGTACCACGTGATCCTGGAGAACAAGCCGGGCATGAGCACCGGGGCCGAGGCCCTCAACAACGTGTTCCTGCGCTCCGCCGCCGGCGGCTCGGTGCCGCTCAGCGCCATCACCCGCATCGAGACCAGCACCGCGCCCCTGGCGGTGAACCACCAGGGCCAGTTCCCGGTGGTGACCATCTCCTTCAACCTGGCCCCCGGGGCCTCCATCGGCGACGCAGTCAAGGCCATCGAGCAGGCCCGGGACGAGTTGCAGATCCCGCCCAGCATCGAGGCCCAGTTCCTGGGCACGGCGCAGGCCTTCCGGCTGTCCCTGGTGAACACCCCCTTCCTGATCCTGGCCGCCCTGGTGACCATGTACCTCCTGCTGGGGATCCTGTACGAAAGCTACATCCACCCGGTGACCATCCTGTCCACCCTGCCTTCGGCCGGGGTAGGGGCGCTGCTCTCGCTCATGCTGTTCGGCATCGATTTCAGCGTCATCGCCCTGATCGGAATCATCCTGCTGATCGGCATCGTCAAGAAGAACGCCATCATGATGATCGACTTCGCCATNNATGATGACCACCATGGCCGCCCTGCTGGGCGCGGTGCCCCTGGCCCTGGGCAACGGCGTCGGTTCGGAGCTGCGCCGGCCCCTGGGCATCTCCATCATCGGCGGCCTCATCTTCAGCCAGGTGCTCACCCTCTACACCACGCCGGTCATCTACCTGGCCTTTGACCGCACCGCCAGGCGCCTGTTCCCGGGCCGGAGCAAGGCCCCGGCCAGTCTCGAACCCGCCGAAAACCTATGAGCAGCATCTCGGAACCCTTTATCCGCCGGCCGATCGCCACCAGCCTGCTGGTCATCGCCATCGCCCTGGCCGGGATCCTGGCCTTCAAGTTCCTGCCGGTGTCGCCCCTGCCCCAAGTGGAGTTCCCCACCATCGCCGTGGGCGCCTCGCTGCCCGGGGCCAGCCCCGACACCATGGCCTCCTCGGTGGCGACCCCGCTGGAACGCCAGTTCGGGCGCATCGCGGGCATCACCGAGATGACCTCCACCAGCTCCCTGGGCTCCACTTCCATCACCCTGCAGTTCGACCTCAACCGCAACATCGACGCCGCCGCCCGGGACGTCCAGGCCGCCATCAACGCCGCCGCCAGCCAGCTGCCCTCGGCCCTGCCCGGCAACCCCACCTACCGCAAGATCAATCCCGCTGACGCGCCGATCATGCTGTTCGCCCTCACGTCGGACACCATGAGCAGGGAGCACATGTACGACGTGGCCTCCAGCGTCCTGCAGCAGAAACTGTCCCAGGTGGACGGCGTGGGCCAGGTGTTCGTGTGGGGCGGGGCGCTGCCCTCGGTGCGGGTGGAGGTGAACCCCGCCCAGCTCAACGCCTGGGGCCTGAGCCTGGAGGACGTGCGCACCACCCTGGCCGCGGCGAACGCCAACAAAGCCAAGGGGTCGCTCACCGAAGGAGCCGTCACCTCGGCCCTCAACGCCAACGACCAGATGTTCCAGGCCAAGGACTACGCCCCCCTGGTCATCTCCTACAAGGCCAACGCGGCCCTCCGGGTCGGGGATGTGGCCAATGTGCTCGACTCCGTGGAGAACCTGAACAACTACGGCATCACCGACGGCAAGCCGTCGATCATGGTGGTCCTGTTCAAGCAGCCCGGCGCCAACATCATCGAGACCGTGGACCGGGTGCGCGCGCTGAAGGCACAGATGGACGCCTCCATCCCGCCGACCATGAAGCTCACCGAGGTGATCGACGCCACCCAGACCATCCGCGCTTCGGTGCGGGACGTGGAGCGCACCCTGATGCTCTCCATCTTCCTGGTCATCGGGGTGGTGTTCATCTTCCTGCGCAACTGGCGCTCCACCCTGATCCCCAGCGTGGCCGTGCCCATCTCCCTGCTCGGAACCTTCGGGGTGATGTACCTGGCGCACTACAGCATCGACAATCTGTCCCTGATGGCCCTCACCGTGGCCACCGGGTTCGTGGTGGACGACGCCATCGTGGTGGTGGAGAACATCAGCCGGCACATCGAGAACGGGATGATGCCCCTGGACGCCGCCCTGCGCGGCGCCGAGGAGATCGGTTTCACCGTGCTCTCCATCAGCATCTCCCTGTGCGCGGTGTTCATCCCCATCCTGCTCATGGGCGGCATCGTCGGCCGCCTGTTCCGGGAGTTCGCCGTCACCCTGTCCGTGGCCATCCTCATGTCCATGGTGATCTCCCTCACAGCCACGCCCATGATGTGCGCCAAGCTGCTTCGCCCCCACGCCGAGGAGAAGCACGGCCGGATCTTCCAGGCCAGCGAACGCTGGTTCCAGGCGGTCCTCAAGCAATACGAAGTGGCCCTCACCTGGGTGCTGAAGCACCAGTTCTTCACCCTGATGGTGGCCGTGGCCACCGTGATCACCACCGTGATCCTTTTCATCATCGTGCCCAAGGGCTTCTTCCCGCAGCAGGACACCGGGCGCATGATGGGCGCCATCCAGGCCGACCAGGACACCTCCTTCCAGGCCATGCGCGCCCGGCTCCAGACCCTGGCCGGGATCGTGGGGCAGGATCCCGACGTGGACCACGCCATGGGTTTCGTGGGCGGCGGCGGCGTCACCAACACCGGGCGGCTGTTCCTGTCGCTCAAGCCCAACAACAAACGCAAGGTCAGCGCCGACCAGATCATCGCCCGCCTGCGCGGCAAGCTGGCCAAGGTGCCCGGCGCCGCGCTGTTCCTGCAGCCGGTGCAGGACCTCCGCATCGGCGGCCGCCTGGGCAACGCCCAGTACCAGTACACCCTCCAGGGCGACGACTCCAAGGAGCTGTTCCACTGGGCGCCGCTGGTGCTGGCCAAGATGCGCACCCTGAAGCAGGTGACCGACGTCAACACCGACCAGCAGAACCTGGGCCTCCAGGCCACCGTGGTGGTGGACCGCAAGACCGCCTCACGCATGGGCATCTCCGCCCAGATGATCGACGACACCCTGTACGACGCCTTCGGCCAGCGCCAGGTTTCCACCATGTACACCCCGCTCAACCAGTACCACGTGGTCATGGAAGTGGCGCCCAAGTACTGGCAGAACCCCGACTCCCTGAACACCATCTACGTCCGGCCGCCCAAGGGGCCGCTGGTGCCGCTCTCCGCCTTCTCCCACTACCAGCTGGAGAACACCTCCCTGGCGGTCAACCACCAGGGCCAGCTGCCCTCGGTCACCATCACCTTCAACCTGCCCGTGGGCGTGGCCCTGGGCGACGCGGTCACGGCCATCGACAAGGCCCAGGAGCAGATCCGGCTCCCGGCCTCCATCCGCGGCAGCTTCATGGGCACCGCCCAGGCCTTCCAGGCCTCCCTGGCCAACGAGCCGATCCTCATCGCCGCCGCGTTCCTGGCGGTCTACCTGGTGCTGGGCATCCTCTACGAAAGCCTGATCCACCCCATCACCATCCTGTCCACCCTGCCTTCCGCCGGCGTGGGCGCCTTCCTGGCGCTGCTGCTCTGCCGCGTCGACCTGAGCGTGATCGCCCTGATCGGCATCATCCTGCTCATCGGCATCGTCAAGAAGAACGCCATCCTCATGATCGATTTCGCCATCGAGGTGGAGCGCCGGGAGCACACCACCCCCGAGCAGTCCATCTTCCAGGCCTGCCTGCTCCGGTTCCGGCCCATCACCATGACCACCATGGCCGCGCTGCTGGGCGGCCTGCCCCTGGCCCTGGGCCTGGGCACCGGCTCCGAGCTGCGCCAGCCGCTGGGCATCGCCATCGTCGGCGGCCTGGTGTTCAGCCAGATGCTCACCCTGTTCACCACCCCGGTGATCTACCTCTATTTCGACCGGCTCGGCCTCTGGTGGGCCCAGCGCCGGGGCCGCTCCAGGGCGCCCCGGGTCCGGAAGCCGGGAACGGTGGAAACTTGAACCAATTTCCTGCATCATGGGGAAGCCAAAGGAATGACCCCATGTCTCCCTGCCCTCCGTACGCCATTCGGGGTCCGTCCCTCGCTGGGCGGTGGGGATGACCGCGCCCCGGCGCAAGCTCTCCGAACCCGCCCGCCTCCCCTTGGGCGAGCGGCGGTTCCAGGCCATCTACGATTCGGTCAACGACGGCATCTTCATCCAGGATCCGGAGACCGGCGCCATCCTCGACGTGAACCGGCGCCTGTGCGAGTGGTTCGGCTGTTCCGCGGAGGAGCTGCTGAAGCTGGACCTCGGGCTGTGGCCCTACACCCAGGAGACGGCCCGGGAATGGGCCCGGAAGGCGGCGGCGGGCGCGCCCCAGACTTTCGAGTGGCTGTGCTCCACCCCCGGCGGCAGCCTGCTGTGGCTGGAAGTGAACATGCGCATCGCCCCCATCGGCGGGCAGGACCGGCTGGTGGTGACCGCCGGCAACATCACCCAGCGCAAGCGCTCCGAGATGGAGACCACCGCGCGGCTCAAGCGGGCGGAAGCGCAGAACGCCGTGTCCCTGTCCCTGGCCGGGGTGGGGCCGGACTACGAGGCGGCGCTCAGGCTCATCGCCCACCACCTGGCGGTGCAGGTGGGCGACCTCTGCACCTTGAACCTGGTGGGCGAGGATGGCCTCCTGCACCCCTCCGAGGTGGCCCAGCCCTACGTGGGCGGGGATGCCCTGCTGCCGGACTACCGCCACCTGCCCCCCCTGCTCCTGGGCACCGCCGGAGCCGGCCAGGTGGCCCAGAGCGGCGTGGCCCTGCGCCTGGAGAGCAGGCCCCTGGAGGAGATCGAGGCCCTGGTCCGGCCTGAGCTGCACGCCTACCTGGCGTATTTCAAGATCCACAGCCTGCTCATCGTGCCCATGCGCACCGAGGGCCGCAGCATCGGCACCATCGCCCTGGCCATGGGCGGCGCCAGCCGGCCCTATTCCGTGGAAGACCAGGCCGTCATCCAGAACCTGGCCGACCGGGCCGCCCTCACCATCACCAACGCCCGGCTCTACGCCCAGAACCTGGACCAGGGCAAGGAGCTCAAGCGGGCCAACCAGGAACTGGAGCGCCGGGTGGAGGAACGCACCGCCGAACTGGAACAGGCCAATGCCAAGCTCCAGCAGATGGCCATGGAGGACGGCCTCACCCGCCTCTCCAACCGCCGGCACTTCGACGCGGTCCTGCAGAAGGAGATCCGGCGCGCCCTGCGCAAGGGCGACAACCTGGCCCTGATCATGGCCGACGTGGACTTCTTCAAGCGGTTCAACGACCTCTACGGGCACCTGGAGGGGGACGGCTGCCTCCAGGCCATCGGCGCGGTGATGCAGGACGTCTTCCGCCGGGTGGAGGAGTTGCCGGCCCGCTACGGCGGCGAGGAGTTCGCCGTGATCCTCCCCGGGGCCGACGCCCAAAGCGCCATGCAGGCCGCGGAAAAGCTGCGCAGGGCCGTGGAGGCGCGCCAGATCCCCCACGGAGCCTCCGACGCCGGTCCCTACGTAACCCTCAGCCTCGGCTTCGTCAGCGCCCCGGTCACCCCCGCCACCACCCCGGAATGGTTCATCTCCGAGGCGGACGGCGGCCTCTACCGGAGCAAGGCCGGCGGCCGCAACCGCACCAGCCCTGGGATCTAAGGATTTTATGCCGGCGCCGCAAAGACCTGTTCAGGTTATTGCTAGACACTGGCTTAAAAATATCCTCCTTTTCGGGTCGGACATTCGGCATACTCATCGGCGTTCTTCACTGCGGAGCCCCGATGCGGTTCGTGACCCTTCTGTTGCCGGTTGTCTGTCTATGCACCGAGGCCCAGGTTCCGTCCCCCCCGGGCGGGGTGGAACGATGGGAGGGGGCGGCCCTGGACCCCGGCGCGGGCCGGGTCTATGTTCCCGGCCCCGCGGGGGTGCGGGTGCTGGACCTGGAGGGCAGGCGGGTGGGCGCGGTGGCCGGGACCCGGGGGGCCAACAGCGTCGCCCTGGCCCCGGAACTGGGCATCGGGATCTGCAGCAGCGGCCGGACCAGCACCGTGCACCTGTTCAACCTCACCAGCCTGGTGGTGGAGAAGGACCTGCGCACCACCGGCGGCAACCCGGAGGCGGTGGTGTTCGATCCGGCCCAGCGGCGGATCTTCGCGTTCAACGAGCGCGGGCGCAACGCCACGGCCTTCGACGCCTTCGGCGGGGCCGTGGCCGGGAGCATCGCCCTGGGCGGCAGGCCGGGGGCGGCGGTGGCCGACGGCCGGGGCCACCTGTTCGCGAGCCTCAAGGACACCCGGGAAGTGCTGGTGCTGGACTGCTGGAAGCTGACGGTCCTGCGGCGGGTGCCGGTGCCGGTCATGGAGGAACCCTCCGGGCTGGCCCTGGATCCCGTGCGCAACCGGCTGTTCGTGGTGGGCGCCAACCGGCTCATGGCGATCCTGGACAGCGGGACCTGGAAGCTGCTCGGCATCCTGCCCATCGGCGCCGAGCCCGGCGGGGCCGTGTGTGATCCGGCCACCGGCGGGACCTACATCTCCCACCGGGACGGCAGCATCACCGTGGTGCGCCCGGACGCCGCCGGAGAATACCAGGTGGCCAGCATCCCGGCCCACCAGGGATGCTGACCGGCTAGCGGGTGGAAACAACGTTGGTGTTTCAATGCAAGGAATGCGTTTTGCTAAATTATTATTTTTGTCCAGTGTCGGCCCTTCCATTGTGCCGAAGACGGAAGGAGCCGATCATGGAGGTGCTGGTTTGGCGCAACAAAGGAGTACAAGTGCCCATTACAAGACGTTGGAGTCTTCTTAACCTGATTTTCCTGCTCGGCACCCTGGGCTTGGCCCTGGTGCTGGTGCCCATGGTGTTCGCCCATTCCCTGGAGCACTGGGGGGCATGGGTGGTGTTCCTGGTCATGGTCGCCACCATCGGCATGTCCGTGACCTGCGGCTACCACCGCCTGTTCAGCCACCGGGCCTACCAGGCCCGCTGGCCGGTGCGCCTGTTCCTGCTCTGCTTCGGCGCCGCCAGCTTCGAGAACTCGGCCCTGCAGTGGGCCAGCGACCACCGCATCCACCACCGGCTGGTGGACCAGAACGACGACCCCTACAACAGCCGGAAGGGCTTCTGGTACGCCCACTGGATCTGGGTCATGGAGGAGCGGACCCTGCCCATTTCCGGCGTGGGGGACCTGGAGAAGGACCCCCTGGTGCGCTGGCAGCACCGGCACCACTTCCTCATCGGCGCCGTCGCCGCGTCCCTGCTGCCCCTGCTGGTGGGGATCTGGACCCATGACCTGCTGGGCTGCCTGATCATCGGCGTGCTGCTGCGCATCGTGGTGACCCACCACACCACCTTCTTCATCAACAGCGCCGCCCATTTCTACGGCACCCAGCCCTACTCCGACGCCAACTCCGCCCGGGACAACGCGTTCCTGGCCCCCCTCACCTACGGCGAGGGCTACCACAACTACCACCACATGTGGCAGTGGGACTACCGCAACGGGGTGAAATGGTACCAGTGGGATCCCGCCAAGTGGGCCATCAAGTCCATGGCCTGGGCCGGCCTGGCCAGCGGGTTGCGGGCCGTCCCGGACCCGATGATCCGGCGCGCCCGGATCAAGATGGAGGAGAAGGCCCTGCTGGCGCGCTTGGCCCAGGCGCCGCCCCTGGCCGCCGAAAAGCTGCTCACCCGGGTGCAGTGCGCCCGGCAGCGCCTGGACCAGGCCCTGCTGGCCCTGCAGGAGCACCGGGAGGCCTGGGACCGCCGCAAGGCCGAAAGGAAGGCGCTCCGGCAGGAGGCCTGGGCCCGCGGCAAGGCCGAATGGAAGGAGGCCACGGACCAGCGCAAACGGGAGTTCAAGCTGGCCTGGGGGGAGTGGAAGGCGGCTCGCCTGGAAGTGCGGCGCGTGGCCTTCGCCTCATAAACCTTTTTTGAAAAAAACGGATCGGCTAGGATGGAGCCGTGGAGGCCAATCCATGGTGCGATCCAGTGTGCTCTGCCTGATCCTCGCCGCCGGGGCGTTCGCCCAGAACCCCTTCGTACCCCTCAAGCTGGACGAGTCCACCCCCATCCTGGACGTGAACAGCGCCCGTCAGGATTGGGTGCAGGTCACCAACCAGCGCATGGAGATGACCGGCAAGACCCTGCGGGTGGCCTTGGCCGGCAACGGCCTGACCGTCGTGGTCCTGGCCAAGGGTGTGGAGAAGTGGCGGCATGCCAAGCCCATCCTCCTGGGCAAGGGAGATTACAAGGAGCTGTTCAAGTCGGTGCAGGCCCTGAAGTTCACCCGGATCGTGGTGCGCAACCCCGACACCGGCCAGGAATTCGCCGCCCGGCTGGAGAAGGGCGAGCCCACCTTGGAAAATTGAGCGGCCCCAGGAACCCGGCGGAGCATCAGAACATCCCTCCAGCCTGGAGCCGGTCCACTCACCTCCGGCTCCCTTCGGGAGACCCTCATGCTCAGCAGCACCATGCAGAACGCCCTCAACGCCCAGATCAACAAGGAGCAGTACTCCTCCCAGCTCTACCTGGCTATGAGCGCCCACCTGGACGCCCGGAAGTACAAGGGCTTCGCCCACTGGCTCCGGGTGCAGGCCGGAGAAGAGACCGAGCACGCCATGAAACTGCTCGATTTCGTCATGGAGCGCTGCGCCACCCTTGAGCTCAAGCCCATCGCCGCCCCGCCGTCCCAGTTCGACGGCGTGATCCAGTTGTTCGAGCTGGCCCTCACCCACGAGAAGGAGAACACCGCCTCCATCCACAACCTGTTCGAGACCGCCCGTTCCGAGAAGGACTACGCCAGCGAGATCACCCTGCACTGGTACGTAACCGAGCAGGTGGCCGAGGAAGCCGTCATTACCGCCGTGCTGGACCATCTGCGCGCCGTGGGCGACCAGGGTGGGGCCATCTGGTATCTGGACCACCGGATGAGCAAGCGGCAGCGGGGCGAAACCCTGAACCCGAGCGATGCCTACTGATGGAATGCGGGGAGGATGCGACAATGGGCCCCCATGGAAGTCATCATTCTCCCCGACCCCCCGCAGGCAGCGCGCCTCGCCGCCCGGATCATCGAAAAGGAGCTCAGGGCCAAGCCGGCCCTGGTGCTGGGGCTCGCCACCGGGCGAACCATGGAGCGCGTCTATGCCTGCCTGGCGGCGCTGCACCGGGAGCAGGGCCTGGACTTCTCCCGGTGCGCCACCTTCAACCTTGACGAGTACATCGGGATCCCCGCCGAGCACCCCGCTTCCTACCGGAGCTACATGGACCGGCACCTCTTCCGCCAGGTGAACCTTGCCGCGGCCAGCACCCACCTTCCCGACGGCATGGCCCCGGACCTGGGGGCCGAAAGCCGCCGCTACGAGGCGATGATCCAGGAGGCCGGCGGCATCGACCTGCAGTTGCTCGGCCTGGGCAGCGACGGCCACATCGGTTTCAACGAGCCCCTGTCCGCCCTGTTGTCCCGGACCCGGGAAAAGGCCCTCACCCCCGCCACCCGCCAGCAGAACGCCCCCATGTTCGGCGGCGATCCCGCCAGGGTTCCCGCCCGGGCCATCACCATGGGCGTGGGCACCATCCTGGATTCCCGCCGCTGCCTGCTCCTGGCCACCGGGGCCGAGAAAGCCGCCATCCTGGCCAAGGCCGTGGAGGGCCCCATCACCGCCATGGTCACCGCCTCCGCCCTCCAGCTCCACCCCAAGTGCCAGGTGGTGGTGGACGAGGCCGCCGCCGCCGGGCTCCAGGGCATCGACTACTACCGTTGGATCTTCAACAACGAGCCCGAGTGGGCCGATTTCCGCTGATCCGTCGCGGAATCCAGGAACTCCGGGACGGGGACCTTGCTGGTGGTGGAGGACGATTCGGGCGTGCGGCACCTCACGGTGCACCATCTCGCCGCGGCGGGCTACCAGGTGCTGGAAGCCGGGAATGGCGTCGCGGCCCTGGCCCTGCTCCAGTCCCGGCAGGAGCCGGTCCACCTGCTGCTGACGGACGTGGTGATGCCCGGGATGAACGGAGCCGAGCTGGCAGGCCAGGCGCGGGCGCTGCGGCCGGAACTCCGGGTGATTTACATGTCCGGGTATCCCGACGACGTCCTCTCCGCCGCCGGCGATGTCTCAGCGGGCCATCCCCTCATCGCCAAGCCCTTCGACCGCGCGACCCTCCTGGCCGCAGTCCGCAAGGTGCTCGCGGGACGTGGAGCCGGTTCCAGGCTACAATAGGCTGTACGACTGCAGGTCCCGTAGCTCAGTGGATAGAGCATCCGCCTCCTAAGCGGAAGGCCACGCGTTCGAGCCGCGTCGGGACCACCAACAAAATTCATGATTCAAGAGGCCCAAAACCTAACGGTGACGGGCCTCTTGGCTTGCATGGACTGGGCGCACCAATGGCAACAAGTGCCCAAACGTGTCGCAACGCGAGCCGGCGGTGGCTCTGCGGCGGTTCTGGACAGGCTTCCGCCCGGGACGAGGCGGAAAGTGGGGGAGGCGCTTTGGGAACGGCAAGGGTTTGAGCGGAAGGGTCAGGACAGGAGGAGGCGACCCGGCCAAGCAGGCTTGAGGTGGGTCGGATGCAGTCGGATCCTCAGCTTCCCGGCGTGTTCCACCAGGACGCTGGCCAGTTTCAGGGCGAATGTCCGGAAGCGGGCCAGAGTCGGCCGGACCGACTCTATGACGTAGGTCTTGAACAGGGCCGAAACCCATCCCGGATCGTCCAGGAGCGGCTTGAGGGATGGGATCCGGCGAGTGGATGTCTCCCGCACGATCTGGTGGCGCAGGACGCTCAGGGTGTTCGCGGCAAGGCCGAGAAGCTGAAGCCAGGCTTCGTTCTTGGTCATTTCCGGGTGGCGGAAAGTGGGCTCGAATGCCTGGACGAATTCCCCAAAGATCCGTTCGGCTTCGCCGCGCAGGAAGTAGTGGCCGACGACCTTCTCCGGGGCCTCGGCCCGGTTGGTGACGAAGTAGAAGGTCTCCAGGAACAGGCAGGGGGTGCCATCCTCACTGGCCGGGGTCTGGAACTTGACCGCCACCCTCCTCTCGTTGGGCCAGGTATTGGCCTGCCATCTCGTTGCCGTTGCGGTAGCCCATGGCGAGGCCCGCAATCAGGGCAAGCAGGGTCCGCTGGAGCTTCTCTTCCTGGGCGAACCCGAACCGTTCCCCTTCCATCTTCACAATCGATTGGTGCAATTGCTGAACCAGGGTCTTGAACCAGCCCGAGGACCGGATGTGCCGGATCACCATCACCACACCGCCGTCCATGGACATCGGACGCCCGACCTCGACCCGCAATTCGTCGCCTTTTACCGTCTTCATCCGCGCCTCACCCACTGGGTGATTCTGTTGTACCGCGGAAAGGCTTATGGTACAAGGGCTGATGACCGCCTGCGGCCGTCAGGCCGCATAGGTCAGGCTTAAGCATGTGGCGCAGGTTCGCCCTGCTCGCGGGCCCCTGGCCCCGTTCCCGGTCGGCCCAGGGAGGTGTCCCTACGCGGGAATCGCCTCGATGATCTGGACCTTCGCCGCTCTGCCGCGCTGGACGGTGCGCTGGTAGTGCACGGCCGGATACCCGAACAGCATGGCGTAGTAGCAGTGGTCCGCCGGCAACCCCAGGAGCCCTTTCAGGTCCGGGGACAGTTCCAGGGCGCGCCGCAGCAGCCCCAGCCACAGGGTCCCCAGCCCCGAACTTTGCGCCAGGAGTTCGAAATAGGCCAGGGTCAGGGGGACATCCTGCTGGGGCGTCGGCGAATCGAGCGGTGCGCTGACCACCAGGAGGTGGGGGGCGCCCCGGAAGACAACGTCCCGGCCCTGGTCCCGCCAGAGGCCGATCATGGCCGCGAGGTAGCCCGAGGGCTCCGGCAGCCGGTTCTCCTCCTGGGCCCGCGTCAAGGCCGACATCACCCGGGCGCGCAACTCCGCGAGCACGGCCTTGTCCTGGATGACGGTGAAGGTGAGCTTCCGGCAGTTCACTCCCGTGGGGGCATATTCCAGGTCCTCAAGGAGCCGGCGGATGAGGGCGGGGTCCACGTTCTCGTCCCGGTATTGGCGCACACTGCGCCGGCCGCGCACCAGCAGGTCCATCTGCGCGAAGGTGGGGAAGCCGCCTGGTTCCAGGGGACGGCTGGCGGCGGGGTCCAGGCCGCGGATGGACAGCGCCCCTTCGGGGCACAGCGCGAAGCAGTGCTGACAGTCGATGCAACTGGATTGCTGGTCCGGCTGGACCTCCGGGAACCCGGTCCGCTCCAGGGAAATGATCCGGGCCAGGCAATCGGAGGCGCAAAGCCCGCATCGGGTACAGCGCGCTTCGTCCACACGGAATTCGAGATCATCAGTGACCATGGGACACCCCGTCAGCGACATGCGATTCCATGTGACCTTCCTGGCAAGGCAAGACCAGAAGAATCTGCAATAAGAACCGGTCTTCATGGAGTTTATCATGACCGCCAACGCCCCCAGGCCCCGCCACACGGTGGCGGTGAGCACGATGCCCTGGGGCCGCTTCGCCGAGTGCCCGGCATGGCAGGATGGAGGAGTCGGCCCACGGCCCTCGCGTTGCGCCAGGCTCCGATGGGCACGCATGTTCATCAAACGGGACGGAAGATGGCAGTGCGTTCTGTACCAGAGCACCAAGATGGCCCCGTAGTTCCAGTTAGAGGATCACATGCAGTCAATTCCGGCCGACGGCTATTCGTTTTCCCGGATGTGACCTCGCTCAGTTAGCTTCTTGGCCAGGCGCTCTGCCACGTCGATAGCGAAATCAATATCGCCGTCGCTGAGACCGGCGTTAGTCCCAGCAGCCATGCTGTTGAGAATGCACAGGGCGTAATGCTCGACCCGCTTAAGACCCCAGGGGGGCACTGACAGCTTTGGGGTGGTTTGAAAGGGTGCTTCGCCGGGCTCAGTCATGGAATGATCCTTTGGCAGAATCATACCTACGAATCCCTGGAACCATGGGTGAGTACCTTCAATCAAACTAACTGGCTGTGGCCAGCGTCGTTTCGCCTTGGGCCTCCTTCAGGGCATATTCATTCACGGCCCTGAGGTGCTTCATCAGGGTGGTGAGGGAGATGGCCTTACCATTCATGTCCTCCAGTGCCCATATCCGGCAGAAAGCCGCGAAATAGGCATCCTTCATGGCTTCTTCCACTTCGGGCGTGTCCTTACCGAACCGCTTCGGGTCGATCTTCCTGGCGCGGGTGGAAATGCTGTCCGCAAAGGCTCCGGACACCTCGCGAAAAAGGTCTAGCGTTTCTGGCTCCATGCCCTGAGCCCAAGGGTTGAGAAACTGGATCGTCATTGGTTTTCCTTTCAGAGAGTGGGCTTGGGCGCCTTCTTGGACGCCTGGGCCAATGGCGGACTGGGGGATTCGCTCAACATTTCCTTGATGGGCGGAAGATGGGTCAGCAGGAGTCGGTCCAGGAGCTGTCCGGTGCTCAGGTTCTCCAGGGCCGCGGCCACCCGCAGGCGCCGGGCAGCTTCCGGGCTGACCCGCGCGGTGATGGGCTCCACCGGGCTTGTTGGGACCTTTTTGATTGCCACAGATATCTCCTATCCCATGCTAGAGGGATGGATCCAAAAATCAATGTTTTAATGTTTTTCATCAAATTATTTTTTGCTTTTTTGAATTTTTTAATAACTATGCAAAAATGTTGTAATGTTGACATCACCTCGTCCTGGTTGCCTCGGAGTGGATGCAAAGCAGGGCTCCAGCCTCGGGCGAGGCGGGCGGCATGCGTTCGGTCCGCCGTATGGCACCCTGGACGGCATCTTGTTGGCGGGATTCAAAAGCCAGGCAGCCAGCGGAGTCCCCGGCCTCAACCCGATACGAGGGCCTCACCGGGGAACGGGATCCATTCAATGTGGACGAACCGGGCCCCGAGCCGCGGTTCCGCCAAGGAGGACAGTGGCTGGTCCATGCACCGGACCCCGGTTCCGTCGGTGGACTCCCATGACAGGCGCAGTCGCTCGGGAATGGGCTCCCTGTCCCGCCGGGTCGCGATCCAGGGCTGGTGGGTCAGCACGTAATAAAGGGGGCCTTCCTGGACGGGGTGGAGATGATCAGGCAGCCAGAGCGGCTGGGCTGGTATATAAGCTTGCCGTCCCAGGGCGAGGGGCGAAGCGGGGGTCTGCAGCGAGGCATGGATGCGCTTGAGCAGACCGTCATCGGGTCCCTCCAAGCCCACCAGGAAGGCTGCATCAGCGAGATAGTGGCGCATGGCCACCCCGCTCCCGGCCCTGGCCTGGGAACCGTCGGCCCGAACGAGGGTGTCCGTATTTGCACGGCCGGCCGTCTGGTGGTCCTTGACAGGGGTGCCGGGACGGTCGTTCCTTACAGCCAAGGCCAAATGTGCAAGAGGTTCCAGGTTGGTCCAGTCGCTCCGGTCGATTCCAAGGGCGGCGGCCAGAATGCCGAGGACGCCCGACTTGGTGGGCTCCCGTCCGGTGCCCCGCGCGTCGAACCGGCTGGTCTTGTCCCAGGACTGCATGGGGCCAACCAGGCGCATAAGCAGGGTGGCCATTCAGGGCCTCGCTGCCTTGGTGGCCTCGCGGCTGAGCGCATCGAGGGAATGCTGCTTCTTCTGAGCCATTTCAACCTCTCCGTATGGCGGAAGCCGAAGGTGGGTGCGTTTGCAATTTTGTGGATGGATGCAGTCAGATTAACCGCAGGGCTGGTTCTGGCAAGCCTTCCCGGCCTCCTTCAGCAAAAAGGGGCTGATCTGGGGCCGATTCGGGCGGCAGGGCCTCGGCCCGCTCGTGCTTAAGCAGATCCTGTTGATGACGCAGCTCAGCTGAGCGTGGCGAACGCCTGCTTGGAAAAGGCCTGCAGTTCGCTGGTGCGCCCTTCGCGGATCTTCGCCGCCCAGGCCGGATCCTGCAGGAGGGCGCGCCCCACTGCCACCAGATCAAACTCTTCGTTGGCCAGACGCTGATCCAGCTCACGCAGATCGGCGACCTCCGCCAGGGTGTCCGGCTTGGCCCGGAAGCCGCGGATGAAATCATCGCCCTGGAGGCCCACTGAGCCTACGGTGATGGTGGGATGGCCGGTCAACTGCTTGGTCCAGCCCGCCAGATTCAGGTTCGAGCCTTCGAATTCCGGCTCCCAGAACCGGCGGGTGGAACAGTGGAAGATGTCCACGCCGGCCTCGGTGAGCGGCTTCAGGAACTGGGCCAGCTCCTCGGCCGTCTGCACCAGGCGGGCCTCGTAGTCCTGGAGCTTCCACTGGGAGAACCTTAAGATGATGGGGAACTCGGGTCCCACCCGGCGGCGCACGGCGCGGATCACCTCCGAACCGAACCGGGCCCGCTTCACCAGGTCGCCGCCGTAGCCATCGGTGCGCTGGTTGGAACCCGCCCAGAAGAACTGGTCGATCAGGTAACCATGAGCGCCGTGCAGTTCCAACGCGTCGAAACCGATCGCCTTGGCCTGGGCGGCCGCTTCGGCGAACGCCTCGACGGTGGCCGTGATATCGGCTTCGGTCATGGCCGTGCCCACTTTTTCCCCGGTGGCCGAAAGGCCCGAGGGACCTTCCGAGGCGGCCTCGGGATGGGGCCCGGTGCCACGCTGTCGCGCCATGCCCTGGTGCCAGAGCTGCGGGGCGATCTTGCCCCCGGCCTGGTGCACCTGCTCCACCACCCGGGCCCAGCCCTCAAGGCTCGCCGGGGCATGGAAGTTGGGGATCGCCGGATCGCCGGAGGCGCCGGGCCGGTTGATGGTGGTGCCTTCGGTGATGATCAGGCCCACCCCGGCCTCCGCCCGCCGGCGATAGTAGGCGGCCACCTGGGCGCCCGGCACGCCGCCGGGGCTCATGGAACGGGTCATGGGCGCCATCACCACCCGGTTGGCCAGGCACAAGGTCTTGTACTGCCAGGGACGGAACAAAGGATCCTGATTCATGGGTGTTTCTCCAGAAGGAACCGGCTCAAGCCCGGCCGCGCTTGAAGGTCAAAGTGGTCTCCGCCACCCGCACACCGAGCCGTGAAAAGGGCCGATTATTTTACCGACCGGTAAGTAAATTACCGTGTGGTACAATATTCGTCAAGGAGATTTTCTCCCCATGGAGGTTATCTGACGAACCGCGGCCGTCCCCGCTGTTTTGACCCCGAGGAGGCGCTCGACGCGGCCATGGCCGTGTTCTGGTGCCACGGCTTCGAAGCCACCTCCATGGCCAATCTCAGTGCGGCCACCGGGCTGAACAAGCCGAGCCTGTACGCCGCCTTCGGCGACAAAGCCCAGCTGTTCCGCCAGGCCCTGGAGCGCTACGCCAAAACCCAGGCGGAGCCCCATCTGCGGGCCCTGGACCGGGAGCCCGACCTGCGCGCGGCCATCGGCGGTTTTCTGGCTTCCATGGCCGACGTGCTGGCCGACCCCGCCAAGCCCGGCGGCTGCTTCATCGTCAACGCCACTGCGGCCTGCGGCACCGGCGATCTGCCCAGTTCGGTGGAAACCGCCGTGCACCAGGCCCATGCCAGCACCAGCGAAGCCATCCGCCAGCGGCTGGCCCGGGCCGAACGGCTGGGCCAGCTCCCGGCCGGCACCCCGCTGGACGCCCTGGCGGACTTCCTGCTCACCGTGGTGGCCGGTATGGCCGTGCGGGCCAAGGCCGGAACGCCCCGGGCCGCCCTGGATCCAGTGATCGCCATGGCCCTGGGCGCCATCCCCCACTGAAACGGCGCGCCACCGGTGCCGAACGGAACCGGTGACGCGGGATCGGCGGACAAGGCTACGCCTGCCTCGAACCTCCAAATTTGAAACGGTTCCTATTTCATACTGAATGAACTGGCCAGGCAAGCCAATGGTAATGATTATGGTTATATTGATTTTATTGACACTTACTCCTTGGCCCGTTATGTGCTGTATGGAGATGTCGGTCATATAGACGCACACCTGCGCGTCAACCGAGGGCATCCATGGGCATGGGCATCGAAACCATCCGTCACGGGGGAATCATGAATCTGGGTGGCAAAATCGCGTTGGGCTGCGGCGGTCTTCTAGTGCTGCTGGTGGTGGTGTGCGGTTTCGGGATGATGGGAGCCTACAATGCCCTGAACAGCCTCAGCCAGGCGGTCGATTCCCAGTGGGGGCAGGTGGAGAACGTATACCAGCGCCGGGCCGACCTAGTGCCCAACCTGGTTGAGACCGTGAAGGGGGCGGCCGCCTTCGAGAAGAGCACGTTCCTGGCGGTCACTGAGGCTCGGGCCAAAGTCGGCCAGGCCAGCACGGCCGGCAGGGCGCCGGCCTCCCCCGAGGCCATGGCCGGCTTCCAGCAGGCCCAGGATGGCCTGGGCTCCGCGCTTTCCCGGCTGCTGGTGGTGGTGGAGAAATACCCCGACCTCAAGGCCACGCAGAACTTCCGCGACCTGCAGGCCCAGCTGGAAGGCACCGAGAACCGCATCGCTGTGGAGCGCATGCGCTTCAACCAGGCCGCCCAGGCCTTCAACACGAGGCGCAATAGCTTCCCGACGGTGATCATGGCGGGATTCTTCGGCGACCGGTTCCGGGAGCGGGTCTACTTCAAGGCCCAGGCCGGCGCCGAGGTGGCTCCGAAGGTAGCCTTCTAGCCTGCCATGCGAAGGATCCTGGCTCTTTTCTGTGTGCTTGCGGGGATGTGGGGCGGGTGGCTCCTGGCCGCGCAGGCGGCCCCGCCGCCTTCGCCCCAGCACTGGGTGACGGACGGCCCGGGCCTGCTCACCCCGGCGGTGCTGCAGACCCTGGACCAGCGACTGCAGGCCTATCAGAAAGGCACCGGCCACCAGGTGCTGGTTTGGATCGGCACCACGACCGCCGGGGACCCCCTGGAGGACTGGACCGTGCGGGCGTTCGCGGCCTGGAAGGTCGGCCGCGCGGGCCTGGATGACGGTCTGGTGATCTTCATTTTCACCGGGGACCGCAAGGTCCGCTTGGAAGTGGGCTACGGCCTGGAGGGGCAGGTGCCCGACGCGGTGGCGTCGCGGATCATCCAGGAGACCATCCTGCCCCGGCTCAAGGCCGGGGACACAGACGGGGCGGTCACCGCGGGGGTGGACCGGGTCCTCAAAGTCGTGGGGGGCGACTCCGCCGCCCCCGAGGCGCAGGCTTCAGGCCGGCCGGGAGGGGCACCTCTGGGGCCGCTGGCCTGGATCCTCATCGCCCTGCTGGGCTTGGGATTCCTGGTCCTGGCCATCACCCATCCGGGCCTCGCCATCTGGCTGCTCTTCGACCTGATGTCCGGGGGCCGCGGCGGGGGGGGCGGGGGCGGCTGGTCCGGGGGCGGTGGCCGTTCCGGCGGCGGCGGGGCATCCGGATCATGGTGAAGACTGGGGGGGCGGGATGTTGTACCTGAGCCGCGGGAGCCTGAGGAAATGCGTGAATGCCCAACGTGTGGTGCAGGCCATCCGGGAAGCGGAACTGGCCACCTCCGGAGAGATCCGGGTCTCGGTGGCGCGGTTTTTCTGGGGGGACGTGGAGAAGGTCGCGGCGAAGGCCTTCCACCGGCTGGGCATGGAGAACACTCCCGAACGGAACGGGGTCCTGATATTCCTGGTGCCCGGCCGGAAGCGGTTCGCCGTCCTGGGCGATGTGGCCATCCATGCCCAGGTGGGGCAGGCCTTCTGGGAGGACGTGGCGGCGTGCCTCTCGGCCCATTTTCGCCGGGGCGATTTCACGGAGGGGCTGGTGGAGGGAATTCATCTGGTGGGGGACCGCCTGGCCAGCCATTTCCCCAGGGTCTGCGCGCAGGACCAGGACGTGCTTCCGGAAGATGTGGATTTCTCTGCCAAGGTGAAGCCTCTTCAGCGTGGAGTGTGACGGTGGACGATGATGGTGGAGATGGTTCCAGCTGATCTCATCTGCGAGGTTCAATGGTAAAAAATTTAAGATTTTTCAAAATATTACCCGCTCCGCCCATGATCACGTTGGCTTGGGCAATATTTTGTCTATTTTGTTTATCATGCAGCCCGCTTTCATCTCGGATCATCTATGATTCCAAGCCTTCGGTCGAGCGTTTACGACTCGGACAAACCACCCTTGAGGCAGAAGTTGATGAGCTTGCTAAACCATTAATTAAGAGCAAAGAGGCCACCTGCCTTGAAATTGGTGTATTGCTTCCAGACGGATCCATCCGATCTTATGGCTATGGCAGGGTCAGGGATACGGACCCATTGGCATTACCAGATAAAAATACAATTTTCCAGATTGGATCGGTTTCAAAGCTGTTTACTGCCTCAGTGTTAGAACTTCTTGTTGAGGAAGGCAAAATCAAATATTCAGATACCGTTCGAGACATTCTTCCCAAGGATGTCAAACTAAGTTGTGATATGGGTAAAATTACCATATACGAATTGGTCGCGCACACGTCCGGACTGCCTCGTGAGCCCGTAACCTTAAAACAATTAATATTTTTTATGCATTACGAGTTTATTGGGGCAAATCTATATGGTTATATGGATAAAACATGGCTTTGTGAATATCTAAAAATAGCTAAAATTAAAAATAAATCACATAAATTTCTATATTCCAATATTGGCTATGGAATTCTTGCCCATCTCATTGAGGTAAAGATGGATGAGCCTTTTCAGGATTTAGTTACAGAAAAAATATTTTCTCCACTAAATATGAGAGATACTGTTTTTTCATTGTCTCGAGAGCAACAGGACAGACAAGCCACTGAGCATGTGGGGGATCAGCCCTATTTTATGATACGAAACACCCCCCTGAAGCCTTGGGAAATGGGAGAGGTCATGGCGCCTTCCGGGGGTATCTACTCAACGGTTACCGATTTGCTGATTTATGCCAAACACACGCTTGCTATGGAAAATTCGCCCCTCAATCCAGTCTTGATTAAAACAACCGAACCAAAGGTGAATCAACAGGATGGAGAAGTGTCTGGCCTTGGTTGGACAATCTCAGAATCCGGCGATGATCATACAAAAATTACCTACAAACATGGAATGGTTTCTGGATGTAGTGCCTATATAGGTATGAATATGTCGAAAAAAATTGCAGTTGTCGTGCTATGTGGCTCATTCAATTGGAACGATAAGATTGGCCATAATCTTCTTATCCGCCTTTCCCAATCTTCTGATCACTTGAACTGTCAGTAATGGGCTGGTGGGAACAGGAGGACCAGCCTGGCCTTCACCGGTGCCAAGGTAATGAGTGTGGGGACATTCAACCGCGATGTTTGGGTAAGGCCTTGACGGTTGCGAGATTGTGATCAGATTTTACTAGGCGGGTCAGGACACCAATCTTCTGTAATTTATGAAAATAATCTTTAGGTGTGGTGGAGCACCATTCGTCTTTGTTGGGCACAATGGCAAGGGTGGGGATCGGGATTCCCTTGAGTTCATCTGCCTTGAAAGGGAGGACTTGCCGCAAACAAGAATCCTTGGCGAAGAAATCCAGGTAGGCTCCCGCTGACATCGGCAGGAAGCCTCCATGCGCCTTTTCATCGGGCAGAAGGTTATCTCCTTCACCCTTGGAAACCATACGTCTAGCCGTATTCTGATAGGATTTCCGGGATTTTCCCTCCCAAACGTCCTGGGCACCTGGGGTGTCCGCAGGTGATAACAAGATAAGACCCCTGATGATGGGATCAAAGTGACAACGCACGAAATTAACGATCTTCTCTGCACCTAGGCTATGACCACTCAATATAAGGTTCTTCGTGCCTATGGTTTTAAGATACTTAATCCAGGCTTCAATATCCAGGTGGGAATCCGTGAATTTCTCCACTGCGGCACCACTCACCTGCCAATCTTCCAGCACATGGGCACCCCGATTGTCAAAGGTGAGGTAACCCCAATCATAACTTTCGGCAAACTTTTTAAGGGCTTGCTCAAATGCCTCTATACCATGGCAGGAGGCTGTGCCATGGGTGTGCGCCAGCATGGTTGTGCCTTTGCGGCAGAGCATGCCATAGAGCTGGAGTTTGTCTTGGGTCTCTACGGAGATGAGTTCCCCCTCCAGGTCAGGGCTGTTGGGGTCACAGTGAGCGATGAGATATTTTTCCAGCCTTGCAGCTACGGTTTCATCCAGGAGTTGTCCAGCAACTGGCAGCCGCCCGACACCCACGGTGACCTCGGGGCTAATGGGTTGCCCAGAAGTCGAAGAAGTTGAACCACTCGTAGGGGGTCGCACGGCATTGGGTCTCCAGGCATTGAGCATAACGCTCCGCCCAACCGGCGATGGCGGTTGCCCGTTCGCCGGCCTGGGGCAATTCGATCCGCTCCGCGAAGGGCTCGAGGCTCACCCGGTAGCGCCGGCCGTCATGGACGCAGAACATGAGGTAGACCGGGCAGCGCAGCAGGTGGGCCAGGATGAAGGGGCCCACCGGGAAACGCGCGGGCCGGCCCAGGAACGGGGCCAGGACGGTGCGGCCGCGGCGGTTGGGCGGGGTGCGGTCGCCCATCATGAACAGGCTTTCGCCACGGTCCAGTATCTCCTGCAGCCGGATGGCGGTGTCCGGCGAGGCGCTAGCCATCTGCACCAGGTTCACCCCGAAGTCCGGATTGATCAGCTTCAGCATCTCGTGGAAGCGCACCGCGTTCTCGGCGTAGACGACGGCGTTGAGTCCGGGCAGGCCTCTGCCCTGACCCAGGGCCCGGAGCATCTCCAGGTTGCCCAGGTGGGCCCCCAGGAACAGGGCGCCCCGGCCATGCACGGCCATGAAGGCGTCCAGGTCGGGGGTCTCCAGGTCGATGCGGCATCCGGACCAGGCCAGCAGCTTGTCTTCGGTGGCCCGGGCGAAGTGGCGGAGGTGATGGTAGACCTCCCACGGCCGCGGTTTCCGCGCCAGGACGCGGGCCAGGTAGTCCCGGGAGGCTCTCCGGGCCCGGCCGGAAGTGAGGAAGGCATAGGGGACCAGGAACTCGGCCGCCAGACGCAGCGCCCGGGGCCCCAGCAGCCGCAGAATGCCGGCCACCATCCGGAAGCCCAGCAAGGTGCCTCGCTCCCGGATGCGGTACCAGGGCTTCTCGCGCCTGCGCGCCAGCAGCCGGGGCGAACGCCGCAGCATCCCGAAGAACAGGCGATAGTGCATCCAGATGATCAGGAGGGTGTCCCGCCAAGGGCGGAAATGGGAGACCCCGTCCGGGGGGTAGGTGACGGCCACCGGCGCGTTCAGCACCGGAACCCCCGCCCAGTGCAGGCGGACGATGATCTCGGTGTCGAAATCCATGCGCAGCGGGATGGGCTCCCGGTCCATGAGGGCGAGTGTGGGCTCCAGCGGGTAGAGCCGGAAGCCGCAGAGGGAATCCCGGATGTCCAGGGAAAGGGTGCTGACCCAGACCCAGAAGTGGGAGAGGAGGCGAAAGTACTTCCGGGAGGCCGGGACGGTGGCGTCATAGCGGGGCGTCCCGGTGATCACCGCCACGGGATGGTCCCGCCCCAGGGCCAGGAAGTCCGCCACCGCGCCGGGGTCGTGCTGGCCGTCCGAGTCCACCTGGAGGGCGTGGCTGAAGCCGTCCTGGCCGGCCTGGCGCAGGGCCGCCATCACCGCGGCGCCCTTGCCCCGGTTGGGGGAAAGGGACAGCAGCCGGATCAGGGGCTGGCCCTCCGCCAGCCGCCGCAGCTCCCGGCGGGTGTCCTCGCCGCTGCCGTCGTCGGCCAGGTACATGGGCAGGCGGTACGCCGCCAGGGCCGCCACCGTGCGGACCAGGGCCGGGCCCGGATCGTAGACCGGAAGGACCAGGCAGGGTCGGAAGCTCATGGGGGGACCTCGAAGAGCCTGCTCAACGCCTGGGCGGTGAGTTTACCCCGGCCATCATCAGTGGGTTTCATGCATGATTCCTATATAATTCAGTAATGGAAATTCCGGCTTCCCGAACGATCCGAGCGTTCTTGCGCTTGCTCCGGCAGGCTCCACTCGGGAAGTTGTACTAAACGCAACGAACAACCAAGGGTTGGCCAGCAAATGTCACGCCAGGAGCGCTGCAGCAACCCGGGAGAGACCGGATCATTGAGGCTTCCTCTTGGTGGAAAGGGGAACGGAGGAACGTTGCATCCAACTTGATCCGACTTGACCCGGGACGCCTATTCACTTCGTTCTCATTTGTTCATTCATTTTGATTGCAAGATATTTCATGTCGATTGAGAAATGCGGGTCAGGCCCCGGTCCACTGGTTCAGAACCCAATCATCACCGGCGTTGCAAAATCGCGAGTGAGACCCATACGGGCGGCAGAATTCACTGAAATGGTACTGCGCAGCCCCGTTGTACCTGCGGTCTGCTCCATGGATTGATGTGCCAGTTATAGGCACTCCGGCAATGAAATCAATGTCCCGCTGATCCCCATCGGTCGTGCCATCACCAGACAACAATGGCGAAGACCGTCGCGACGACAAGGCCGCAAACCACAGGGAAAAATAGTTTGCGAACAACGTCCAAGACAGACACTCGCGCAAAAGCTGCGACCATGACCACCGCGGACCAAGCCGTCAGGGTCTTGCCCGTCCACACCGATCCCATCTGTCCGACCGCAGCCAGGGTGGACACGTCGATGTTCAACGCTCGGCCCAACGCACCAGAGATCGCGCCGGTCAACGGCAGTCCGGCAAATCCGGAACCGTCGATGCCGGTAACCATGCCCGAAATCAACACACCGAAGGTGGCGAAAACCCGGTTTCGGGGAATCCAGAAGTCAGCCGCCCGCACCAGCTCGAATAGAAACCCAGGTGCCTTATGGCCAGCCCCAATGCCCAGGATCGGACCGGCCAGGGTTGCCACACCGATAAAGAAGAAACCGGCGATCGGCAACACCTGGGCCATCGCGCGAAATGCATACACCAGACCCTCGGTGAAATGGACAGCAACGGATTTGAAGGCATTGCGACCGTCGCCTATCACTGCCACGGCCAACATCAATAATCCGGCCACGCCGCCGACCATGGCGGCCGCGGCCGCGCCCTGAGGCGCCTGGAAACTCGGCACCAGCTTCGGCAAGAGCATGTCGACGAAAATGGCGAGGAAAGCGACCGGCGTGATGATGGCAACAAGGTTAGACCATTTTTTCATGGTTGGCGAGAGGCTCAGCCGTGAGGCCGCCACCGGAGATTTGGCGCGCGCGGGCGCAGCGGCGGCGCCTCCCTCAACGGAGAGCGCGACGTCCACCTGCTCCCACTGCTCCAGATGGGAAATGCTGGGAACCCGGATATCCTTCCGGATCGAAAGATAGCAGAGCAGGAAAGCGACACCGCCGGTAATCAGCGAAAGCACAAGCGCTTTATCGGCCACGGCCATCAGGGGCACGCCGGCCGCGTTGGCGCTGATCCCTGGCGCGACCTTGAGGACATAGTCGGAGGAGAGCGCGGTTCCCTCTCCTGCCACCGCGAGGCAGAGTGCGGTGCCCATGGGGGAAAGCCCCGCGGCAATGGCCGCTGGCAACAATATCCCGGCCATGAGTGGAACCGTCGGCGTCGGCCAGAAAAAGAGGGAGACGATATAGGTAGCCACACCCAACACCAGATAGGCCAAATGACCGTTTCTCATGACCACCCGAAACGGCCGGATCATGGCCGTATCCGCACTGATCCTGGTGAGCGAGTTCAATAATGCGATCATCATGGCGATCACAAGAAAGATGTTGAACAGCTCCTTGCCTGCGACCAGGCTCCCCATGAAGATCGACTCAAAGGCAATGGTCGGCTTTCCGGAAAACGCGTAAGCCGTGATAAAAGTGGCGAGCATCGCTGGTAACACCACGTTGACCCGGCGTGCCATAGTGACAATAATCGCTAAGACGCCGAGCAAGTAAATCCAATGAGCGGCAGTAAGGTGAATGGCCTCTGACATGAGATCCCCCTGATAGAACCTTCAAATCGTGCTCGCTTCTCGCGCATTGGCCAAGGTGATTCGCGGCGCGCTGTCGCGTATGGGTTGCGTTGTGGAGGAGTATTGTATACACTATACGGAGTTGTCAAGCTCTGTTTTTTCCTGAGGTTCGATACCTAAGCATGAAAGCCCCTGAACCGGTCAAAGAGTCCTCTCCTGTCGCGCTTCCGCAGTTAGGGGCGCGTCACCAGCCCCTGCGGCAGGTCGTGACCGATGCGCTGCGCAAGGCGATCCTGAGCAAGCAGCTGAAACCAGGCGAACGTCTTATCGAAGAACAGCTTGCGGCCGATCTTGGCGTCTCGCGCAATCCCATAAGAGAGGCGCTGCGCGTGCTGGAAAGCGAGGGCTTGGTGGAAATCAGTCCCCGCCGCGGTGCTTCGGTAACGAATGTCTCAGAGGAAGAGGCGCAGGAAATCGTGGAAGTGCGAGCCGCCCTGGAAGGCCTTTGCGCCCGCCTTGCCGCTCGCCGCTGTAGCCCTGCCCTGAAAGCCGACATTGAAAAGGTTCTGGATCGCGGCGAACGTGCCGCGGCCGCGAACGACGCTCCCGCACTGGCAAAAATCCACTCGGAAGTCCATGCCTTGATGGCCCGCGCCAGCCACAATCGCAACCTCACTGTCTTCGTCCAGTCCCTGCGCGACAAGACCGATTGGCTGTACGCGTCCAGTGTCAGTTGGCGAGCCCAGCTATCCTGGCGGGAGCATGCGGCGATCATGCGCGCCGTTGCCGACGGGGATGAGGAACTGGCTGCCGTCCTCGCCAGCCGCCATGTTATTCAAGTAGGCACTGACTACGTCGTCGAAGCCAAAGGCTGAGTTAGCACCTGGCCGAGAATGCCCCTCTCGAAGGTGCAATCACCCATTTATTTTTGGGAAGCCACTTGACTTTCGATTTTGTATACAGTATCCTGAACTTAATTTAACGGCGGAGGCTCCGGATGACCAAGGTGCAAGACGGTCTCAATGGTTCACCAAATGGTCTGTCGAAAGCTGCAGGCACTGCGGCGGTCGCAGAGGCTGTCCCCAACGTAGAGCAGGTTTCCACCGTCGATGTTCCTGCTGCCGGGAAGGTCCTCGGCGCCCGCGCTCTGGTGAGGATGCTGATCGAACAGGGTGTGGAATTTGTATTTGGGGTTCCCGGCGACACCAGCCTGGGGTTCTACGAGGCGCTGTACGACGCTCGCCCCGCCATCCGCCACGTCATGGCCCGTGATGAGCGGTCCGCGACGTTCATGGCCGACGCTTACGCCCGCCTCTCCCATCGGCCGGGGGTGTGCGAATGCCCCTCGGGCGCGGGCGCCCTGTATTCCGTTCCGGGCGTTGCCGAGGCCAATTCGTCCTCGATCCCTGTCATCCTTCTGAGTTCGGGCGTTCCGCTTTCCGGCGAAGGCAAGGGCATGATCACGGAACTCGATCAGCACAAGCTGTTCGAGCCAATTACAAAATTCTCTTCGTTCCTCAAGACTGCCGAAAAGATTCCGGAGACCATCCGGCGCGCCTTTCGCATCGCCACCACCGGCCGGCCCGGCGCAGTCCACTTGGCTTTTCCGTCCGAGACCATGACCGACTCCGTGCCGCTGGATCGCGTGTCGCTGCACGGAGATCCTGAATGCCGCACCTATCCGGCCTACCGTACGCGCGGCAGTGCCGAGGCGTTGGCTGCCATCGCCGCCGTCCTGAACACGGCGGAGCGGCCCGTCATCGTGGCCGGCGGCGGCGCAAACCACTCGGGTGCCGGAGCGGCCGTGCTGGCGCTGGCCGAGCGGATGCAAGCGCCTGTCGTCACCACGATCTCCGGCCAGGGAATCGCCCCGGACGAGCATGCGCTGGCGCTGGGCGTCATCGGCGACAATGGCTTTCACCCGCACGCGCATCGCGCGGTGGAGGAAGCCGATGTCCTCCTGTACGTCGGGTGCAAGATGGGTTCAGTGTCGACGATCAAATGGACGCTGCCCTCGCCCCGGCCAGGGCGCCGCATCCTGCAAATCGATCTCGACCCCACGCAACTTTCCAACAACTTTGTCAATGCCGCCAGCATTGCCGGCGACGCCCGTCTCGTGCTTGAAGATCTGCTTGCCCTGGTTGACACAAGCCAGCCGCGCCCGTGGGTGGACGATCTGAACAGAGAGCGCGCCCAGTTCTGGACCGACTCGGTCGCTGAGCTTTCTTCCATGGCGGTGCCGCTGAAGGCGCAGCGGGTCATCCATGAGCTCAATCGCCGCCTGCCCTCGCCTTCCATCGTCATCTCCGACGCAGGCACGCCCACGCCGTATGTGACGCGCTTCCTCAAGCTGGGCGGTGATGGCAGCCGGATTCTGATTCCGCGTTCGTTTGGCGGACTCGGCTATGCGATCCCGGCAGTGGTCGGGGCCTGGATGGCGCGTCCCGATGCCCGTCCGGTCGCTTTGTTCGGCGACGGTTCCCTGGGCATGTCGGCGGGTGAACTGGAAACGCTGGTGCGGCTGCAAGTGCCGGCGGTGCTACTGCATTTCAACAACGGCTGTTTCGGGTGGATCAAGACCCTGCAGAAGCTGCATAGCCACAGCAAGCTCATGTCGGTGGATTTCACTCCGGGCGACATGAGCAAGGTCGCCGCCGCCTGGGGCTTGGCCGCGTGGCGAGTGGAAACGCCCGCGCAGCTTCAGACCGCTCTGGATGCGGCCTTCGCCGAAAAGGGCCCAGCATTTCTTGACATCGTCATCGAGCCGGAGGTGGAAGAACTGCCGCCGGTGTATTCATGGCTGAAAAAAGCCGGCCTCGATCCATTGCGTCGGAACAAGCTGTAAGCCGTCCTTCAAAAAATGAGAGGGAGAGAGACCATGGCGAAGAAGAAAGTAGTTGTTATTGGCGGCGGCTGGGCGGGCTGTGCAGCGGCTTTATCCGCCGCCAAGCAGGGGGCCGATGTCACCCTGCTGGAACGTGCCGACATGCTGCTGGGCACGGGTCTGGTTGGGGGCATCTTCCGCAACAACGGCCGCTTCACCGCCGCCGAAGAGGCGATCGCAATGGGCGGTGGCGAGCTGTTCGAACTCATGGACGCCTGCTCGATTCACAAGAATTTCGAATTTCCCGGACACAAACATGCGTCGATATATGCCAGCCGTGCCATTGAGCCGCTGGTCGCGCAGGCGCTCGAAGATTACGGTGTTGACATCAGGACGATGACGCGTGCCACCGAGGTCGAGATGAACGGCAAGCGCATGGTGGCGGTGATGACCGGCAAGAATGCCGACGCCGAACGCTTCGAGGCTGATGCCTTCGTTGAGACCACCGGCACGACCGCCTCGCCAAGCAACTGCAACCGGTACGGCAACGGCTGCGGCATGTGCGTCCTGCGCTGCCATACCTTTGGCATGCGCGTCAGCATCGCCGGCAAGGCGGGAATCTCCGAAATGACCGGCAAGAAGGGCGACCAAGTTGGCGCGATGAGCGGTGCTTGCGAAATCCTGAAAGATACGATCGACCCCGAACTGGTCGCCGAGCTGAACCGTAACGGCGTGATCATCGTTCCCATTCCGAAAAACGACCAGCCCGGTTCCGAGAAGCTGAATACCAAATGCTGCCAGCAGTATAACTTGCCCGAGTACGCGGCCAACCTCGTCATTCTCGATAATGGGGAGGCCAAGCTGATGGCGCCCTTCTTTCCGCTCCATCAACTCCGCAGCATACCCGGGTTCAAGAGGGCGCGGTACGCCGACCCGTACAGTGGCGGCGTTGGCAATTCCATGCGGTACTTCAACATGTCTCCGCGTAACGATGCCCTCAAGGTCGAAGGACTCGAAAATGTGTTCTGCGGCGGCGAAAAGGCCGGTTTGCTGGTAGGCCACACCGAGGCGGTGGTTACCGGCTTGCTTGCCGGGTACAACGCGGCGCGTTTTGCCTGCGGCGAAGAGCAGCTCGTGTTGCCCGAAAGCCTGGCCATCGGCGACGCCATCAAGCATGTCCGCGAGGAGATGCAGACGGAAAAAGGTCTGGGCTACAAGTACACCTTCTCCGGTTCGGTGTACTTCGAACGCATGAAGCAGCGCGGCAGCTATCTGATGGACGTTGCCGAGATTCAGCGTCGCGTGGCCGCCGCTGGACTGACCGATATCTTCGGCTGGCGCGCGGGCGTGACCGCGAAAGGAATTTGCCAAGCCAGTGCAAAATGATCATGGCCAAGCCCTTGGCGAGGCAGAGCTGGCCGGGCTCAAGGCCAGAGGTGTGATCTGAGACGGCAACCCGTATGCTCAGGTGCCCCATGGGCATGACATCAACTGGGGGGTATGAACATGAGAAAGCTGAAGATTGACTTGGCCAGATGCGACGGCGGGCGCGACTGCGGGCATGTGTGCGAGGAGGCGTGTGCCTGCAAAGTTTTCAAACTGGATGACCGGGAACTTGCAGCCTTGAAAATCCTGGGCGGAGCGGGCGGCGAAAATACGGCTGTCCTTTGCGACCAGTGCGGCGACTGCCTGGTGGTCTGCCCCGCTGATGCCCTCAAGCGGAACAAACTGGGCGTGGTGGTGATCGACAAGAAACGTTGCGTGGCCTGCTACGCCTGCATCGGCTTTTGCGACAAGGGCGCCTTCCAGCGCAACCCCGACTGGATGGAGCCTTACAAGTGCACCGCCTGCGGCATCTGCGTCAAGGCCTGCCCCCACCTGGCGCTGGAGATCGTTGATGTCCCCGGTCCCGCCCCCCGAATCGTCTGAAAGAAGGTCCTTGCGATGAGCGATACCCAACCAGCCATCACCCTTCCGCCCTGCGACGTGGACTACACCAAGCGCACCGACTACAGCGAGGGGATCGACGCCATCAAGGCCGCCCACAAAGTGGTGAAGGACGTGGCGTACACCCCCAGCCTGCCGGAACGAGGCTACAACAACCGGACCCTCTACGTGGATCTGGCCACCCTGGAGATTCGCGAGAAACCTGTCACTCAGCAGATGAAGGATCTTTTCATCGGCGGCCGGGGGTTCGGGCTGTGGCATCTCTGGAACGCGGTCACGCCCAAGACCCGCTGGAACGACCCGGAGAACGAGATCATCATCAGCCCAGGCCCCATGGGCGGCATTACCCAGTATCCGGGCAGCGGCAAGTCCCTGGTGGTGACCCTCTCTCCCCAGACCGACATTCCCATCGATTCCAACGTGGGGGGCTACTTCGGTCCGCTGCTCAAATTCTCGGGCTTCGATGCGCTGGAACTCCAGGGCAAGGCGGAGCGGGACGTGATCCTGTTCATCGACGGCCAGAAGGGTATCATCCGGATCGAGGAAGCGCCCCTGGAACCCATCGTCAGCCATGTACTGGCCGAGGTGCTGACCCGGATGTACGCGGAGGATGAAGCCGACTACCCGAACATCTCGGTGGTGTGCACCGGGGCGGCCGCCGAGCACAGCCTCATCGGCATGCTGAACTTCACCTGGTGGGACAAGCGCCGCGGCTGCGTCCGGCTCAAACAGGCTGGGCGCGGCGGCATCGGCACGGTGTTCCGGGACAAGAAGATCCGGGCCCTGGTGGTGCGCGGCCCGGTGGTCAAGGGCGACATGAACCATCCCGTGGACCTGGAGACCATCGCCCAGGCCGGCATCAAGCTGCACAAGGAGATCCGCGCCAACGACGCCAGCCAGTGCAAGATGCGGCGCATCGGCACCGCCCACCTGGTGGAGATCATGGACGCCTATGACCTTCTGCCCACCCACAACTACCAGTTCGGTTCCGGTCCCGACACGCCCAAGATCGCATCCTATATCTGGGAGGCCCGCCTCACCCAGAAGACCGTGGACGGCTGCTGGTACGGCTGCACCATGGCCTGTGCCAAGGGTGCCGACGGCCTGGTGCTGAAGACCGGCCCCTACAAGGGCCACATGGTCACAGTGGACGGCCCCGAGTACGAGAATGCCGCGGGTCTGGGCTCCAACTGCGGCGTCTACGACCCCGAGGCCGTGCTGGAACTGAACTTCTACTGTGACACCTACGGCATCTGCACCATCACCTACGGCACCCTCACCGCCTTTGTGATGGAGTGCTACCAGCGCGGCATCCTGAACCTGGAGCGCACCGGCGGCCTGAACCTCACCTGGGGCAATGCCGAGGCGGATCTGGAGATGATGCACCAGATGGCCCGGGGGGAAGGGTTCGGGGTCATTGCCGGCCGGGGCGTGAAGAAGATGAAGGAGATATTCATCGCCAACGGTTGGGGCGACCCGCAGCTCATCAACGACATCGGCATGGAGATCAAGGGCCTCGAATACAGCGAGTACATCTCCAAGGAATCCCTGGCCCAGCAGGGCGGCTTCGCCCTCACCAACAAGGGTCCCCAGCACGATGAGGCCTGGCTGATCTTCATGGACATGGTCAACAAGCAGATCCCCACCTTCGAGGACAAGGCCGAGGCCCTCTACTACTTCCCTCTGTTCCGCACCTGGTTCGGCCTGAACGGCTTCTGCAAGCTGCCCTGGAACGACGTGGAGCCCTCCGACAACGCCCAGACCGCCGAACCCGCCAAGGTTCCGGAGCATGTCAAGAACTACCTGGACATCTTCGGCGCCCAGACTGGCATCAAGATCGACCTGGCGGAACTGATCATGCAGTCGGCGCGGGTCTACAACTTCCAGCGGGTTTTCAACATCCGCATGGGCAAGGGGCTTCGGGCGAACGACATCCCACCGTACCGGTCCGTGGGTCCGGTCACCCGGGAAGAGTATGAGTCTCGGGCCGAGCGTTATGACAAGCAGATGCTGGAGGAGATCGGCATCGATCCGGGTGGCAAGAACATCGACGAGAAAATCGCCCTCACCCGTGACTATCGAATGGCCCGCTACGGGATGCTGTGCGACGCCGTATACAAACGGCGCGGCTGGACTCCCGACGGAGTGCCCACCCTAGCCCGGTTGAAAGAGCTGGGCCTCGATGTGCTCCCCGAGGTGGTGGAGATCGTGCAAGCGCACGGCGATGGGCCAAGAGCATGAACGACTGGAGTGTGGCGGCCTTGGTGGTGGACAGCTTCGGCCCCCGGCGGCATGGGCGAAAGCGCCAGTGACCAGAGCGAACTCAGGAGCCTGGCGGACCTTGCCGACGCGGTGGACAAGGTGCACCACTTCCTGATGGATACTTTCCACCTCCCTGGCTGAGCGCGGGATCAGTGGTCTCTATCAACCAGCTCTCGACCCCGGACCTGGGTGCTCCTGCTTGCCATCACGCCTTGAAGTTTTTTGATGAATTGCATCGGGATCTGGTAGCCAACGATTCTGGCCAGGATGGAGCCATCAGCATTGAGAAAAAGAAGCGTTGGGTAGGCCTTGACCATGTATTTATCTGTAATAATTTGTTCTTTGTCTGCATCCAATTTGATCGGGATTGTGTTCTTTCTGATTTGTTCGATGACCTTTTCGTCGCGCCATGTTTCTTCATCTAGTTTTTTGCAGGCACCACACCAAGCCGTACAAAAATCCACGAACACAATGCGCTTCTGCTTGGATGCCATCACTAGAGCCTGGTCTAGGGAAAGATTCATGAATAACCGTTCATGGGCTTTGACGCCAGCCGTCAGAGTCCCGAAGAATGTCAGGCTGATAAATACCATTATGAAATTCCGTATGCATTGGAACATTCTGCACCATCAGTAAGGTGAGGGTTAAACC
>PLUC01000024.1 GCA_003165415.1 Holophagaceae bacterium
TTAGGTTCATAGACTTGAATGCCACGGCCCTTCAACATCATCTTCATAGTCTGTGCTGGTGGATAGACAGGACCATTGAGTGTTATGAATCACGCAAAATGAGAGCGTCCTGCTCACGCTCGGTGAGGGTGGCATGAGGAAGCCCCGGCGGTCCGGGGCTTGGGTGTTTCAGAACGGGGTATCGTCCGGGGGATCAGACGTGGCCGCTGGGGCCCTGTCTTCGCTCCACGCCTCCAGCGGGGGGTGGAGGTCAGGGAAGTCCAGGGCATGCTGGTGGGCCACGATCTGGTCGCCATAGTCCATCCAGATGGCCTCTTGGAGTTCATCAAGGAATTCGGTCAGCCACCATGCCTCTTCTGGGGTCAGGTCGGGGAGCCAGCAGTTTGTCCCAGAGGTGCTGTCGCGGCGGCATCGCAGCAGTGCCTTGGTTGGGTATCTCACAGATCCTCCAGGTCCACGACAGCCTGCTGGACCGCCACGGCATCGATGGCGGCGCTGCCGGCGGCCATGGCCGCGAGGGCGGCCCCCAGGGCGAGGTTCTGGACCAGCCTTGGTACGCCTCTTGTATGCTGAAAAATTGCCGCGATCGCCTGGGTGTCGAACACGGTCTGGTTGGCGCCAGCTGCCTTGAGGTGCCGGGCGATAAACAGCCCGACCTCCGCCTCGGTCAGGGGGCGCAGGCGGGTGCGCACGCCGATCCGCTGGGCGAGAGCCGTGTGCCTGGGTTCCGCGAGCCGCTCCCGCAGGCGCGGCTGGCCGCAGAGGACCATGGCGAAGGGGCTCCTCCGGTCGAACTCGTCCGCCGTCAGCAGGCGAAGGTCCTCCAGCGATTCATCCGGAAGCAGATGCCCCTCGTCGATAACCAGGACAATGCGGCGGGGCAGGCTGCGCAGGTGCCCGAGGAGAGCGGCTGCGGTATCGCCTTTGAACCGCCGGGGCTTCAGCCCGAGGGAAGTGGCGATGTTGGAGATCAGGCTGAAGGGCGCCAGGGTGGTGAGGGAAAGGGTCACGACCTGATGGCTGGAGGCGTCCAAGGATCTGGCGAACAGGGAAAGGGCCGTGGACTTGCCGCAGCCGCTGTCGGCCACGAGCAGGGCGATGGTGTCCCGCTCCAGGGCGAAGTGGAGCCGGGCAATCACCTCCTCCAGGCCCTTGTGGTGGAGGATGGCGTCCCCGGAAGGGACCCTTGGGAAGGGTTGCTGGGTGAAGCCGAACTGCTCCTGGAGGGTCGTCATCGCTGGTCTCCTTTGATGAGATTGGGAGGTTTCAAAGCGGCGCGGGATCGGACGAGGTGGTCCTCCAGAACCTGGAGGTATTCGCTCAGGTGGAGGCCCGGGCCGAGCCTGCGCCGGGCGCCTTCGAGGGCCTGGCGCACCGCATCCGGGTCCAGGGGCTTCATGCGGCGCCTGAACGCGGCCGCGCTGCTGCGCTCCTGGTCCGAAAGGGGGACGCCCCGGCAGACTTCCAGATGGGCGACCAGACCGGGCAGGTCCAGCTCCGGCTGGGGGTGGACCTGCATCCTCAGGGCGGCGAGTTCGGCGCGCTGGTGCTGCTCATGCTCCGCCAGCAGCAGGCCAAGGTAATCGGTGCGGGTGGCCGGAACGGCTGGCCCGGACTGGGCCGAGGTGGGGGCTGGCGGGACTTCGCCGGGCACCTGGGGCAGCGCCCGCTGGAGGATCCCACCCTTGGCGGTGGCAATGAGCACATAGGCCGAGTCGGACGGGTCGTAGAGGACCCGGACCTTGCGGCCCCGCAGTTCGCTGGCAACGAGGTACCGGGTGCCGTTCACCACCACGGTGCTCCATTGCCGGTGAACGGTGCGGGTCTCCTGGACCCGCAGGTATTCCTCCACGATCTCCAGGGGTGGAGCCGAGCCCCCGGCGGCCGGCCTCTGACCGAACCGTTCCGCCGGGCTCTGCCCTGTCTCGGAATGGACGTCGCGGTGGTAGGACTCGGTGAGCCAGGCTTGGAGCCAGGCGTTCAACTCCTCGAGGGTGGGCGTAGTCGGCCTCAGGCTCACCTCGTACTCGAACTGCTCACCCAAGGACCTGTTGAACCGTTCTATGACACCCCGACTCTCCGCCACGTAGGGCGTGGAATGAATCAGGTGGATCCCCAGGGCGGCGCAGCCCGCACTGAGGCGGAGGCTCCGATAGGCCGCGCCGTTATCTAGAAAGAATTTCTGGGGCAAACCGTGGAAACCCAGGAGGCGGCGGAAGCCGAACCGGAGAGCAATGAAGTCCTCCGTAAGGAAATAGCGGCCCTCGAGGATGGCGCGGCTGTAGTGGTCGATGAAGCCGCTGAAATGGGCGCGCTTGATCTGGTCATCGGGCCCATTGCGGACATAGGGCCCATCGTGAAAATCGGTGATGACCAGTTCCATCGGGGCATCAGTCCGGATCCGCCGGAAGGCCTTCTTGGCCAGGGTCCCCTGGCGCTTGCGGGACATGTCCAGCCGGTCGAAGTGCCGGTCCAGGGTGGCCCGGGAGACCTGCTTGGGCTCGATCACTTTCTGGGCGACGAGGATCTTGAGGATGGTCCGGGTGGAACGCCTTGGGCCCTCCTGACGGAGCTTCACGGCCTGGTCGAGGATGGCCTGGGGGAAGGCCCGAAGGGTCCCCCTGTCCTTGCGTGGCCTGGGCTGGAGAGCCAGGAGGCCACCCTTCCGGTAGAGGGCGAGCCAGCGCCAGAGGGTGGCCAGGGAAACCCGGACCTCGCGCCGGTCCGGATCCCAGTGCGGCGTGGCAGCCATTTCCTGGAGCACGGCAACCACGCCTTCGTCCTCCGCCTCCAGGGCGGCGGCGACAATGTGGTGCCGAAAGGCGGCGATGGCGAGGGGACGGTCATCGAAGGTGGGCATGGCCCCAACCTACCCCCCGGACCAGAGCACCTGGGTCTGCATCGGCGGGGAGCGTTTGGTCAGCATGGAGACCAGCCGGTAGCGGTCGAACTGGCGGCGCAAAAGAGCACTCAGGCCGGGCCCCTCCTCCAGTGGAATGCCGTGGTCCCGGTGCAGCCGCGCCAACCACTCGAACAACAGAACCAGGCTCCCGATCAAGGTGGCCCGATCCTTCCAAGTGGGCTTGGTTGTGGCCGTGGGCGGATCGAGGTCCTTCCGCCGAGGCTGAAACACTGGGGGTGGCATCCCGGATGGGTCGTACCGCCAACAGACCTTGAGCAACACGGCCAGTTCTGCCAGCCAGCCGATCCATCCCAGCCAGCGATCCAGCGTCCGGGGATCGCATTGCCACAGCTGCGCGACCGAAACCACGGTGGCCCCTTCGACGGACAGCAGTTCGAGTACCGCCGCAACCGCCACCGCAGGCGCAAACGTGCGATACGGATAAGCCTGGGCCTCGTAAAGGGTCGAGCTCCTGGAGTCACATTCCGGGTTGAAGCAACGGGTCCGGCGCCGCCATGGTCCCTCCACCCAGGTCAACCCATCAGGGGTCAAGGTCGCCTGCCACTTCACGCGGCGCCAGCCATCCCACCAGCGTGGGCCCGAACACAGGCCGCACGGAGGTGGCCGAACTTCCTGCTTGCAACCGGCACGGCCGGGGAGACAATCCATGACGAGCCTCCAGGATGCGTTAAAACGGTTGTTGGCCTGCGAAACCGTTACCGTTTGAACGTGGGAGGCTCCCTTTCTACCGCAAGCTGGGCTGACAGCAAAGAGCTGCCGCGCTATCGCTTGCCTGCCATGGAGTCAGCCAAGGGCCCTGCGGGCCCATGGCTGCCTCCACGGCGTTTCCTCCCTGCCCTCAGGCCGGGCGGGCCTTGCTCTCCTGGGAGCCAGTGCGTGCCTTAAGGTGGGCCTGGAGGGGTACGGATCCAGGCCGACTCTCGCTCAAATTGGGCAGGATGCTCTCAGATAGCGTGCGCCTTAATA
>PLUC01000071.1 GCA_003165415.1 Holophagaceae bacterium
CTATGTCATCGCCCAGGACGCCGGGATCCCGGGGATCGGCGTGGCCGGACCGCTGGTGAACATCAGCCTGGGCGGCATGGCGCTGCGGGTAGACCGGGCCCTGCGCATGGACGACGGGGTGCGGGTTCCGGTGAACTCGGCCCTGTTCGAGCGGGGCAAGAGCTTCCCCCGGTTCCGGCTCCAGGACCTGCCGCTGCTGCACCTGCTGGAGGGGCGGGCGCTCAGCGCCCACGCCACCGAGCACGGCACCGAACTGGTCCTGGGCATGAGCTTCATGGGCCTGAGCCTGGAGGAGGAGGCGGCCCTGGGCCGGACCCTGGCGTTCCGGGAAAAGATGTACCGGGGCCAGCAGCCCCCCCGTCCTGAGGGGGAGGCCCTGCCGGCCCGCACCGGTCGCACCCGGGGCGACGGCGGGGACGAGGAGGCCCTGGAGGAGCTGGAGGCGCGCCCGGCGGAGCCCCCCCGGCCGCCCCGGGAAGTGACGGTCCTGCTCCGGCTGCAGCGCCGGGCCGCCCGGATCGTCCTGGTGATGGCCGACGGCCCGGAGCGCGCGGCCATCCGGGACATGCTCGGGCAGCACGGCTACCACCGGCTGGAGACCGTGGAGCACATGGGCCTGCTGGGCCCGCTGTGCGACCCCGGCCAGCGCCGCGCGGTGCCGGCCCTGATCCTGGCGGACCTGGCCCTGGCCCGCAGCGGCGACGCCGAGCCCCTGGCNNCCGCCATCCTGTGCGAGGAGGTGGACCCCACCCTGCTGCTGGCCAAGGAGACCCTCACCCGGTTCCTGCCCTACCCGTCTGGCAAGGGCGACCGGTGGATAGAGAATCTGGACGCGATGCTCCCTACTTGACCGGCGCCACCTTCATCACCCCGCCGTCCCCGCTGGAACGCAGCAGGCTGTCCTGGATCTTGTTGCCGCCCCTGAGGATCGGGTCGGACGCGTCCTTGGCCAGCAGGATGCCGCCCCGGGCGTTGCGGTGCACCANNCGCAGCGCACCAGCAGCAGGCTGCCCCCGGGCTCCACCTTGGCGCCGGTCTTGGCGTTGCCGTAGATCTCGCACCCTTCCAGCACGCCCCGCCCCCGGCTGGCGCAGACCACGCCGAAGGAAGCGCCGTCGAACACCTTGCAGTCCTTCATCTGGACGGTGGCGCCGTGGTGCACCAGCACGGCGGGTTCCAGGTTGGCCTGGAGCTCACAGAGATCCATGGACAGCAGCCCCGCCCCCAGCACCGAGACGCCCAGGCCGGCGTTGTCGGACACCCGGCAGCCGTGCATCTGGACCATGGCCCCGGCCACCAGGTGCACCCCGCTGCAGGCGTGCCCGCGCAGATCGCAGTCCTCCAGGGCGGCCTGGCCGCGCTCCAGGACCAGCACGCCCACCGAGCGGCTGTGGGTGATGCGGCAGCGGGTGAGCTCCACCCGGGCGTCGGCCTCCANNCGCCGCCAGCCGGGCTCTCGGCTCCACCCTCAGCCCGAAGCGGCATTCCCCCTCGATGGCGCAGCGCTCCAGCCGGGCCCCGGCGTGCTGCTGGAGCAGCATGCCCCCCTGGCCCGAGCTGTGCAGGGTGCAGTCCCGGAAGGTGGGCTGGGTGCCGGCCCCGGTGACGAGCACGGCGGCCCCCGACCGGGCGGAGATGGCGCAGTCCTCCACCAGGGCCTCGCCCTGGGCCACCAGCAGCGCCGGTGCGCCGTCGCCGTCCAGCCCCTGCAGCTGCAGGTTGCCGATGCTGACCCCGGGCACCTGCAGGCTGAGGCAGGGGCCCCGGGAGCTTTCGATCACCACCTCCGTGGGCCCGCCCTGACCGATGATGGACACCGGCTTGTCCACCACCAGGGATTCCCGGTAGACCCCGGGCATCACCAGCAGCCGGGCGCCGGGCTCCGCCTGGCGCAGCGCCACCCGCAGGCTCATGCACTGGCCTTTGCCGTTCTTGGCCACCACCAGGGTCTGGCCCTCCGGCTCGGGCCTGGGCGCGTTCCAGGCCGGTCTGGCGGGGGCCTCGGCGGGGCTGGCGAAGCTTTGCCGGATGGCCGCGGCCAGGCTGTCTGCGTTTTCGAACCGGTCCGCCGGCAGCTTGGCCAGGGCCCGGTTCACCACCTCCAGCATGGCCGGGTTGAGCGACTGCACCTCCTCGGGGCGGAACGGCGCCGGCGGGTGCCTCAGGATCGCGGTGAGCACCGAGGTGGCCGTCTCTCCGTTGAACGGGCGCCGGCCGCCGGAGATGATCTCGTAGAGGATCACCCCCATGGCGAAGATGTCCGAGGCGGGTCCGGCCTTGCCTGAATCCAGGTACTCGGGGGCCATGTAGTTCACCGTGCCCANNGCAGGCCTGGGCCAGCAGTTCCATCAGCTCTGGCATGGAGGTTTGCCGGGAGCGGATCAGGGCTTCCAGGTCCTCCCCTTCCACGTACTCCATGGCCATGTAGTAGAGCCCTTCGTCCTCGCCGAACTCGAACACCGTCACCACATTGGGGTGATTGAGGGAGCCGGCGGCCCGGGCCTCGCGCTCGNNACACCTTGCCCATGGCGCCCTGGCCGAGGAGTCGAACGATCTCGAATTTCCCGATCCTGGTTCGCATCGAAATCCCTCGTCCCGGCCGCGGTACTTTATCGACAGTCAACACTATGGCATAAGACTTCATGCACGGGCTCCGCCCG
>PLUC01000109.1 GCA_003165415.1 Holophagaceae bacterium
TGGCGGCGGCGTTCAAGGCGGCCGGGGTGTAGATTGGTACCTTAATTGCACTTCCAAACCCGGCCTTACCGCCATCCCCACCTTGAAGATAGGGCTACCAACGACTGCAGGCACCAGCTTAGAGAGCGTCGGCGTGACTAAAAAAATCCTGATCGTCACCAGCCATTTCTGGCCATCCATCGGCGGGCTTGAGTCGCGGATGGGGCAGTTCAGCACTGAGCTGGCCCGGGCCGGCTACGCAGTGACCGTGCTGACCCAGGCCTTTCCGGGCCGCACCTCCGACGAGTTCCACGGCGTCACCATCGTCAGCGCCGATCCGCGCCGGTTCCCCCAGGACATCCGCGCCGCCGTGGCCTCCGGTGACCACGACTGCTGCATCCTGGTCCAGGATCCCCTGGGCACCATCATCTGGAGCGTCGAAGGCCTGACCCAGCCCGCCGGCACCCGGCTGCTGATCCAGCCCATCATCAACGAGGACGGCTATTCGAAATGGAAAGGCAATCCGGATTTCCGGACCCGGCTGGCCAAGATCCTCGGCGCGGCGGACGGCGCCCTGGTCATGACCAAGAGCGGCCCCGACTCCCAGTTCATGAAGAGCGCCGGGCTCGATCCGATCTACCTGCCCAACGCCACCGTCCAGGTCGAGGCGGCGGGCGATTTCCGGGCCCGTTTCGGCATTCCCCGGGAGACCTTCCTGGTGCTGCACGTGGCAAACCTTTACTGGGTCAAGAACCATGTCGGCCTGATCGACGCGCTGCCGGCGTTGCCCCCCTCCTGGAAGGTGGTGATGATCGGCCATTCGAGTGGGGAATCCGACTGCGCCGAAGCGGTCCAGGCCAAACTGGAAGAACGGCCCGAGATCCTCTTCATCCCCGGTCTGCCCCGGGAGTGGGCGGCGGCGGCGATGCGCGAGGCCGACGTGGTCGTGCTGGCCTCGCTCGGTGAAGGTTCGCCGATCACTATCCTGGAGGCGATGTCGCACCGCCGGCCTTGGCTGGCCACTCCGACCTGCGGCGCCACCAACGACCACGTGGGGGGGATCATCTGCGGCCTGGATACCTTCCGCGCCCACCTGGAGGTGCTGGCCAACGATCCGCAGTTGCGCGACGCGCTGGGCGACATCAGCTACGGCCATTGGCAACAGTGCTACTCCTGGCCGGTGGCGATTCGCGGCTGGATCGACCTGATCAAGCATGGGCGGCTGCTCCACGAGTTCGAGCCGAGCGCCGAACTGCGGGGGCGGATGGCCAGGGCCAGCGCCCAGGTCGAGGCGGCCCTGCAGGCGCTGCCGGCCGATTACCTCGGCGCGCCGGTGGCGCCGCCCCACATCGGCTGTTTGCTGGACCGGCCGGGCGACCCGGCCGAACCAGCGGTACGGGCGCTGGCCACGGCGCTGGCGGCGGACTTCCGATTCACCCTGCTGTTCCGGAACGAGCAGCCAGATCTGGCGGAGGCCGGCCTGGACCTGCTGGTGGACTTCGCCGACGCCTCGCCGGCGCCGACTCCGGGGGAGCGCCGGGTCCGGGCCCGGGAGCTGCGGCCGGAGCCGGTGCCGGACCGTGACGGCTGGCTGTCCGGACCGGAGCTTGACCTCTCGGTCTTCCACATCGATTCCTACCGCAGCGGCCCGATCCGCTTCGGCTGGGTGGGCAACGTCGGCGCGGCCGAAGTCCACGAGATGCTGATCCCGGCCATGGGCGATGCCTTCCAGGTGGCGATCGCCAGCGAGACGATGCCGGCCAGAGACTTGGCGGTGTTTTTCCATGTGGTGGACGTGCTGCTGGTGTGCACCGACTTGCCGCGGGCCGCCGAGCGAGTGCTGCAGGCCATGGCCTGCGGGGTATTCCCGCTGGTGGTCGGCGGCGGCGCGGTCGGCGCGGCCATTGAGCACCTGCGCCAGGGCTATGTGGTGGAGCGGACCCCCGAGGCCTTCCGGGCGGCGATGCAGTGGTGCACCGAGCACGGGGCCGAGGTCAGGACGATCGGCTACCGCAACGGCCAGTGGGTGGCGAACCGGCAGCCCTGGCAGCCTGCGCCGGCCACCTGGCGCAAGGCTCTCCGGCGCGCCCTGGCAGGGGCCTATTCACCCAGGTAGAAGGGAGTGGTCAGATCCAGTCCCGCGGCCACCCGGTGGGTGGGTGCGTAGCCGAGCAGGCGCCGGGCCTTGCGGATGTCAGCCTGGGAATGTTTGACATCCCCATCCCGGAATGGGCGGTAGGCCGGTTCCATGTCCAGGGCGGCAGGGAGGGTTCGACCGACCCGCTCCCGGATCATGTGGAACAGTTCGTTCAAGGTGGTGCGGTCGCCCAAGGCGACGTTGTAGATCTGGTTCAGCGCCTCCGGTTCCTGGGTGGTCGCGGCCAGCAGGTTGGCCTGGATGACGTTGGCGACGAAACAGAAATCCCGGCTGGATTCACCATCGCCATTGATGAACACCGTCTGCCTGTGCAGCAGTCCAGCGAACCACAGGGGAATGACGGCGGCATAGGCGCCATCCGGGCTCTGGCCCGGTCCGAAGACGTTGAAATAGCGCAGGCCTATGGTGGGGAAGCCATAGCAGCGGGCGAACACTTCGGCATAGAGCTCGTTGACGTACTTGGTCACGGCGTAGGGCGACAGGGGCCGGCCGATCCGGTCCTCGACCTTCGGCAGGCCGGGATGATCGCCGTAGGTCGAGCTTGAGGCGGCGAACACGAACCGCTGCACCTCTGCGTCCTGGCTGGCGACCAGCATGTTCAGGAAGCCGCTGATGTTGGTCTCATTGGTGCGGATCGGATTGGCCAGGGAGCGCGGGACGCTGCCAAGTGCGGCCTCGTGAAGCACGTAGTCGACCCCGTCGACCATGCGCCGGCAGGTTTCGAGACTGCAGATGTCGCCTTCGTTGAACTGCAGGCGCTGCCACTGATCGGGTTCGACCAGCGTCTGTATCCGCTCCAGATTGCGCTTGTGGCCGTTGGCGAAGTTGTCCAGGCCCACCACCCGCTGGTCGAGCCGGAGGAGGGCCTCCACCAAGTTGGAGCCGATGAAGCCCGCGGCACCGGTGACCAGCCAGGTCTTCGGGGCGGCCAGCAGCTGGGCCTTGACCGCGGGGTAGCGACCCTCCGGTGGGCTCACAGCCGCCACAGGTCGATCCCTTCAGCTTTGAATCCGGTGCGGTCGCAGACACCCTTGACGTCGATCAGCACGGGGCGCCCGGCCATCAGCTTCAGGTAGTCCGGGGCGCCCAGTTCGGCGAAAGCCGCATGGGCGACGGCGACGATGACCCCATTGGCCGGCGCCAGTTCCGCCAGGGGCGCCAGGGTGATGCCGTACTCGCGCACCGCTTCGGCCGGGTCGGCCACCGGATCGCACACCTGGACCGTGACGCCGAACGAGCGGAGTTCCCTGATGAGGTCGATCACCCGGGAATTGCGCAAGTCCGGGCAGTCCTCCTTGAAGGTCAGGCCGAGCACGCTCACCGTGGCCTTGCTGACATCATGGCCGGCCAGGATCAGCTGCTTGATGGTCTGTTGGGCGATGTGCTTGCCCATGCCGTCGTTGATCCGGCGGCCGGCCAGGATCACTTGGGGCGTGTAGCCCAGCATCTCGGCCTTGTGGGTCAGATAGTAGGGATCGACGCCGATGCAGTGGCCGCCGACCAGGCCGGGCTTGAACTTGAGGAAGTTCCACTTGGTGCCGGCGGCCGCGAGCACGCTCTGGGTGTCGACCCCCATGGGTTCGAAGATCAGCGCCAGCTCGTTCATGAGTGCGATGTTGAGGTCGCGCTGGACGTTCTCGATGACCTTGGCGGCCTCGGCAACCTTGATGCTCTCGGCCCGGAACACCCCGGCCGTGACCACCGATTCGTAGACTTCGGCGACGATGTCCAGGGTGCGCTGATCCTGGCCGGATACCACCTTGGTGATCCGGGTGAAGGTATGCTCGCGGTCGGCCGGATTGATCCGCTCCGGGCTGTAGCCGACGGTGAAGTCCGGGCCGCAGACCAGACCAGAAACGCGTTCGAGGATCGGGACGCAGAGGTCCTCAGTGACACCGGGGTAGACGGTGGATTCGTAGACGACGATATCGCCCTTTTTGAGAGCCCTGCCCACGGACGCCGTGGCGCGCTCCACCGGGGTCAGGTCAGGCTGGTGCGCGTCGTTCACCGGGGTCGGAACGGCCACGATATGGAAATCCGCCTGGGCCAGGACGGCGGTGTCGGAGGTATAGGCGATGTCCGCCTGGACCAGTTCCTCGCGGCTCACCTCCCGGGTGCAGTCGAAACCTGTGCGCAGCTGCTCGAGGCGCACTTCTTTGACGTCGAATCCGATGGTCCTGGCGCGCCGCCCGAAGGCGACCGCGACCGGCAGGCCCACATAGCCGAGACCGATGACGGAGATGGTTCGGGTGTGCATCTCAACTTTTCCCCAGGTGTTGGTGCAGGACTGGCGCAGGCCGGAGCTGGTTCAGGAATTTCAGCATGTATCTCAAGAACAGATTAGCGGAAACGACATGGAAGTCTTTCTCCTATTCTTGGATGCAATTGATTTCAAATAAATATTTCCCATCGATGGGCGGGTAGGTGATTTCACCGCCCATTTCATCGGGTGGAATGATCGATTTAACAGCACCCTGGATCTTCCCCCATTGCGATCCTGGGATTGGATTTATACCAATCACCTTGTGTCCGACGCGTTTCGCTTCATCCAACGCCCGCCGCCAGTCAGGGATTTGTTCAAGGACACAAGACAAAACCACAGTGTCAAACTGCTTGTCGAGGAATGGAAGGTTGCAAGCGTTTGCCAACCTCACATCACGCCCGCGCCGCAAGGCTTCTGCCACCATGGTCTCCGACGCATCCACGCCCGTTCCATTGGGGACTTCATCGAGCATGACGCCGACATTGCACCCGACATCCAGCCACCTGCCTGAAATTTTTGGTTTCAGAGCGTCGAAGATATCGTCATTCATCTTGTTTATATTTCTATCTATGACGAGCGTGTAATTGACGAGTTCACATTCAGCGGTTTGGACTTTCTGGTGCGGAAGCGAGGTGGGGTTTTCTTGAGGCGGGTTCTTGGCATCCCCGTCCAAGAGCGTTTGATACATATCACTTATCTTCATGCATATCGACGGCCAAGCCAAGTCAATGACCCTATGGCGCGTCATATGCGCAAGAAGTCCTTCACGAATTTCCGCAACCGTTCTCCCAACAACTTGAATGCCTGGCAAATAGGATGCAACCCCGGTTCTAGTGGACATGACGGGGATATTAAGAGCCATGCACTCGACCACAGGTGCCGAAAAGCCTTCCGATTCCGAAGCGCAAACGTAAAGATCAATGGACTGGTAGAATTTTTTCATTTCGTCGTGGGGCAAACTGGAAACATGAACAATCTCCATATCCAATTCTGAAGCGGCTTCAAGCAGAAGGTCGAGTCCCTTGAATGCGGTATAGGTATCATGACAAGCCATGCCGACGCGAAATTTCCTGTCGGGGCGGAACCGATCCAGATCGATGCCGTCAGAAATGAAGACGGAGGGTTGGAACACCTGCGCCATGTCCGGATGGATCACATGGAACAGCGAAGGCGTCATGGAGGTGATGGTGTTTGAAAATCGGAATGATCGGATCGAGACAATGGTTGGAATCGGTGCAATCGAGAAGAAAGGCTGTAACCCTTCGACAAAGAAATTATTGAAATGGACAAGATCAAAATTTCTGATGATATGGCTAAGCCCTTCCACAGAAAGGACCGATGGGTAGAAAACCTCGATCCCAGGAACATAGTGCTGGTAGATGCGCGAGATTCGATCGACGATCCAGCCCTGTCCATCTGTTATGAGCGCTATCCTTCTCATTTGCCCGGAATCCCCTGATAGTCGAAATACTCAGACATGGTCAACGGCAATATGTTGAATTGACTTGCAAATTTGAATGTCTGTTGCAATGACCCGATGTAGCTGTCTACATCAGCAATTGTTTGAGGATATGGCGACGCTCCAGGGAATACCTCCATATTATGGAACATCATGACCAGGGGTCTTGGTATGGATGCGTTTTGATTTGATTGCACCACGTGTTCAACGATCGCTGCCAATGCGTCAGGGCCGCTGATCCAAGGGCGGAACCATTGGGGTTGACCGGGGGCTTCGGGTAATTTGACGATGGTAACCGGTAACTCGAGAAGCCGAGAAGTCCCCTGGGTGAATAGGTTCCCGTCATCAGCAATATGGTATGGAAACTCCGGACAGGAACGGAAGTCTGGGTTGGTCGTACCGAAACGCGACTCCCAGCTTATGTGTGGCGTCACAGAGGAATCGATGTCGTACTCGAGTTCGAGGAGTGCGCGTCCGGTTTGAGGTCCGGCACCAAAGCGACCTGCTCGGAAAGAACGTGGCTTGCGTCCGAAAACCGATCTGAATTTTTCAGTTAGTGTTACAAGTTTTTGTTTTTCCAAGAGGTAACCATATTCCCATTGCATTTCACTGGTAATCGTACCTTCGATTCCTCCATCAATATTTGCAGGAGGTACGTATTCGCCATGGAGATGGGTGCCGAGCTCGACGTCGCTTAGCGCATCTAATACATTCAAGCAAGCACTATCGTCCATTACTTCGTTGCTGATTAAATACGTTGGGCGAATTCCGAATTCTTTAAAAAGTGGATTAAGAATGACTGGAATTCCTATGGTCACACCGTGAAAAGTCATAGGGTTTGAGGTGTGCCAAGTGCGGGTCTTGTCGCACTCGGTATCGATTGTGACAAGTAGTGGCGTGGGCTTAAACATTGAAAATGCCAGATCTCATCGTTCACTCCGTGGATAAATATGGGAGGCGCCGTGTTAGTGTATCACGCTCGCCAGACCTAGCCATCTGGATCACCTCACCTTCCACTGACCGGTATCCGCAAAGGCTTGACGTTTCCGGTTTCAGGGTTCAGAAATCCGGGCAGACCAGAATGTCCCGGGACAACGTCAACTCGCCCGGGAAACGGGGAGGGGACTGCCACCCAACCTCGTGCTCGGCGGCGACCAGGGTCACCGCCACCTGGATCAGGCTGGTCCAATGGGTCCGGAAAAAGTCGGGGACGGTCTCCATCTGGCCGGTGGGCTGCCAATCACCGGTCATGACCACGGCCATCCGGAGGCCTTCCCAGTGCCTGGCGGCCCCCGGCGGGGGCTGGACAAGGCTGAGCTCCACCAGCCGGGTCAGCAGGTCGCAGGTGCCGGCGAAGGTTTCGGACGCGTCCTTCCGGCCGGCACCGCCGGGGACCCTGAAAAAGCACCGGGCTCCGGGCTTGGCGATGCGCATCAGTTCGGCCATGAGGTCCGCATCCATCCCGCGCCCCTCCAGGGGCCGCGGCATATAGATCCCGTCGAAGCTGTGTTCGGGAAACGGCAGGGCCGGACCGGTCCAATCCCGGCCCAGCGCCACCTCCAGCAAGCGTCCCGAGCGGTCGGCGTTGACCCATCCGGGAATGTGCTCATCGCCTCCCCCCAGGTGGAGGATGCGGCCGCTGGCTTCGTAGGTCTTCATCCTGGCCGTCTGCACCATCCAGGAGGTCTTGTTGTCCACGCTCCAGTTGGCGAATTTGGCCGCCGCGTGGGACCGGTAGTAGGCCTCCTCTTCGTCCAGGCTGGCCTCGTCCACGTACCAGGGCCGGTGCTCGAACAGGCAGGGATAGCCCATCCGGAGACTCTGGGGGCCCATGGAGAACTGGCCTCCGGCCGGGTACATGGCGAAGGTGGTGTCCACCGCCGCGACAAACACCCCCTCCCCCGCCGGGCAGTGCCAGAACTGGGATTCCCACTTTCGGACCACCTCATGCTGGGCATAGCAGGCAGGCAGGTTGTCCAGCCGCAGGCCGACCCCCACCTTGTGGTACTCGGGGTGCCGGATGACCAGGTCCAGCATGCGTTCGATCAGGTCCGCCGGACAGTCATCGGCCGGAACCAGGTCCGAATCGGTGACGATGTAGGGGGTGTCCACACCGTCCAGCAGGCCCAGGTTCCACGGGGAATAGGGTCCCCGGTTCTGCCCCAGGAAGATCACGCGCACCCCGCTGGCGTCCTGGAGGCTCCGGTAGTAGTCCAGGAGGGGCGGGTAGGTGGAGTCGTTGTCCACGATCGCGATCCTGCGCAGGCCGATGCCGGTGAGCCATTCCTGCAGCCGCTTCAGGGTGGAGCAGCGGTCGCGGTTGATGATGAAGACCGGAATGTCCCGCCAGGAAAAGGCCCCCTGGCCAGCGGCCGCAGGCTGGATCCGGGCGGCCTGGAGGTCCGCGTCCGCCGGCACGAGCTTCACCACGAACATCGACGGCAGGCAATCCTGGAGGGCGGCCTTGGGGTCGACTCCCACGGCGGTGGCCATCGAGCTGATGGCTTCCTCGATCTTCTTGCTGGTCAACGGCTCGGACATGCGGGTGAGCCCGCTCTCGACCCTGAACCCGGCCGCCAGGAACATGTCCAGCATCGAAGCGCGAGTGAAGAAATGCAACTGGTTGCGATCGAACAAACCAGGGCCTTCGTACTTGAAATCACCGATGCACAGCTTGGCCTGGGTGCTCCAGTGCTGGAAGTTCGGCAGGCTGACGATGACACAACCGCCCTCCCTCAGTGACTTGCCGATCCTGCTGAGCAGTTCCCAGGGGTTCCGCAGATAGCCGAGGACGTCGCCGAGGACCCAGACCGTGTCTCCGGAAAAGCTGGAATAGAAACCGGCATCCAGGGATTCGATGTCCAGGGCCAGCACGTTGTCGCAATGACGGCGCGCCTGTTGCGCCTGCACGGCATCCCCTTCGATACCGAGGTAATGACAAGCCGGATTGATGTTCTTATAGGCGCGGGCGAGGGCGCCGCCGCCGCAGCCCACTTCCACCACCGCGCACGCCGAAGCCGGGATCAAGGCCAACAGATCCGCATTGCACGCCATTGGCTCTGAGGCGGACCCAGGATCGGACGGCATAAGGCTCCTGTTGCTGAGCCTCATTAAACCTCAAATCCCCATGAACGAATATCGTAAAGCTCATGTTATGAGGTGACAGGCGGCCCTGGCGGCGGCGATACTCCATCCGTAGCCCTCGTTTTCACCAGCCCAGGACGGCCCGCATGCAAAACTTCATCGCGCCCGTGAATGCCAGGATGAATCCGGAGATCTGGCCGCGCTTCGACCCTCGCTTCCTGGAATACAATCCCTCCTTCGTGCGCTGGCCCGATGGCCGGATCATCGGGGTCATCCGCCGCGATCACTACCCGCCCGCGCCCGGACGCGGCATGGTCTGGGCCCTGGGGCTGGACGATGAACTCAGGCCCATGGGCCCGCCCACGGCGCTGATCATGGACGGCGAGGACCCCAGGGTCATCGCCCACGGCGGGGATCTGCTGGTGTTCTATGTTCACTTCGAGCGGGACGGCCAGGACGCCATCACCGGCACCTCGATCATGATGGCCGAGTGCGCCGTGGAGGAGGCCGGCCTCGTGATGAAGAAGGTGTTCCCCCTGCCCAAGGCCCCTCTGGGGGATGGCCAGGACCGCGAAGACACCAAGGGCTGGGAAAAGAACTGGGTGCCCTTCGCCATCGACGAGGAGCGGGTCGGCCTCATCTACCGGCATGATCCCTGGGAAATCCTCGTCCTGAACCGGGATCGCGGCCGGGGCCTGGTCCACTTCGAGCAGGCGTACCGGGCCGAGGGCCTGACCTGGGCCTGGGGCCGGATCCGCGGCGGCACGCCGCCCATCGGCTACGATGAGGACCACCTAGTGAGCTTCTTCCACGGCTCGGAGGTGGTGGGCAGCCGCAAGCTCTACATGGTCGGGGCGGTGCTCATGGAACGGCAGGCCCCCTTCCGGCCGGTGCGCATGACCCGCAGCCCGCTGCTGGTGGCGCCCTACAAGGGCGGCGTGCACCGTCACGGCTGGCCTGTGGCCGCCAGCGTGATCTTTCCGCTGGGCGCCGAACGGCGCGGAGAAGACTACCGACTGCTGTGCGGGGTGGACGACGGCGAGGTGGGCATCTTCAGCGTTTCCCAGGCGGCGCTGACCGCGGCCCTGGCGCCCCTGGGCGAGGTCGCGCAGGACCCGCGCCTGCAGGGCATGCACGGCGGCCCCCAGGCCTTCCAGGGCCCGGTGTGGCGCCTGCCCCCGGGCCGGAGCAAGCTGGACGACCGCGCCCTGGTCCGCTTCCTGCGGATCCTGTGCCCGGAAGGCCGCTGCCTGGTGGATCTGGGCGAACAGGCCGGCCTGCTGGCCGCGTGCATGGGCCCGCACTACCGGGAAGCCCACGCCATCGCCCTGGACCCGCTGGAAGCCGCCCTGCTGCCCGGCAACGCCGCGCTGAACCAGCTGGACCATCTGGTGGCCCACCCGGACCTGGGATCGGTTCCTGACGCCTTCTGGGCGGAGCGGGAGGATGTGGACCTGATGCGGGTGGCCGGGGGCGACATCTCCTGCTCTCTGCTGGAACTGGCCAGGGGGATGGTGGAACGCAGCCGGCCGGTGATCCTGGTGCAGGCCGGAACGTCGCCGGCCGCCCGGGAAGCCTGCGCCCAGTGGCTGGCGGCCCGGGACTACGGCCTGGAGTGGTCCTTCCCGCTGTGTCCCCAATGGGCCTTGGCCATTCCCGCGGAGAAAAGCGCTTCGTTCTCCTGGTTCATCTAAGCAGCCCGGCGGGAACGCCGCGCTGCTGGAGGGCCGGCCCCAGGGCCTCCCACAGCGGGGCGCGGTGGGCCTGCAGATCCCGGGCCAGGGCCCGGGCCACGGTGAGCTGGCCCCGCACCAGGGCGTTCAGGATGAACAGGAACCACATGTTGGGCGCCTTGCCCATGCGCATCAGGATGCCGGGCATGTGCTCCAGGATGTCCCGCTCGCTCATCACCAGCGGGAAGTTGAAGGCCCCGTGGAAGCCGAAGCTCTCGATCCGCCCGTTGGGCCCCGGGGTCTCCACGGCGAAGCGGCCCGCCACCCCGGCGTCGGGAAAGCGCACGCCCATGGCCTCCAGGCGCGGCCGCAAGGTCACGCAGATCTGCAGGTCCTCGGCGGGCTCCCCCTCCGTGCGGGTCCGCCGCAGCTTGCGCACCGCCCGCAGGAGCTTCCGGCTGCGCAGGGAGAATCCGCCGTTGCCCACGAGGTTGCCCAGGTGCGGCCAGGGGGCGCCCACGTAGTCGTACCCCGCGAAGTCCGCGTCCCAGCGCTGCCCGTCCAGGACGAAGCCGTCCCATTGCACGATCAGGTGCAGGTCGCAGCGGGTCTCCTGGGCCAGACGGTCCAGGACCACCGCCTCGTAGTCGCGGATGGTCCTGATGGGCTCGATGGGGATCCAGCGGGTTCCCGGCAGCAGGTCCTGGTCGGAGAAGACCATGCACTCGTCCGCGCGGAAACGGTTCAGGCATTGCATCAGTGCATGGCGGGCGATGCCCGGGTCCGGGTAGGTGTCCACGATGACCAGGGCGGTTTTCATGGGACGTCGGCGACCAGCTGCTTGAGATGTCCCTCCAGGGTGCGCACGAACCGGGGCGTGTCGAACAGCGCGCCGTGCTCCCGGGCCTGCTTCAGCTGTTCGCGGATGCGCTTGCAGTGCCGGGACGACTTGCCCAGGGCGATGGCCTTGGCTTGATAGTCGGTCAGGTTGCCGGTGATCAGCTCATCGAGCCCGGCGGCCGTGAGCAGGGCGCCGGCCATGCGCGAGGCGAAGGTGCGGCCGGTACAGGTCAGCACCGGCAGCCCCATCCACAGGGCGTCGTTGGCGGTGGTGCCGGCGTTGAACGGGAAGGTGTCCAGGAACAGGTCCGCCACCATGTAGCGGGCCAGGTATTTCTCGGGGGCGGTGCGGGTGGAGAAGAACAGGCGGCCCTCGGCGATGCCGCGCGCTTCGGCCTCCCGCCTCAGGTTCGCCTCGGACCACGGGTTGTCGGAAAGCAGCCAAAGCACGCTGCCGGGAACGGCGCGCAGGATGTTCATCCAGACCTCGAACACCTCCGGCGTGAACTTGTAGTTGTTGTTGAACGAGCAGAACACGAACCCTTCCGGCGGCAGCCCCACCGACTGGCGCGAAGGCGGGGGGCCGCTCAGGCGTTTGCGGTCGCTGACCTGGTAGACATCTTCCAGGTACAGGGGCTTTTCCGAGTAGTACCGGGCGGAGGCTTCCGGGATCAGGAAACGGTCGGCGATGACGTAGTCGATGAAAGGGAAGCCGGTGGTGGCGGGCAGTCCCAGGTAGGTGATCTGGATCGGCGCTGGCCGGTAGGCGAGCATGTTGGCGCGGGCGCCGAGGGTCTGTCCGTGCAGGTCCACGAGAATGTCGATCTCGTGTTCCCGGATCACCCTGGCCGCGGCCGCGTCGTCGGGCCCTTCGATGCGGATGAAATGGTCCATGGCCTTGATCACCCGCTGGCGCAGGGCCGAACCGTCTTCCCGGGACCAGCAGAACCCGTAGACCTCGAACTGGGACCGGTCGTGGAGTTCGAAAAGTTCCGCGGTGAGCATCGACACCGGGTGCAGGCAGAAATCCGAGGAGCAGTAGCCGATGCGGATCTTCGGGTGGTGGTACGAGCACCCCTGGGCCAGGGCCGGCACGTCAGTGGAGACCTTGTCCTTGACGTAGTTGCGGGCGGCCTCCAGCTGCTCCTCCGGGTCGTCGGACAGGCTGAGCATGGCCAGCGCGGAGGTGCAGCGGTGCATCACCTCCTGGCTGATGCCCTCCACGTTCGCATACACCGGCCAGGCGCACTGCTTCTCCCGCAGGAACACCCAGTGGTGGATCACGTCGGGCTGGTCCGGCTCCAGGGCGAGGCTCTGGTCCAGGAAGGCCAGGGCCTCCTGGTAGCGCGACGCGCCTTCCAGCACCCGCCCCAGGTGATTGAGGGCCTTGATCCTCAGGCTCTTCTGGTCGGGGTAGTCCGGCCCCGTGTTCTGCTCCACCCACCGCCACTCCGCGAGGGCGGCTTCCAGGTCGCCCTGGCGCTCGTCGAGCAGCCCCAGGTTGAGGTGGGCCTGGACGAAGGTCGGCATGAGTTCGATGGCCCTCTGGTAGGCCTCCCTGGCCGCCGGCAGGTCGTTCTCCTTGTACAGCGCCACCCCGAGGTTGAAGCAGACAAAGTGGTTGTAGGGCGATTGGTTGCGTTTCAGCCAGGTCTGGTAGAGGACCGCCGCCAGCGCATGGAGTTCCTTGGCCTCCAACTGGCTGGTGTAGGCGCACATCTCATAGAAGTCCAGCTTGCCCTGCCACACGAGAACCACATTGGACGCAAACTCAGGTTCGACCAGCGCCACCTGCGTCTCCTCTCGAATGCCGGGCAACTTGCTTGGCTAGTTCATGATACATACCATCCCGGGGATGATCCGTCCATGCCCGAGGACCCCCCGGCGGAGCCGGGGGGTCTGGGTCGCGGGACCCTCAGAACTAGTACTACTGTGTTAATTACA
>PLUC01000143.1 GCA_003165415.1 Holophagaceae bacterium
CTAGTCCCCGGTTTCTCCCGCCGCGCGCAGCAGCCCCCGGGCTCCCTCCCGCCACCGGCGGAAGTGCAGGGCGAAGGCGCAGCCGCAGACCACGCAGCCCGCGCCGCCCAGGGCCACCGTGGCCGGCGCGCCCACCTGGTGCGCCACCAGGCCCGCCAGCAGCCCGCCCAGGGGGGACATGCCCAGGAACATCATGGCGTAGAAGGACATGACCCGGCCGCGGAAGGCGTCGGGGACCATCATCTGGATCATGGTGTTGGTTGCGGCCATCTCCACCATGAAGCAGAAGCCCACCAGCAGCATCAGCGGCAGCGACAGCCACAGTGACCGGGAGCAGGCGAAGCCGATGAGGGCCGCCCCGAAGGCCAGCGAGGTGGCCGTGATCCAGCGGCCGAGCCCGTGGGAATGGGGGCGGCAGGCCAGGGTCAGCGCCCCGGCCAGGGCGCCGGCGCCCGAGGTGCCCATGAGCAGGCCGAAGGTGCGGGAACTGCCGTGGAACACCTGGGCCGCGAAGATCGGCATCAGCACGGAATAGGGCACCCCCAGCAGGCTCAGCATGCCCAGCAGGATCAACAGGCTGCGGATGGGCATGGTGCGCCGGACCAGGGCGAAGCCCTCCCGCAGGCGGCCCATCTGGGACTGGCCCTCCGGTTCCCGGGCCTTCATGGGCGGGAAGGTCATGGCCAGCAGCCCGGCGATGACCGCCAGGTAGCTGACGGCGTTCAGGAAGAAGCACCAGCCTTCGCCGATGGCGGCCACCAGGATCCCGGCCAGGGCCGGGCCGGCCACCCGGGCGCCGGTGACCATGGAGGAGTTGAGGGCCACCGCGTTCATCAGGTCAGGGCGGGGCACCGCCCGGGCCACGAACACCTGGCGGCCGGGGTTGTCGAAGGCGTTGGTGGTGCCCAGCAGCAGGGCGGAGACGAACAGGTGCCACATGCGCACGTGGTGGGTCAGGGTGAGCCCGGCCAGGATGAAGGCCAGGGTCATGGCCACGATCTGGGTGGTGAGCAGCAGCCGACGGGACGGCACCCGGTCCGCCACCAGCCCGCCCAACGGGGCCAGGATGAACACCGGGATCAGGTTGCAGAAGGACATCAGCCCGAGCATGGCGGCCTTGCCGGTGAGCCGGTACACCAGCCAGCTCAGGGCCACCATCTGCATCCAGGTGCCGATCAGGGAGACGAGCTGGCCGCTGCAGAACAGGCGGTAGTTACGCTGCCGCAGGGAGCGCAGGGATTCAGGAAGGGCGGGCATGAGTTGATGTTGCCACAACTGGGGGGATCGGGGCGGCCGCGCTAAGATGGCCCGGTCAGGAGGCCCATGACCCCCACCCTCTATCTGGTTCTCAACGCTCCCGGTCCCGACGAGGCCTGGTTCGAAGGGCTGCTGCGCTGGCTGGTGGAGGGTTCGCCCGGGGCCGTCCGGACCCGGCGGCTGCTGGCCCTGAACGCCGTGCTCCGGGAGCACCCCCGGGGGCCGGAGTGGCGGGCGCGGATCCGCATGGTGTGGAGCCACACCAGCGCCGTCCGGCTGCTGGCGGACACCGGGCTGCCGGTCCACCACGCCTTCATGCGGGAGCTGCTGCACCGGCTGGTGGAGCGGTTCGTGCCGCGCCTGGACCCCGAAGCCGACCTGTGCGCGCTCCTGGACCGGCTGCCCATGGGGGAGGAGGACGCCCTTTGGATGGCGGCCCTGGCCCCGCCCCTGGTGGAACCCTGGCGGGAGCTGCTGGCCCTGCCCCCGGAAGCGGTGTGGGACGCGGCCCAGCTGCTGGCCTACCGGGCCACGGCCCTGGGCCTGGCCCGGGACCTGCTCGGGCTGGCCCCGGACGAGCGGGAGCTGGACTCCCCCTTCGGCGGCCTGCCCGAGGCCATGGCCGCCCTGCGCCGGGGGGAGGCCGCCTCCTGGCCGGAGCTCCTGGCCGCCTGCCGGGCCCGGCTGAAGACCGCCCTGGACTACCTGGACCGCCATGGCGTCTCCAGCGAGCTGGTCTACCGCCTGGACCTGCTGGAGGCCCACCTGCGGCGCATGGAGGAGCTGGTGAGCCTGGCCGCCGGGGCCCTGGACGGCCAGGCCTTCGCCGCCGCCCTGGTGCGCCAGTCGGCGGTCCAGGCGAGCTTCAGTGGCCTCGTGCACAGCACCACCCGCCGCCTGGCCCGCAAGGTGGTGGAGCACACCGGGCAGACCGGGGAGCACTACATCGCCAACACCCGGGCCGAGTGGGTGGGCACCTTCTGGTCCGCCGCCGGGGGCGGCGTTCTCACCGCCTTCACCGCGGCCCTGAAGTACGACATCGCCGCGGCGGCCGTGGCGCCGATGATCGCCGGCCTGGCCTTCGCCGGCAACTACACCGCCAGCTTCGTGGTCATGCAGTTCGCCGGCTTCACCCTGGCTTCCAAGCAGCCGGCCATGACCGCCGCCAGCCTGGCCGGGGCCCTGGAGGACCGGCTGCCGGGCCGGGCCATGGTGGACCTGGTGGCGGGCATCGCCCGGTCCCAGGTCATGGCCACCCTGGGCAACGTCCTGTGGACCATCCCGGCGGCCGTGCTGCTGGGCCTGATCTGGTGGAAGCTCACCGGGCGGCCGCCCCTGGACCCGGCCACCGCGGCGCACAGCCTGCAAGGCCTGCACCCCTTGCGCAGCTGGACCCTGCCGTTCGCCGCGCTCACCGGGGTGTTCCTCTGGATGTCCAGCCTGGCGGCGGGCTGGGCCGCCAACTGGAGCGCCTTCCGCTGCCTGCCCCAGGCCCTGGCCGGGCACCGCCGGCTGATCTACTGGCTGGGTCCGGACGGGGCCGCCACCGCGGGCCGCGTGGTGGAGCGGCACCTGGGCGGGGTCTGCGGCACCATCGCCCTGGGCTTCCTGCTGGGCTTCATGCCGATGGTTTTCGCTTTCGCGGGGCTGCCGGTGGAGGTGCGCCACGTGACCCTGTCCGCGGCCTCCCTGGCACTCTGCGTGGCCCACGGGCTCGCCACTCCCGGCACCATGCCCTGGGCCGGCCTGGCCTGGGGCATGGCCGGGATCGCCGGCATCGGCCTGCTCAATTTCAGCGTGTCGTTCCTGCTGGCCCTGCGCACCGCCATCGACGCCCGGGATGTGGACCGCAAGGGCCGGGAAGGTCTACGCCGAATGCTGTGGCGGGCCTTCCGGGATAACCCCTGGCATTTCATCGGGCCCCCAGCAAAAACCTAAACAACCACTTTGGTTTATCCAGATAAACAAAAGTTATGTCTTTGATTATCAGGAGCGCTGACCTAGACTGGGTGGCATGTTTCACCGCAGCCTGCCCATCCCTCCGGACATCCAGGACACATTTTTCCTGTGGGGTTCCCGCCAGACCGGCAAGACCACCTTCCTGCTCGAACGTTTCCCCGGAGCCCTTCGTTTCGATCTCTTGAAAAGCCGCGATTTCGTCCGTTTCTCCCGGGATCCGGAGAGCCTCGGGCAACAGCTGCTGGCGCTCCCTGCCAGGCCGCCCCTCGTGCTCATCGACGAGATCCAGAAGGTCCCCCAGCTCCTGGACGAGGTGCAGCGGCTGATGGTCGAGCATGGCTTCGTGTTCGGCCTCTGCGGCTCCAGCGCGCGCAAGCTGCGCCGGGGCCATGCGAACCTGCTGGGGGGACGGGCCCTTCGCTTCGAAATGTTCGGCCTGACGACCCAGGAGGTGGGGGACCAGGCCGACGTCGTCCGGTTCGTGAAACACGGGGTCCTGCCCCGCCACTACCTCGCGCTCAACCCGGAGCCTCCCCTGCGCGCCTATGTGGAGGACTACCTCCGCCTCGAGGTCGCCCAGGAGGGGCTGGTGAGGAACCTGAATGCCTTCTACGATTTCCTCCGTGCCGCGGCCCTGGGGGATACGGAGATCCTCAATTTCGAGAACGTGGCCAGGGAGTGCGGGGTCAGCGCCCCCACCGTGCGCGAACACTATCAGATTCTGGTGGACACCCTGCTGGGTGCCTTCGTGCCAGCCTTCACCAGCCGGGCCAAGCGCCGGGTCATCCAGGCCCCGAAGTTCTTTTTCCACGATGTGGGCACCGTGAACACGCTGGCCAGGCGCCGGGGCCTGGAACCTGGCCAGGAGGTGTTCGGCAAAGCTTTCGAGAACTGGATCTGCCATGAGCTCCGTGCCCATGCCAGCTATTCCGGGCTACACTACGAGCTGCGCTACTGGCGCCTGGCCACGGGCACCGAAGTGGACTTTATCCTGGGGGACCTGGAGGCCGCCATTGAGGTCAAGGCCACCGAACGGGTGCGGCCCCAGTACCTGGCGGGGCTCCGCGCCATCCAGGAGGAACACCCCTCCGTGGGGCCCCGCATCCTGGTCTGCCTGGAAGGGACCCCACGGCAGCTGGACGACGGCATCCTCGTGCTGCCGGCGCTGGAGTTCCTGAAGAGGCTCTGGGCGGGGGAGATCCTTTAAACGCCAAACACCCCTGGCCTTGCATCGGGCCCCCGGAGGATCATAGGGTCGGGAGGTGGCGACTGCCGTGCGTGCCCTCAGCCGTGTGCCACGCCTGGACCGGCGCCCCGACCGGGAGCGGCTGGGCGCCTACGACACCCCCCGGGACGTGGCCGCCTACCTGGCCGGGAGCGCCATCATCCCGGCCCTGCTGGAAGCGGTCCGGGTCGGCGGCGCGGCCTTCGACGATGGGTTCCGGGACCTGCTGCGGCGCGATCCCGGCCGCTACCTCCGGCCGGAACTGAAGCACGGCATGGCGCGGCCGCTGCCCCCGGGCCTGGATCCGGAGGCGCCGGCGGACCCCGCCGTGGGCCTGCCCCTGGAAACCTGGGGGGAGACGGCGGCCCGGCGCGGCCGGTGCGCGGAGCTGCTGGAGCGGCTGGGCGGCGCCGGCGGGCCAGGGATCCGCGACCTGGTCATGGACAACCTGGACCTCCAGCGCCTGGCCGAGGACGGCCTGGCCTGGATCCCGGGGCTGGCCCCGGTGTTCCGGCGGGCCCTGGAAGGGCTCACCGTGCTGGATCCCACCTGCGGCTCCGGGGCGTTCCTGGCCGCCGCGGCGGACGTGCTGGAACCGCTCTGCGCCGCGTGCGGGGCCGAGCCGAGGTTCAAGAACCACCTCTACGGGGTGGATCTCCATGAGGACGCGGTGGCACGCTGCCGGCGGCGGCTGGAGCAGCGGCTGGGCGGGCCGGTGCCGGACGGCAACCTGAGGGTGGGCGACGCCCTGCTGGATTCCGGCCCGTTCTGGTCCAGCGCCTTTCCCGCCGTCATGGCGGCCGGGGGCTTCGACGTGATCCTCGGCAACCCGCCCTTCGCCCGCATCCCCAGGGAGGCCAGCCGCCCGCTGCTGCGGGCCGACTACCGCAGCGCGCGGCCCCGGTGGAGCGCCGACGAGAGCCTGGCCACCCTGGCGGTGGAGCGCTGCCTGCGCTTGCTGAAGCCGGGCACGGGCCGCCTGGGCCTGGTCCTGCCCCTGGCGGTGGCCTGCTCCACGGAGCCCGCCTTCGCCACCTTGCGCCGGGTGATCGCCACCGAACCGGGCCTGTGGCTCTGGTCGCACTTCGACCGGACCCCCAACGCCCTGTTCGGCCGGGGCGTGCGCGCCCGCTGCAGCCTGGTCCTGTACGCCCGGTCTGCGGAAGTGCCGGGCCACCAGTGGGCCACCACCGGCCTGCTGCGCTGGCGGGCCCGGGCCCGGGGCCACCTGTTCGCCACCCTGCGCTACGCTCGACTGGATCTGGACATCTCGGCCGGGATCCCCAAGGTGGCCAGCCAGCTCCAGGCGGACGTGCTCCAGCGGCTGCTGGCGGCCGGCCCGCCCCTGGGCATGGACCTGGGCACCGCCGCCGCCGCCGGCGCCACGGTGTACGTGGGCGGCAGCGCCTGCAACTGGTTCCCGGCCTGGCGGGAACTGCCGGAGACCTTCGACCGGCGCGGCCGCACCGTCGCGCCCGCCCGGGTCACGCGATTCGCCTGCGCCGACGCGGAGACGGCGGACCTGGTGTTCGCCCTGCTCTGCAGCTCCCTGGGCTACTGGTGGTGGGCCGTGGCCTCCGACGGGTTCAACCTCAAGCAATGGCTGGTGCGGCAGTTCCCGCTGGCCCTGGGCGCCATCCCGCAGCCGGCCCGGCGGGAGCTGGCCGGGCTCGGCCGGAGCCTGGCCCTGGAGCTCCGGAACCACGCGGTGCACAAGGACAACCGGGGCCGGATCGGCAACTTCCGGCTGCCGGCCTGCGCCGCGGAGATCCTGGCCATCGACCGCTGCCTGGCCTCGGTTCCGGGCCTGTCCCCGGCCTTCATGGCCGATATCCGGGCCAGCAACGCGGCCTTCAGCTCCGCGGGAAATCGTACAGGCGGGCCGGATTGTCCACCAGGATGCGGTCACGCACCGCGGCGTCGGGCGCCCAGTCCTTGAGCAGGTTGCGCAGCGCGCCGGTGTCGGGCATGCGCACCATGGCCACGTGCGGCCAGTCGCTGCCCCAGAGCATCCGGTCCGGAGCGGCGGCGATGAGCGCCTGGGCAATGGGGGTGACCGACCTGAAGCCGTCGTAGTCGTCGCTCAGGCGGTAGGCGCCGGACAGCTTGACCCACCAGCCGTGGTTCGCCGCCAGGGCGCGCACCGCCTGGAAGGCCGGGTGGCCCATGCCCAGGGCGGCCGGCATGTGGCCCATGTGGTCCAGCACCCCGGGGCAGGGGAGCCTGGACATGCGCGGAAACAGCTCCGGCAGGTCCCGGCCGTCGCACAGGAACTGCATGTGCCAGCCCAGGGGGGCGATGCGCCGGGCCAGGACCTCCATGGCGTCGAAGCTGAGCCCGCCGCCCGGGAACGACACGTTGATGCGCAGCCCCCGGACCCCGGCCCCGTGCAGCGCCTCCAGTTCCCGGTCGGTCACCTCGGGCCCCACCACCGCGACCCCCCGCAGGTTCGGGTTGCGGCCCAGCACCTCCAGCAGGTAGCGGTTGTCGGTGCCATAGACGCTGATCTGCACCAGCACGCCCCGGGTGCAGCCGGTGGCGGCGAGCATGGCCAGGTACTTCGCCTCGGGCGCCGGCGGCGGGGTGTAGATGCGCGAGGGCACCATGATATAGTCCGCGCTTTCGGAGACCACGTGGGCATGGGTGTCGCAGGCGCCGGCCGGCATCTGGAAGCTGGCCGGGGCCACCTTGGGTGAAGGCGCCAGGCAGTGGGGGGCGGTGGGCAGGGCTGCGTGCGGCGCCATCGGAGTTTCTCCTTCCAGGGGGGGGAGCTTCGATCGTAGCGCGATAGCGTCGCCAGCGGTCCCATGCGTCAGAGGGAGGTCCAAGCCCCCCTTTTTATTTGACCTGTTCATCTTTGGCGCTACCCTCAAGGGGACAAATTCCCACAGGTTGAAGCCGGCCCCGCTTCCCGCCCCTTCGACGCCCATGATCGACCACGCGCCATTGGAGCTTGCGTTACGGCATTCCCGCATGCCCTAGGAGGGGAAATGAAATTCCTGAGAGTGCTGTTGACCCTCATTCCGTTCTGCTGGACGATCGGGGCCGTGCCCTTCGTCAACCGCCCCATACGGGTGTTCGGGCTCCCGCTGCTCATGGTCTGGATCGTCGCGGGAACCCTGGTGGCCTTCGCCTGCCTGATGGTCCTTTATAAAATCGACACCAACCGTCAAAAACACTAGCCGAGGAGAAAATCATGTTGGACATTGCCTGGGCTCTGGCGATCATCGGCCTTTTCGTATTGGGTTCCTTCGCCGTGGGCATGCTCCCCGGCCTGAGGGCCAAGTTGTCCTATGAACAGTGGGCGGTGGGCGGCCGCAATTTCGGCCGCTGGCTGAACTGGTTCATCCTCGCCGGCGAGATCTACACGGCCTTCACCTTCCTGGGGGCCAGCGGCTGGGCCTACTCCAAGGGCGCCCCGGTGCTCTACATCGCCGGCTACGGCGGCCTGGCCTATGTGGTGGGCTACTACGTGCTGCCCGCCATCTCGCCCATCGGGCGCCGGTTCGGGCTGATGACCCAGGCCGACCTGGTGGAGCACATCTACGACAGCCGGGTGCTGGGCATCCTGGTGGCCATCGTCAGTGTCTGCTTCCTGCTGCCCTACCTCCAGCTGCAGCTCACCGGGCTGGGCCTGATCATCGAAGCCTGCTCCTACGGGGTCATCCCCAGGGTCCCGGCCATGATCATCGCCTTCGGCCTGGTGGCCACCTTCGTCAGCGTCAGCGGCCTCAAGGGCGTCGCCGCCACCGCCGTCATCAAGGACTCCATCATGATCATCGCGGTGGTGTTCTTCGGCCTGTTCCTGCCCATCCACTACTTCGGCAGCCTCGGCGGCACCTTCGCGGCCCTGGAAACGGCCAAGCCCGGCTTCATGGTCCTGCCCGGCGCCACCAAGAACCTGGACGTGAGCTGGATGATGTCCACCATCGCCCTCACCAGCCTGGGCTTCTACATGTGGCCCCACCTCACCGCCAACAGCTTCAGCGCCAGGAACCCCGAAGTGCTCCGGCACAACGCCGTCTACCTGCCCCTGTACCAGCTCTGCATGATCTTCCCCATGCTCATCGGCTTCACCGCCCTGCTGGTGCTCGTGCCCGCCCTCAAGACCCCCGACATGGCCTTCATCGCCCTGGTGCGCCACACCTTCCCGGGCTGGGCCCTGGGCCTGGTGGGGGGCGCCGGCGCGCTGGCCTGCATGATCCCCGCCGCCGACCTGCTCCTGTCCACCTCCATGGTCTTCTCCCGCAATGTCTACGGCCGGATCAAGGGCGGCGACATTCCGGCGGAGCAGCTGGGGAGACTGGCCAAGCAGGTGGTCATCGGCCTGGCCCTGATCGCCCTGGCGTTGTCCATCCTCTTTCCGAACATGCTGGTCAACCTTCTGCTCACCGGCTACGCCGGCGTCACCCAGTTCTTCCCGCTGCTGGTGCTGGGCGTGTTCTGGAAACGGGCGCACAAGTACGCCGCGTACTGCGGCCTCGCCGTGGGCGAGTTCATCGTGTTCTACACCATCCTGAACCATCTGGACCCGCTGCCCATCTGGGGCCTGAACATCAATGCCGGCTTCACCGCCCTGTGCGTGAACATGGTGGTCTTCGTGGTGCTCAGCCTGGTGTTCGCACCCCAGCGGAGCATCTCACCCTACGCGGATACCCAGCTCGCGGAGTCCGGTGTGAAGCCTGTGGCCGGTTGATAGGAGGCAGGCATGGACTCAGCTTCGATCATCAAGGACCGCAGGGCGCTGCACCAGATTCCCGAAATCGGGCTGGAACTGCCGCGCACCGCGGCGTATGTGGAGAACGCCCTGCGCGGCATGGGCCTCGCGCCCAGGCGCATCGGCGACGGCATCATCGTGGACCTGGGTTCCACGGGACCGCTGTTCGCCTGGCGCGCGGACATGGACGGCCTGCCGGTCCTGGAGGAGACGGGGGCTGAATACGCCTCCACCATCCCCGGACGGATGCACGCCTGCGGCCATGACGCCCACACGGCCATGGCGCTGGGCATCGCCCGGCACTTCACCAGCGGCGGGGCCCAGCTGCCCTGCCGGCTGCGGCTGATCTTCCAGCCCGGAGAGGAGGGCCACCGTGGCGCCGCGTTCATGATCGAGGGGGGCGCCCTGGAGGGAGTGGCGGCCATCGCCGGCCTCCACGTGGGCATCTTCCCCGAGCTGAAGAAAGGTGTTTTCGGCACCCGCAAGGGGACGGTCATGGCCTCGGTCACCGCCTTCGAGGTGACCTTCAGGGGGAAGGGCACCCACGGCGCCATGCCCCACCTGGGCGCCGACGCACTGCTCGCCGCCTGCCAGTTCGGCGCCGGGGTGCAGACCGTGCGCTACGCGGCCACCAGTCCGGTGCAGCCGACGGTGATCTCCATCGGGTCCATCCATGCCGGCACCGCCTCCAACGTGATCTCGGAAAAGGCCGTGTTGGCTGGCACCATGCGCGCCACCACCGTCCAGGACCAGGCCACCCTGGAGGCGAGGATGGCCCAGTTCGCCCAGGGCATCGCCCTGGCCAACGGGGTGGAGATGGAGATCGGCAGCGTCGTCGGCGCTCCCATCACCGCCAATTCCGATGAGCGGATGGTGGACCTGCTGGCCGCCGCCGTCACCGCGGCCCATGGCCCGGAAAGCTTCATGTGGCTGCCGGACCCCACCCTCGGGGGCGAGGATTTCGGGGAGTACCTCATGCGCGTGCCCGGGGTCTTCTTCTTCCTGGGCGCGGACATCGCCGCCCCGCACCACCACCCCAAGTTCAACGTGGACGAGGAGGTGCTGGAAAAGACCGTACCGGTGGTTGACGCCTTGATTCGCCAGTGGGCTGCCTTAAACTGATTTCTTCAACGACTAACGGCTCGGCCCCATGGCGAGCGCCATGGGGCCGAGTCATAGCTGCAACCTCTCGCGCGGCAGGTGACCTCCCATGACCGACTCCACAGCGGCTCTGCTCCCCGGGTTCACCGAGGGGGACCTGGACACCCTGCAGCGGCTGGAGCGCCTGCCGTTCAGCAGGCCGCAGATGCGGCTCCTGTTCCTGGGCGGCCTGGGCTATGCCTTCGACGGCATGGACGGGTCCATGATCGCGTTCCTGCTGGTGCCGGTCATGCGGCTGTGGGGGCTGAGCAACAACCAGGTGGGCGCCCTGGGCAGTTCGGTGATGGCCGGATACCTGGTGGGGGCCTTCGCCGCCGGCTCCCTGGGCGACCTCATCGGGCGCAAGAAGGTGATGATGTACGCCCTGTTCGTCTACACCTTCGCCTCCCTGCTGGCGGCCTTTTCCATGAACTGGCACTTCATGTTCTGGACCCGCATGGTGGCCGGCCTGGGCGTCGGGGCCGAGGGCGCCATCATCGCGCCCTACCTTTCCGAGTTCGTGCAGAGCAAGTACCGGGGCCGCTTCATCGGCTCCCTGGTCGGGTTCCTCTCCTTCGGCTATGTGTTCTCGGCCCTCATCGGCTTCCTGATCGTGCCCGCCCATGCCCAGGGCTGGCGCATCGCCCAGGTGATCAGCTTCCTGCCGATCCTCATGCTGCTCTGGTGGCGCCGGTCGCTGCCGGAATCGCCCCGGTGGCTGATCCAGCAGGGCCGTTCTCTGGAAGCGGAACAGGTGGTGGCGAACCTGGAAGCCTTCTATGTGGAGCGCGGCCAGACCCTGCCCGACCACGCGGATGTGCCGATCCCGGCCATGGGCCTGCGCAAGGCCGGGAACTTCTTCCAGAACCTCGCCGCCCTGTGGCACAAGGACATGGCCCGCAGCACCTTCATGCTGTGGACGCTGTGGATCACCATCACCTTCTGCGTGTTCGGGTTCTTCACCTGGATTCCCACCCTCCTGGTCAAGCAGGGCATGACCATCACCAAGGGCTTCGGCTACAGCCTCATCATCTATATCGCCCAGATCCCCGGATGCTACTCGTCGGCCTACCTCAACGAGCACCTGGACCGCAAGTGGACCATCGTCCTCTACATGGTCCTGGGCGGGGTGGCCGCCTTCTTCCTGTCCGGCGCCCGCACCGACCTGGCCATCATCCTCTGCGGGTTCTGGCTGTCCTTCTTCATGATCGGCGCCTTCGGGGCGATCTACACCTACACCCCGGAACTCTACCCCACCTCCATCCGCTCCACCGGCATGGGGCTGGCTTCCGCCAGCGGCCGGGTCGGCGGGCTGATCGCGCCGCTGGTCATCGGCTTCAGCTACGCCCGCATCGGTTTCGTGGGCGTGTTCATCATCACCACCTGCGTCCTGTTCCTGGGCGCCCTGGCGGTGGCGGTCCTGGGCCGGCGCACCGCCGGCAAGAGCCTGGAGCAAATTTCCGCGCCGATGTAACTGTGGTGGGACCGCGCGCGAACGAAGTTCGCTCTCCGTCCCCCCATACCCCCAGGCCTTGTCCGGGCAGAGCCCGGACAAGGCCTGCAGTTTGGACTTTTCGTCC
>PLUC01000226.1 GCA_003165415.1 Holophagaceae bacterium
TTCCCGATGTGCGGAAAGTCAGGCGTGTGCCATGTCGCCCCCAATTATCAGGTGCGACTAATTGGGCATTTGTTCCAAATATTTTAGGCGACCACACTAGCAACCGTTGCGGAGCTTGCTCCGCTATGGTTGCTTGTGCCCGGAACGGCCGCTGCGTCCTGAACAGATCCAACGGTGCTAGAAACGCGTCTCCATGCATTTCCGGAACTGCTGCAGCCCGGCGGTGAACCGGGCCTGGGCGGCTTCCGCTCCCTCCCGGTCGCCGTCCTTGAGGCAGGACTCCATGGCTTCCGCGGCCGCGAAGACCTGGGTCATGCCCAGCATGCCCACCAGGCCCCGGATGGGGTGGATGATGTCCCTGGCCGCCGCCAGATCGCCGCGGTCCAGCGCGGCGCGCACCTGCTCCTCCACGTGGACTGGAGCCAGGTGGAATTTCTTCAGATATTTGTCCAGGAGATCCGCGTTGCCTTCCATGCGCGCGAGGGCCTGCTCGATGGAGATCACCTGCTCCAGCCCCCGGAACCGGGCGTCCGCCGGGGCCGGAGGAGGGACGGCGGAAGGGGTGGACGGGCGGGCGTGAATCCACTGCCTGAGCACGCTGAAAAGGTGCGGGAGATCGAAAGGCTTGGCCACGTAGTCGTTCATTCCGGCCGCCAGGCATTGTTCCCGGAAGCCCGCCAGCGCGTGGGCGGTCAAGGCGATGACCGGGATGTTCCCGTCGGCCAGTCTGGACCGAATCCGGGCGGTGGTCTCCCATCCGTCCATGCCGGGCATTTCCAGGTCCATGAGCACGGCGTCGAACCTGGCTTCATCCATGCTGGCAAGGGCCTCGCGCCCGCCGGGCACCGCCACCACTTCGATCCCGGCGATGGCCAGGAGATCGGTGCCCAACTCCAGGTTGATGACGTTGTCGTCCACCAGCAGCACCCGTGCTCCGGCCAGCTCCCGCATGGTTTCCGGGGAGCCGAACCAGATGCGGCCGGAGGACTGCTCGCTCAGGGCCGGCCCCTGGGCGGCGCGGACCATGGCTTCGCCGGTGGGCCCCGGCAGCGCCGGCAGGGTCAGCAGGACCTTGATGCCTGCTTCCTCCGCCTGGACTTCCACCGCCTGGCCCGCCGCGGAACTGACCAGGAGCACGATGGGGAGGGCCTTGAGCCAGGGATCCCGGCGGATTTCCCGGGAGGTCTGGAGGCCGTCCAGGCTCGGCATGGGAAGGTTCAGGAACACGAGGTCGAAGGGCGGTTCGCTGGGCCGGGGTCTCAGCGTCGCCATGGCTTCCGTGCCCGCGGCCACGCAATGGACCTGGATCCCCTGGGCTTCCATGATCCCTTTCAAGGCGTCCCGGGTCAGTTCGGGAGCGCCCACCACCAGGGCTCTGACCCCCGCTCTCAGCCTGGGGCCCGTCTTGGCCGGCTCCGGGCGGGGAGGCAGTTCCAAGGAAAAGGAGAACGTGGTCCCGGCACCCAGCCTGCTCCGCAGTTCCAGGCTGCCCCCCATCAGTTCCACCAGCTTGCGCGAGATGGCCAACCCGAGTCCGGTGCCTCCGAACTTCCTGGCGGTGGTGGCATCTCCCTGGGCGAACGCCTGGAACACGCCGGCCTGCCGTTCGGGCTCGATGCCGATTCCCGTGTCCTCCACCTGGAACCGGACGACGTCCTTCAGGTCGGGATCCGCCGCCAAACGGATGACCACATGCCCCGCCGGGGTGAACTTGATGGCGTTGGTGACCAGGTTCGTGAGCACCTGGCCCAGCCTCAGGGGGTCCCCCCAACGGGAATCCTCCAGGGTCTCCAGGCCGGTCACGACGAATTCCAGGTCCTTCTCCGCGGCCATGAGCGCCGTGACGTTCACCACCCGGGTGAGCACCTCCTGGAGGCGGAATTCGACGCGGTCCACCTTCATCATGTCCGCTTCGATCTTCGACAGGTCCAGCACATGGTTGATGGTGTCGCGGATATCCTCGGCGGCCTTGGTGATGTGCCTGATGTAGTGCTGTGCCTTCAGCGGGAGGTCCATGCGGCGGGCGATGGAGGAGAAGCCGAGGATCGCGTTGATGGGTGTGCGCAGATCGTGGCTCAGGTTGGCCAGGTAGGTGTCCTTGGCCGTCACCGAGGCGTCGGCGCGCCGGCTCACGGCGTCCGCCTCCAGGATGGCCCGCTCCCGTTCGGAACGGCAGAGGCGCAGTTCCTCCTTGAGCCGATCCACCTGCTCGACCAGGGATCGCCGAGTGTGAAACCATTCCCGGACTCGATTCATGAAAGTGTTTTACCACTGCCCAGCCGGTATGATTAGTGATAATTCCAGTTATCCTTGCAAAAGGACTTCTGACTTCCCTGGCGATTTTTTGGCCGGACCCGATGACCGATCCCGCAGACCCCTCGTTCGACCGCCGTCGCCCCTTCCTGGCGCATCGGTTGCGGGATCGCTATGAGTTCATCAACCTGCTGGGCCGGGGCGGAACCGGCGCGGTCTACGAAGTGCGGAACCTGCGCCTGGACCGCATCGAAGCTCTGAAGGTCCTGGGCGAATCCCTGGAGGGGGAGGCGGCGGAGCGCTTTGCCCACGAGGCCAAGGTGGCGGCCTCCCTGAACCATCCCCGGATCGTCAAGATCCATGACTTCGGGATGGAGGAAGGCATCCATTGGTACTCCATGGACCTGGTGGACGGGCCCACCCTCGAGGGACTGCTCAAGGCCCACGGGCCCTTCGAGCTTTCCACCTTCGCCCGGGCCATTCTTCCGGTTCTGGACGCCCTGGAGCACGCCCATGGCCTGGGCATCATCCACCGGGACCTGAAGCCCGCCAACATCCTCCTGAACCATGAAGGCCGCCCCCATCTCGCAGACTTCGGCGTCGCCAAATCCAAGGAGAGCCTGCTCAAGACCCAGACCGGCCTGTTCCTGGGGACGCCCGCCTACATCGCGCCGGAGCAGGCCCTGACCGGGGGCGCGGACCTGCGGGCGGACATCTATTCCATGGGCGCGCTGATCTACCACATCCTTTCAGGACAGTTGCCCTTCCAGGGCGATACCCCTCTCCAGATCGTGGTCGCCCGCCTGGACAAGGATCCGGTCCCCCTCCAGCAGGTGCGGCCCGGCCTTCCCACGGAACTCGCGGCCATCGTGGCGACCGCCATGGCCAGGGACCGGGACCTGCGCTATGAGTCGGCCGGCCGCATGCGGGACGCGCTTCGGTCCTTCTGCCAGGATGCGGGGGTGGCCTGGGAAGGCCCCATTACCGGCCTCCCCCTTCCCCCCTGCGCCAGGATTCCCCTGCCACCCTTGCCCCTGGCTCCGGAACCGGCGTCCCCCGGTCCGGCGGGCCGGAAACCTTCAGCTTCCTGGCGCTGGGCCCTGGGCATCGCCGGGGTTCTCCTGGTGGCCGGATTCGGGTGGCGCAGGAGACCGAGGCAACTTCCTCCGCCCGTGCCCGTGGCTCTCCCGGTCCAGCCCGCGCCGAAGCCGCCGCCGGACCCCCCTCGGGCCGCGGCCAGGCCGACCGCGCCGGCGAAGGCGGCGCCCGCCCAGGATGCCACCCGGGTGCCGGCTTCCTACCCGCAGCTGGAGCAATCCTTCCCGCCGGAAGGAGACTCCGGCGCGGCGTGCGCAGGCAAGCGGGTCATCCTCACCCTCATGGTGGGGGAGGACGGCTCGGTGCAGGGCTGCCAGATCCTGGCCGGCACCACCCCCGCCTGCGCGGAGGCCGCCAGGAAAGCGGCCATGCGCTACCGGTTCAAGCCGGCCCTGGATTCCCAAGGCCGGCCCGTGAAGGCCTCCACCACCATCGCCCTTGAGTTTCCCGAGGGCCCATGAAACCGCGCCTGACCATCGTCCTGCCCTTCATCGGCCTGCTCGGGGCCGGGTGCGAGCCCGCACCTGTGGCGGTGCCGCCGCCTCCTCCGGTGGCGGTAGTGGAACCCAAACTGGAGGCATCCCTGTTCTCACGCCCCGGCCCCGCCCAGGTGAGCCTGGACGGGCATCCCCTCGGCCAGACCCCCAGGATGGTGAAAGTGGCCTCCCTGGATGAGGTCTTCCGCATCACCGCGGTCCGGGGCCAAAAGCAGCCTGCTGAAACCCGGATCCGGATCATCTCGGACTCGGCCATGGAGGTGACCTTCATGTTCGGGGGAAGCGTCTCTCCCATGGCCAAGGCTCTGGGACTGCCCAGGATCCTGGTTTTCGACTACGGATCGGCCCTGACCTTCAACGTGGACAAGTACGACCTGGCACCCCCCTTCACCACCATGCTGAATCACCAGGCGGACCTGCTCACCAGCCACTTCGCCGGCATCCCGATCTTCGTCTGCGGCCACACCGACCTGACCGGCACCTCCAACCACAACGCCATTCTCGCCTTCATGCGGGCCGAGGTGGTCACGGACTACCTCGTGCGGAAGGGCGTCGACAAGAAGCTCATCAAGACCCAGGGGTTCGGCAGCGCCTACCCGGTGGCCGGCAACGACACCCCGGAGGGCCGCGCCTTGAACCGGAGGACCGAGATCATCCTGCCCCGGTGACCGGTGTTGACCTTCGCCCTGCAGGAGGCCGTTTCAGAACTGGTACCGGGCTGACAGGGCGAAGATGGTGATGCCCACTTTGTAGGTGCCCTCCAGATTGCCCCGGAAGTAGTTCGGGTCGGCCTGGGAATTGCCCGATTCCAGGTCGAGACTGACCTTGGGGGCGAAGATCTGGGTGAAGCCGAAATCCACCGTGGTGCGATTCGTGGGCGACCAGCCGACGCCCGCGGAGATCCAGGTGCGGTCGGAGTCGGGGATGCGCGGGGTGCGGGTCTGGTTGTCCACCGGGGAACGGTCGTAGGCCAGGCCGGCCTTGACCGCCCACCTCGGGTTCACTTTCCAGATGCCGCCCAGGGAGTAGAACATCGTGTCCTTCCAGTTCTCCTCCGTCACGTCGTCGGGCTGGCCCGAGGCGAAGGTGACCCGCAGTTCCTTGAACACGGACCATCCGGTCCAGGCGACCTCGCCCTGCAGGCTGAAGGCCGGGGTGAGGGTGTAGGTGAAGCCGGCCGAGGCGCAGGCGGGCAGGTTGAGCTTGGCCTGCGCCGCGCTGTCCGTGATGGAGGCGTTCAAGGGGGCGGGCACCGGGCTGTAGCTGATGTTCCCCTTGACGTCAATGTCGGTCCGGGCCTGGTAGCCCATGCCGAAGCGCAGGGCGGGGGTGGCGGTCCAGGTGAAGCCCAGCTTGTAGCCAAAGGCCCAGGCGTCACCCGAAAGGGTCGCGGTCCCGTCCGACTTCCCGGGCACGAAGCCCGGAACGCCCAGCGCGTTGCCGATCGCGCCGAAATCGACGCCTTCCGAGATGGTGGCCTCGGCCCTGCGGGCCACCAGGGCCACCCCGAAGGTCCAGTCGGCGAGCGGCCGCCAGGCCACCGCCGGGGCGATGTCGTAGGTCTTCAGGCTGGTCTCGAGGCCGTAGTAGCGGCCGACGAAATCACCGGGATAGTCGGTGACCAGGCCGAACGGGACGTTCACCGACAGGCCCAGGGAGAACTGGTCGTTGAGGCCCCAGTCCACGTACAGGGCGGGCACCACCGGCTGATTGACGGCGTTGGGCAGGTTCGGGCCACCCGAAATGGGCTGGTCCACCGGCTGGAAGCCAGGCGCGCGGGTGCCGGAAGCGCCGGACAGATCCATGGTCGCCCTGATCCAGGACGCGCCCAGCATCACCTGGGTGCCGGTGAACAGCGGCAGGGTGGCTGGGTTCCAGAACATGGATGAGATGTCCTGGGCGCCGGCGCTGGCCCCGGCGAAGGCGTTGCCCTGCTCCGAGGCGCTCTGCTCCCGGAGCTGGAAGCCCGAAGCCGCGGCGCGCGGCGCGAGGACCAGGGTGAGGCTGAGGAGGGTAAGGAGGCGCTTTTGCATGGCAGATTGGCTCCTATGGGCGACTAGGGCAGCGCCAGGGCGGACTGGGTGGGATCCACGGCGAGGGAAGTGCCTGTGATCCCCAGGAAGTAGAGCATTTGCAACTGCATGATGGCGGCGTTGGCCTGGGTGGCGGGGGTGGAGAGATCGATCAGGGCGCCATGCTCGATGCCGGGCTGATCGAACTCGAAGTAGCCCTCATTGGGACTGGTGGCCGTGGGCAGGAGGGCCGCGGACTCGTCCTTGGGCACGGGCGAGGCGCCGCTGAGGGTGTCCATGAAGATGACCGGGACCGTGTCCGCCGCGCCGTAGCCCAGCTGGAAGAACCCCGGAGCGATATCGTCGCCCACCAGGCCCAGGCCGCCCAGGGCGTTCCCGAAATAGCGCGTGTAGGGGTTGGTGATCACCAGGTCACCGTTGGTGGGAGTGCCGCTGGCATTGAAGGTCGTGGAGGTGGCCTCCTGCATGAGCAGACGTCCGGATAGCCGACTGGGCAAGCCCGCGGCCAGGGGGGTGGTCATGGTGGCCGGATCGGCAGTGTCCACCACCGTCTGGGTGACCTGGAAGAATTCATTGTAGATGGGGGTCCCGACGTTGATCCCGTCCGCTGCCAAGCCCGCGTTCACGGTGGGGCCGAAGGCCGGGCTGTTCTGGATGAGGTAGGCCAGCCGGCCGCCGGGCACGCTGAGGAAGCCCTTCATGTCCGCGCCGAGGGTCGTCTGGGTATAGGGGGCGCCGCTGGCGGCCAGGGTCGTGTTCCCCGCCAGGTAGTAGGCCCCGACGATGGATCCGAGGCTGATGCCCACGAAATGGGGTTTCACCAGGGCGTCGGGCACGTAGCCGGGCAGGCCGGCGGTGGCGAGGCTGGTGCTGAACCCGCCGGAAGCCACAGTGAATTCCAGGCGGTCGAGGTTGAAGGCCGCCTGCTCGATATTGGAGCGGGTGGCGAGCGGCATCCCCACCGCCATGAAATCCTCGCCCCACTGGGTGGGCGTCGTGCTGGGCAGCGAAAGGGCTCCGTGCATGGGCAGGTCGATGGCCAGGGCCGCGAATCCAGTCTCGGTGAGGGCCTGGGCCAGGAGCAGGACTGTCTCCTTCTGGCTGGTGATGCCGTGCTGGTACAGGACCAGGGGGTAGCCCGCGCCGGGCGCCGGGCTGGCGGGGACCACGTAGACGAAGGGGATGGTGTTGGGCACGTAATAGTAGCCCACCAGGACCCCCAAGGCCCGGAACGGCTGCACCACGCCGGCGGCGTCGTTGTAAGCCGTCGGGATGGCGGCGAGGTTCAGGGTCCCGGCGTTCTGGGACACCACCACGGGATCCACGCCCAGGAGGCCGGCGTTGATGCTGCCCAGGACGATGGCGCCGATGGAGGCCGGGACGCTGGCGGCGGGAGCTCCGGTGACCTGATTCCAGTAAGTGCCCAGGGCGGCGCTCCCGGTCAGGGTGGTGGTGATGGAGATGGCATTGTTCCAGGTGACCCCCGAAAGGCCGCCGGGCAGGCCGCCGGCGGCGAAGGCGCGCAGGGCCGTCTCGACCGGGATCGGAGTGGAGGGAGCGGCGGTGGTGGGCTCGATGAACCCGGCCCCGGAGGTGATGAAGCGCCCCATGACGGCGATGTCGGTGCGGGAGGTGATGGTGGTGGTGGCCGAGGCCGCGATCAGGTCATTCATGACCTTGCCGTAGCCCGAAAGGAGGATGTTGGAGCCACTGGTGGCGTTGGCCCAGATGGGGTCCAGCGGCGCCGCCGCCCCGGTGGGCAGGGTGGCGGACTGCAGGTACTGGAAGTAGACGGAAGGAATGATGGGGGCGCCGGTGGCCGCATCCAGCACCCGGTTGGTCACCACGTAGAGGTAGCGGGTGGCCGGCAGCAGGGGGAAGGACGGGAAGAGCCATAGATCGGTCCCCCCGGCCGGGTACTGGAAGGTGAACAGGGCAGTCACATCGGTGAAACCCAGCGGATTGTTCTCGGTGCCCGCCGGGTCCGGGGTGAGCTGGAACACCTTGATGTTGGCCGGTGTCACGGTCGCGGGCTGGACCGGGTAGGTGAACTGGAGGTAGATCGGCGCGTTCACCCCCGCCACCGCGTTGGTGCCGCCCACCTCATGAAGGTTGATGTAGGCCAGGGCCTCCGCGGGGGTCATGGGCGTGTCGACAGCCCGGCCGGCCAGCGGATCGGTCGCCGTGGCGGTGGCGAGGATGTTGGGCAGGGGCACGTTCCCCATGGTGGGATCGAACACCGCCGCATTGGTGCTGGCCGCGGGTGCCCCGTTGGGGGTCGGTTCCTGTCGAGCGGAGCATCCCGCCAGGAGAACAAGCAGCAAAGGAGCCAATGCACTGCGCAGGTACGTCCGCATGAACTCACCTCGTTAAGACTGAAATCGCGGCCTTACGATAGATCGATAAAAGAGACTTTAGAAGATGCTTTTCTTTTATTTTTACATTTAACTGACCGTCGGTCAGCAGGATCTCCAGGTGACTCCGGGTTCGCCCTTGAACCGGTCCATCACCCTGCCGCCCCGGGGGAGGTCGCCTATAAGTTCGACGACGAAACCGAACTGCTGGGGGTCATGGGCAAGGCGGCGCACAGCGTGTCCGCGGCTGACGCCCTCGGCTAGGTGGCGGGCTACTGCACTTCCAACGACTTCGATGGCCGCCCACGATGGCATCCTCTATTCGGCCCCCCTATGCCTGCCTCGCCACCCAGCGTCTGGCTCGCGATCAGGGCGGCTAGAATCACCATCAACCGGGTCCGGTCATGCGTTCCAGGGCTTCAGGATACCTGGCCCCATGCACGGCAATCGCCGAGGCTGCGCTCCCGATGTCGCGCAGGTCGTCCGCCGTGAACTGCAGGGCAACGGCTCCGAGGTTCTCGTCGAGCCGCTCCAGTTTCCGGGTGCCGGGAATGGGGACAATCCAGGGCTTCTGGGCCAGCAACCAGGCCAGCGCCACTTGGGCGGGGCTCGCCTGCTTCCGGGCTCCGATGCGACCCAGTAGATCCACCAGCGCCTTGTTGGCTTTCCGGGCCTCCGCCGCGAACCGGGGAAGGATGTTGCGGAAGTCCCCAGGAGCGAAGGTGGTGGTCTCGTCGAACTTGCCTGTGAGGAAGCCGCGGCCCAGGGGGCTATAAGGGACGAAGCCGATGCCCAGCTCTTCGAGGGTCGGCAGCACGGCGGTTTCCACGCGGCGCTCCCACAGGGAATACTCGCTCTGCAGCGCGGTGACCGGCTGGACAGCGTGGGCGCGGCGGATGGTGTCAGCGGACGCCTCGGACAGGCCGAAGTGCTTGACCTTCCCGGCCTGGATCAGATCCTTCACGGTTCCGGCCACCTCTTCGATAGGCACGTCGGAGGTGATGCCGTGCTCGCCGCAGAAATCGAGCATCTCCTGGGTGGCAAACGCCGCAATAAAGGATATCGATGACCACGTCGTCGGGCCGGGGATCGCGCCGTTCAAAGCTGTAAGGGGTCAGATCGTCCTTCGGGGACGTTGCGGCGTAGGCGAGAACCTTCGTGGTCATTGTTTTCTCCATGGTTGATCCGGGGATCAAGGTGACATCTCAAAGTCTAGGAACAGACAGGCCGGACTGATTGCCCATTGCTCCGAAGTTTTGGCCTGATTCTCCGGGCTGGGGTTCAGGCACCGTTGGTACCTCTTTCCTGGAGAAACAGGGCAAAGCGCCGATCGCTGGGGGCCAGATCCATGAGGAGCAGGGCGGGAAGGGCCGTCCAGGTAGAGCAGGGCCGGCGTATGGCCCAGCTCCGTCCGAATGGTTTCCCAGGCCTGGAGCACCGGCTGCAGCCTAAGGGTCAGAGCGGCGTCGGCCATGGCCCGATGCAGGCCGCTGTGCCGGAGGCCCAGACGCCGGGCGAGGAACCCGAGGCCTTTGGCAGTGGCGGGATCCGGGCAGACGCTCCTGGCGAGATCCAGGGTGCAGACCCAGTGGATATCGGGCAGGGCCAACCCAAGCCGGCCGGCCCAGGCTTCCAGGAAGCCCCGCTCGAAGCTGGCGGTATGGCTGGCGATCCGCACCGGGCCGTTCCCGAGGGCCTCCAGCATTCCCGCCAGAACCTCAGCACCGGGATGGCCGGCGCGAAGAGCCTCGCCCTCGGTGATGCCATGGGTGGCCAGGGCTCCCGGTGACGAGTAGCCTGCATCGGAGACCAGGGAGTGGAAGGGGCGGGGACCGGCCAAACCGACTTCCAGGATATTGTCCAGGCGGCAGTTCAACCCTGTGGTCTCGAAGTCCAGGGCGAAGAGGGGAAGGGAGGCACCGGGGTTGGTCATGCGTTCACTGTGGATCCTCATGAGCGACAGTGAATGACGAACTTCGAGATATACAATAGCCATAGGCCCGGTGGGGAAGGTCAGTCATCATTGACGACATACCTGCGACAACTTGTCTTCTCGTCATGGCCTGCCCGTCCGAAGGACCCACGATGATCCGACTCCATTACAGCAACCGGCCCTCGCGCCTGCTGGACTGCCTGCGGGAGGATATCTGCGCCAAGCGCACCGCCTCCGGCCCCTGGGAGACCGTCCATCTCGTGGTCCCCAACCGGCACTTGGAGGGCGCGGTCCGCCGCCACTTGGCCCAGGCCGAGCTGGAATCTCCTTCGGCCGTAGCCGCGAATCTACGTTTCTGGTTCCTGGGTGAACTGCTCGCCGCCGGACTGCCCCGGGGGGCCCGGATCCTGGACCGGACACCCCTGGAGGGAACCCTCCTGAGGCGGTTCCAGACCCGGTCGGGCCTGGAGCACCCGGATCTGGCCCCGGTCCTCCATTACCTGGAGGGCCCCTCCCCGGAGCGCCGCCGCGCCCAACTGGCGGCCAGGATCGGCGAGCTGTTCGAAACCTATCTCCTATCGCGCCCCGGTTGGGCTGCAACCTGGGAGTCGGTGCCCCCCACCGGGGACCTCGAGCCCATGGAACGCTGCCAGCGCCGGCTCTGGTCCCTGGTCCGGGAGGACCTCGCCCGGTCCACCGTGGACTGGGTCCTGCCGGACGCGGCCCGGTTGCGGATCGGAGCGGACCTTCGGGGCCTGCCCGGGGAGGTGATGGTCTTCGGGCTCGGTCCCACCGCACCGGTCTATCACCGCTTCCTGGCCACCCTGGCCGACCGGGGGATTTCGGTCCAGATATACGCGCTGAACCCCTGCCGGGAATACTGGGACGACACCCCCGACCCCAAGGCCCGCCGGGCACGCCTCCAGGCGGTCCGGGACGACAAGGAAGGCCCGGTGGACCCGGAGGATCCTTATGGCCTGCTGGATCCCGACACCCAGGACCAGCCGCTGCTGCGGCGCTGGGGCCGGCCGGGGCGGGAGATGATGTTCCTGCTCAATGAGCTGGGGGATTGGGATTTCAATCCCGCCTTCGAGGAGCCCGGCCGCTCCACCCTTTTGGCCGCCATCCAGCAGGACGTGCTGGACCACCTTCCGCCCAGGCCCATGGATGACCCCGCCGCTGCCGTGGAGGATGGAAGCCTGCGGATCCACGACTGCCCCACCATGGCCCGGGAGGCGGAGACCATCACCGAACAGATCTGGGAACAGGTCAAGGGCGGGGAGGGCGGGCTCCGCTTCTCGGACATCGCCATCGTGCTCCCTCCCGGAGAACAGGCCGCCTACACCGCACACCTGCGTGCGGCCTTCCAGGGGGATCCCGGCATTCCCATGGCCCAGGCCGAGAAGGGCTCCTCCGCCCTGGAGGAGCTCGTCGAGGGCTTCGCGGCTCTCCTGGACCTGGCCGCGGGGGCGTTCACCCGGGGCAAGGTGCTGGGCCTGCTGGGGCTTCCCGCCATTTCCCGGAAGCTGGGGATGCGTGAGACCGACACCTGGGCGTCCTGGTGCCAGCGGCTCGGCATCGTCCGGGGCTGGGACCAGAAGGATCTGGGGGACTGCTACTTCTCCGAGGATCTCCTGAGCTGGGACCAGGGCATCCGGCGCATGGCCCTCGGGGCGTTCATGGATCCATCCGAAGGCCCATTCGAAGCCGAGGGCCAGCGTTACGCCCCGATGGACCTGGGAGCCAGCCTGTTCGAGGATGCCGGCCTGTTCGTGGACACCCTGGACCGCCTGCACCGCGACCTCCAGGGGCTCGCCGCCGGCGAACACCTGCCCCTTGCAGCCTGGGCGAGGCGGTTTTCGTCGCTGGCCGGGCGCTGGCTCGGCGGAGATGAGGACGCTGACCGGGGGGCCCTGGCCAAAGTCCAGGCCACTCTGGGTAAGCTCGCCTTCCTCGAGCCGGAGGGGCTTGGGGGTGCGGACTACCCGTACGGCGTGGCCGCCGAGCTGGCCCGGCAGTTCCTGGAACGCCTCCGCGTCCAGGGACTCAGTCTCCGGCCGGACGGCGTGGTGGTCGGAACCTACGCGTCCCTCCGGGGCATGCCCTTTCCCGTCGTTTTCCTCCCCGGACTCGGGGAGGGGCGGTTCCCTTCCAAGTCTGCGCCGGATGACCTGGACCTGCGGATGGCTCCCGGCCGCCGGGAGCCTGGGGACATCCTCGCCTACGAGCGGGACCGGTATTTCTTCCTCGAGGCCCTGCTGGGCGCCCGGGAGAAGGTCATCCTGAGCTACCTGGGACACCACGCCGTCACGGGCGAGGAACTGGCCGTCTCCCCCGTCCTGGGCGACCTGCTGGAGGCCATCAAGCCCATGCTGCCCGGCATCAAGCCGAGAACCTGCGGACTGGTGCGCCAGCACACCTTGCGGAGATGGGATCCCGACCGGTTCCGGAAGGGCGGCTGGGGGCACCTCCAGCGCCCCGTGGTCCGGGCGGAGGCGGGCCTCGCCGCCTTGCGCGAGGTCCGGCGACAGACGGAGGCGCCCGGGGAATGGATCCCCGTCATCCACCTGCCGGAACCAAAGGCACAGGACGAAGTCCGGACCGTCACCCTGCGGCAGATCGAAAGGTTCCTCAAGGCTCCTATGCAGGGGGCGGCAGCGGCCGTCCTGGGCCTCAGGGAAGTCCGGGACGATGGCAGCGGACTTGCGGCCGAGCCCGTCTCCACGGCCTTCCTGGACGCCCGCGGGCTGAGGCGGGAGGCATTCCTGGCTTTCCGCCGGACCCAAGGTGCTGGATTGCAGGACTGCTACCTGGATGTGCGGGCACGGCTGGCGGGCGAGGCCCGCACGGCCCTCGGCGTCCTGGGCAGCCTCGAGGTGGGCCGGGACCTGCCGGCCCTCATGGCCTGGGACGAAGCCTTGGCCAAGGATGCGCGCCTGACCCGGACCCGGTTCGGGTCCGGCACCCAGGAGCTGGACGCGCGTGTCGACGATATCCGCCCGGAGATCACCTACCGCTTCGGGTTCCCCGGTCGAAAGCTCGAGGTCCGGGTCGGGGGTCTCACGGGCGCCTGGGCCGATTTTGGCGGGTCCGGGCCGCTGGTCCTGGAGGACGGCGATGGTGAAAACCTGGATGTGCCGAGAACGATGAAGCTCCTGCTCGGGCCCTGGGTGGACCATCTCGCCCGCCAGGCCCAGGCCTTCCAAGCGGCACTGGAAGCCCCAGCCCCCGCGGCGCTGGTGCCGGTGCACGTCCTGCTGGCCGGCGGGGATCCCCCCTATCTGCGCCTCCAGTTGCCCGCAGTCGAACCCGCGGAGGCCTATGCCATCCTCGGCAGGATCCTGAAGGACTTCTGGGGGGAGGTGCATGAGCACCCGCTTCCGGTCGACTGGACCGCCGGTCTTTCCTACCCCAAGTATGTGGCCAAGGCCTCCGGCGACTGGAGCGGCGAATTCGGCAGCCGGAACAGCTGCTCCTATGGGCCTCTGTCCCGCCCCGACGCCCGCGGGCCCGCCCCGGAACCGGTCTTCACCCAGGCCCGGAACCGTCTCGAGCCCCTCCTCACCCACGTCCATGGAGGCCAGCCATGAGCGAGCCCCGCCGCTATCCGCGCCCGGCGCTCCTGGACCGGGTCCGTCCAGGCACCACGGCCATCGAGGCCAGCGCGGGGACCGGAAAGACGTGGACCCTGGAGCGCCTGGTGGTGGATCTGCTCCTGACCCGCGGACTGACCCTGGACCAGATTCTGGTGGTCACCTACACCGAGAAGGCCGCTTCGGAGATGCTCGAGCGGATCCGAGCCCTCCTGCAGCTCCTGGCCACCGGTGGGTTCAAGGAGGCCAAGCCGGGGGAATCCGCCTGGCGTCTGGGGCCGGAGGAGCTCCGCCTGCTGGAGGCCGCCCTGGGGTCTTTCGACCGGGCCGGCATCTCGACCATCCATGCCTTCTGCCAGCGGATCCTGGCGGAGACGGCCTTCCTGAGCGGGCGCCCGTTCGAGACGGAGCTGGCTCCCGGAGCGGAACTGTTCCAGGCGGAATTCCAGTCCATTCTGCGCGAACGCTGGGCCGCCGATCCGCACAAGCGGGACCTGCTCGCGTTCGGGATGGGCCTCTTCGGCTCCGAGGACGCACTCCTGGAGTTCCTGATGGAAGCGGACAAGGCGTCCAGGATCGGCGAGTTCGAGCTCGAAGCCGGCGGACCTTGCGCCCTGGACCTGGACCGGGTTTCGGCGATCCCTTGGCGAAGTGCCCAGGAAGTCCAGGCCGCCCTCCAGGGGAGCGGCATCAAGGAGCAGAGCGCCAAGCCCATGGCCCCGAAACTCGCCGCCTTTCTCCGTTCCTGCGCCCATGCCAAGGAGGCCGGGGGCCTCTGGCCGGTCCTGGCGCACTTCAAGTCGAGCACCAGGTTGAGTGACCCCCAGTTGCGCTGCATCACCGACCGTCAGGCGGAGCCAGGCCCCGTGGGGGACCTTGCCCGTACCTACCTGGAGGCGATGGGCCTCCAGAGCGCCTGGTGCCGGACGCTGGTGGAGGCTTTTCTCCCCGATCTCCAGGCGGGTGTCGCGGCCCGCAAGGAGCGGGAGGCCCTGGTCGATTTCGATGACCTCATCGGACTGGTCCGGGCGGCCCTGGTCGATCCCGATGGCGGGCCGGCGCTGGCTGGCCGCCTGCGCCAGCGTTACCGTGCGGTCCTGGTGGACGAGTTCCAGGACGCCAACACCGACCAGTGGGACATCTTCCGGACCGCCTTCCAGTCCGCGGACACCTACCTCGTGCTCATCGGAGACCCGAAACAGGCCATCTACGGCTTCCGGGGCGGGGATGTCCCCACCTACCTGGACGCGCGGGATTCGGTGGACGGCGCCGACCGGCGGATCCCCCTGGACCGCAACTTCCGGTCCACCTCCCGGATGATCGACGGGTACAACCTCCTGTTCACCGAGCCCGCGAGCGATGACCCCCTGAAGGACCGTTTCTTCTCGGGCGAGATCCAGTACACCGATCCCGTCAAGGCCGGCGCCGGCGACCTGGACTGGCAGGACCCATCGGGCACGTCCCTTCCGCCCATCCACCTCCTCGAATTCCCGCTGGACATGGAGAACCGGGCTGCGGACCGCCTGGGGGCCTGGATCACCCAGGCCGTGGCCAAGGAGATCGCGGACCTCCTGGAACGGGGCACCACGTTCCTGGATCCGGAAAATGACGATCCGGAGGAGCGCCGGCAGGCGCTCAAGCCCCAGGACGTCTTCATCCTGGTGAGAAGCACCCGGGACGGCCTCGAGGCCGCCGAGGCCCTGCGCAGCCGTGGGGTCCCGGTGGCCTTCTACAAGCAGGAGGGGCTCGGAGAATCCGTGGAGGCCAGGCAGGTGCTGGATCTGCTCCGGGCCGTCCAGGAACCGTCCAATGCCAGCGCCTGCGGCCTGGCCTGGCTCACGCCGTTCTTCGGTCTGGAACTCGGGGACCTCGGGGCGACTGGCGACCTGCCGGAGGACCACCCGATCCGGGCCCGCTTATTGGAATGGCATGGTTGGGCCAGACTGAGGCGCTATCCGGAACTGTACCGCGGACTCCTGGACCAATCGGGCCTGACCCGGCGCCTCCTGGCGAAACCCGATCCTGCCTCCGAGCGGACGCTGGGGATCCTTCTCCAGCTCCTGGAGCACATCCTGGAGCAGGGCGCGGCCCGCAACCTCGATTTCGAGCGGATGGTGATGGAAATGGAATCCTTCATCGAGCGGGGGGTCCTCCCGCCCGGCGAGAATCCGGATACCCACCGGATGGAGACCGACCGCGGCGCAGTGCAGGTCCTGACCATGCACAAGGCCAAGGGGCTGGAGGCCAAGGTGGTGGCCCTGATCGGCAAACACAGCGATATCAATGGGAGGGAAAAGCAGCAGAAATTCAGGGTCCGGCGGCGCCACGAAATCCGCCTGGAGCGGCGCAGCCGCATCACCTGGTTCGGTTCGAAGGCGGTGCCGGATGCCATCGAGGCCGCCCATGCGAACGAAATGAAGGAGGAAGAGGAGCGCCTGCTCTACGTGGCCCTGACCCGGGCCAAGGCGCGCCTGATCCTGCCGTTCTTCAAGGTCAGGCCCGGCGCCGACTTCGATGCGAAGGGCTCCTTCAGCAAGGATGGCAATCCCAAGGGTCAATACGGAATCCTGAACCGCCGGCTGCAGGCGTTCGAACGGAAAGGCCGGCTCCCCTCCGACCTTTTCACCCTCAGCCCCGCACCGGCCGGAGAGGAGCTCCAGGGGATGGTGCGGCCCCCTGCCGACCCCGCGCCCCTGGAATTCGGCGACCTCCCCCGCTTCTCCGCCATCGCGGAACTGGGCCGCCCTCCCCGCACCTGGTCCTTCACCTCCATCACCCGCGCCCTGGACCTCCACGCCCAGGCCGATCCCGAGAACCGCACCCGCCGGAGGCTCGGCGACGATGAGTTCCCGGGCGGCAACCGGGCGGGATCCTGCCTCCACAAGGCCCTGGAGCTCGTCCCTTTCGAGACGGTCCGGGAGTCCCCCGACGCGGCCTCGTGGTTGGCCCGCGAGGAGGTCCGGGAGATCCTCCGGTCCACCCTGGACCACCATTTCATCGACAGGAAATGGATCCCCGCCGCCGCGGCCCTTGTCCACGCCGCCCTGACGATTCCCCTCGACCTTCCCGGCGGCGGGACGATCCCCGGGATCGCCCGCGCAGAGCAGGCCCTCCGTGAGATGGATTTCACATTCCTGAGGGGCCCCGGAACGGACTTTTTCGAGGGCTCCATCGACCTCCTCTTCCGCTGGCGTGACCGGGCCTACTTCGTGGACTGGAAGAGCAACGTCCTGGACGCCTACGGCCCTGCGGATTGCGCCCGCACCGTGGCAGACGCCTATGCTCTCCAGGCGAAGATCTACACCCTGGCCATCGTCCGGTTCCTGGGCATCGCCAGCCTCGCGGACTACGAGTCGGGTTTCGGCGGCGGGATCTACCTCTTCCTCCGGGGCGCCCCGGGGGGCCTCGGCAGCCACACCTTCCGGCCCGGCTGGGAGGAGGTCCGGGCCTGGCAGACGGAACTGGGCGCGATCGAAAAGGAGCTGGCCCATGGACGTCCCTGAAACCAAGACCGTCCGGAGCCGGACGCCGGTCCTCCCGGAGGTGCCCCCGGCCTGGCTCAAGGCCCTGGTCGCCTGCAACCAGGAAGCGGCTCTGCTGCCCCTGGCCGAGGGGGTGGCCTCCTTCGCCGCCGATCCGGCGTCCGACCCCGGCTTCGCCCGGGGAGCCTACCTGCTTGCCCTCCTGGTGCTCACCGGCCAAGGATTGGGGCACACCTGCCTTCCCCTGGACGGCCCCGAGGGCCTGGACGATCTGGCCGGTGTGTTCGGGGAGGATCCCGCCCAGGTCCGCGCCCTGGTCGAGGACCCCAGGCTGGATGCCATCCTGGACCGCGAAGGCGGCCGGCGGAGGCCCCTGGTGCTGGACCGGGGCGCCCTCTACGGCCACCGCCTCCACCGGGCGGAAAGGGGATTCGCTGAGCGGGTCCTGGCCCGGGCCGGCCTCCCGGACGGCCCGGAGCCCGAGATCCCCGAGGCGATCCTCCGCGAACCCATGGATCTCACCGAGGAGCAGCGCCAGGCGGTCCGCGCCGGCCTGCGCCGGAAGCTTTCCCTGATCACCGGGGGCCCCGGCACCGGGAAGACCTCCATCGTCCTGGCCATCCTCCAGGCCGCCCTGGCCGCGGGGACGCCCCCCGAGGCGATCCGCCTGGCGGCCCCGACGGGGAAGGCGGCCAACCGCATGGCCAAGGATCTGGGCCGGGTGGCCCTGTCCCCCGGGCTCCCCATGCCCAGGACCCTCCACGGCCTTCTGGACTACGTGCCCTCCCAGGAGCGCTACCGCCATCATGCCGGCAACCCCCTCTCAGCGGATCTGGTGATCGTGGACGAAGCCTCCATGATCGACCTGGTTCTCATGGACCGCCTCCTCCAGGCCGTGAAGCCCGAGGCCCGCCTCATCCTGCTGGGCGACAAGGACCAGCTCCCCTCCGTGGATCCCGGTTGCGTATTCAAGGACCTGGTGGTGAGCCTGCCGCGCATCCGCAGCCTGCTCACCAGGAGCCTGCGGATGAAGCTGGCGGACGCAGCCGGCCGGGCCATCCTGCTGGCCTCCCGGAAGGTCAACCGCCCGGTGCAGACCGACCGCCCCATGGAGGAGCCGGAGGAGGGCCTCTTCGAAGGGGAGGCGGCCATCCGGATCCGCGAAGGCGGCGAGCCGTTCCAGGGATCCATGGTCGAGCTTGCGGACCTGGACATGGCGGCCATGGCGGCCTTCCTGGACCGCTGGCTGCCGGTCCAGGTCGAGGGTCTGGATGGGTTCCACGACAAGATCCGCCACGTTTTCACCTGCCTGGACGGTACCTGGGATCCCGGCGACCTCCCCCGCCTCAAGGAACTGTTCGATTACCAGAACCAGGCCCGTATCCTGTGCGCCCTCAAGCACGCCCCCGACTTGCGGGGCGTCCACGAGATCAACGCCCACCTGCACGGGAAGGTCCAGGCCCGGGGTGACGGGAAGTTGCGAAAGGACCTGGACTTCTCCCTGGGCGAGCCCGTGCTGATGACCCGCAACGATTACCGCCGCGGCATCTTCAACGGCGACCAGGGGCTGATGCTCCTGGTGGCGCGGGAAGGCGGCGGCCACACCCTGGACGTTGTCTTTCCTGTCCTGGGCAGCTACAAGGCCTTTGCCGCCGGGCCCCTCCTGAAGCACCTGGAGCTGGCCTACGCTCTGTCCGTCCACAAGGCCCAGGGCGCGGAATACCGGACCGTGGCCCTTGTGCTCCCCACCCGCCCCAACCGGCTCCTCACCCGGGAACTGGTCTACACGGCCATGACCCGCGCCACCCACTCCGTGCAGATCATCGCCCGGCCAGAACTCTTCCGGGCCGCCGCCGATGCCAGCCTGGTTCGCCATTCGGGCCTGGCCGCGCGTTTGTCACCCATTCAGTGGGCCCCATAGCGCTCCCAGTAGTAGGCCATTTCCACCCCGGCCTTCTCATGGTCGCCGTCGGCGGAATCCGACGCCCAGTCGTGGACCATGGCCAGGTGGTCCGCCACCTCGGTGATGACCCCCCGCAGTTCCAGCGGTTCCAGCCAGCGCTCGGGGATCTCATGGACACCCAGCATGGCGCCCATGAGGTTCCCGGTGATGGCGGCGGTGGAGTCGCTGTCACCGGTGATGTTCGCCGCCATGATCACGCCCTCCTCCAGGTTTACGGCCCGCAGGGCGCAGCAGAGCGCGATCGCCAGAGCCTCCTCCGCCACCCAGCCCTGGCCCAGCTCTGCCAGGACCTCGGGGTCGGGCCTGGGGTCGGCTGCGAGCTGTTCGGCTCTTGTGATGGCTCGGAGGGTCTCCCCGTGGGCCGGGCGGCTCTGCAGGATCCGTTTGGCGAGCTGGATGGCCGGGCGCAGCTTCTTGCCCTCGGCCAACTGGCAGATGATCGCCGCCAGGGCCCCGCCGGGGAGTTGGCCGGTGGGGTGCCCGTGGGTCAGGGCAGAGACATCGCGGCCCAAGGTGAAGGCCTGTTCCGGGGTCAGTCGGCCGGCCGCATAGAGGCCGACGGGTGCCACCCGCATGACTCCTCCGCAGCCTTTGGACTGGTTGCGGGGCGGCTTGGGATCATCGGGGTCCTCGATCCCAGAGAGCGCCGAAACACAGGTGTTGCCTGGTGCGCGCTGCGAGAACAGGGCCGGCTGGCCGAGCAGCCAGCCTTCCAGGCTCACCTTCTCCGCCATTCCCGGGATGCCCTGGGTGTGCAGCCAGCGAAGGTAGGAACGGCATACACAGCCCCGGACTATGTAGGGCAGGGGCACCAAGGCCCGGATGTCGGCGCCCAGGATCCCCTCCGCGGTGAACAGGGTCATCTGGGTGTCGTCGGTGATCGCCCCGCCCTGGCGGCCGTAGGCCGGGGCCATGTCCCTGACGCCGGACTTGCCGAACCTGGCGCGGATGGCGGCGAGGTCCAGGAATTCCACCGGCGCCCCCAGGGCATCGCCCACCGCCCCGCCCAGCAGGCATCCGCGGAAGCGGCTCGCCCGGTCCGGAGACACCCGGTGATAGGGACGCGTGGGCGGACCGGCGGTTCTCTTGGCATGGCTGCGGACGTAGTCCTCCTGGGCCCGGTTCTCGATGGTGCCGGGCCGGGCCTTGCGGACGGCCGCCATGGCCTCCTCCGGGTCCATGCCGCGGTCCACCAGGAGCCGCGCCGCCACCAGGCCGGTCCGGCCGAGCCCGCCCCGGCAGTGGATGACGATCCGTTCGCCCAGCACCAGGTCGCACCCGAGGAGGGGACCGACCTGGGCCCATTGCTGCTCCCAGGCCGCATCGGGCACCCCGCCGTCGGGGATGGGGAGATGGTAATGGCGGATCCCGGGCGGGACCTTCTCCCGAAGGTCTGCCACCTGGAAGGCGGCGATCTCGTCGCTTTCCATGAGGGTGACCAGACGCGTGCAGCCCCAGGCTCGGATGACCTCCATATCCATCGCCAGATCCCGCCGCCAGTAGCCGTCAATGGTGCTCTGCCCCGTCTTGCCCGGGCATAGGGTCATGCCGATCTCCCCCGCGTGGCGGGGCGGGCGGACGCTGTCGATGCGCAGGGGGTGGGTGAGGCTGGTCTTGATCATGAGTTTCCTCTCTGCGGGCACCTGCCCGACTACCAGGGTAGGGCGTTAGGTGCGACATTGTCTGTCGCCGTTCTTCAACCGCCGGTCCCGGTCGCTCCAGCCGAACCGTTCCAGCAGACCGCTCATCTCCTTGATTGATTTAATAATAATGATCAAAGGGCCTTTCAGGGGTGGTAGAGGGCCGCCATTTCGGCCGTTTTGGCTGCCAACTCATCCCTCAGTTCCGGCGGTGAGAGCACGACGGCATCGGCTCCGAACTGGAGCACCCAGCAGAGCACCCCGGCGTGATGATTGGCCTTGAAGTGGACCTTCAGGGTCTCCCCGTCCGGTTCGAACCAGTACTCCGGCAGGGGCGGCGGGGCGTCCTTGAGCGCCTGCACCCAATATCGTCCACGGACTTGGACCACCACTTCGAAGGGAGCGAGGTCATCGGCCCAGCCTCCGACCTGGTAGTGGGCGGACTGCTCAAGCAGGCGCAAAGCCTCCGGCCCCAGCAGCCCGCGCCCGTCGAACTTGACGGCGTCGATCCGGTTCAGCCGCAGGTGCGTCACCTGGCTCTTCGCTGGGTTCCAGGCCACGAGGAAGGCGCTGCCGGCGAAAAGGTCGTGGACCAGGGTGAAGGGGACCACCTGGAGCTTGGCGGTGCTCTCGAAGCCCGCCGCCCGGTAGTCGAGGGTGACCAGGCTGCGCGCCTCCAGCGCCCGGAGCAGGGGCTCCAGCACCTTCTCCCCTTCGATGGGATCTTCCACGTCCCCCTGGATGCGCACCACGTGCTCCATGCGCTGGAAGACCGCGCGGTCCGCGTCCGTCATCTTCTCGTCGGCGATGCCGTTGAGGACCTCCAGGATGCCGTCCCACTGGCGGGTGCCGGAGGCCGACAAGGCGAGTCCCGCGAGGCGCAGGGCCAGGCGGGTGTCCCCGGATATTCTGCGGTCCCAGCGCGGCGCCCGGGTCATGCGGTAGACCTGGCTGCGCTGGCCGGGCGGGGTGTCGGCGTCGATGACGGCGCCGTCCTTCCTGAGCTGGGCCAGGATCCGGTCCACGCCCCGGAGGCTCAGGTCCACGTCCCTGGCGAGCTGGTTCCGGCTCAGGCCCTTCGCGCCGGCCTTGTGGAAGCGCTTCACCGCCTCCTTCAACTTGTCGATGGCGACAATGCCATGAGTGAAGATGGCTGGCATGGGAGTCCTCCGGAATGGAGCTAGGATGGTTCCAAGGTTACAACCTATAGGTCGCCGAACCCCGGCAGGATCGGTGTCTTCTTGAAGCTAGTGCCAATCCAGCGACAGGGAATAGCGTTCCCGTCATCGTGCTGGAGCAGGCCATTCCGAAGCCCAGACGGGAAGATCCCGCCCGGCTCGGGCTTGGCTGTGCCAGCATGGTCCCGTGGTGAAGATATGAGAAAACGATTTGCCGCATGGGCGATGGCGCTGGGCACGGTCCTGTCCATGGGCTGCGTCGGCGTCCCTGAGAACATCAAGCCGGTCGAATCCTTCGAGGCCAACCGCTACCTGGGGAAGTGGTACGAAATCGCAAGGCTTGACCACTCCTTCGAGCGCGGGCTTACCAAGGTCACGGCGACCTACAGCCTGCGCAGGGGCGGTGGCCTGAGCGTTGTCAACCAGGGGTGGTCAGCCAGGAAACAGATTTGGAAGACTGCCACGGGGAAAGCCTTCTTCATCCAGGATCCGCACCGAGGCTACTTGAAGGTCTCCTTCTTCGGGCCGTTCTACGGTTCGTACGTCGTCTTCGACCTGGACCAGGATGGCTATCAATACGCCCTGGTCGCCGGCCCGAACAAGTCCTATCTATGGCTCCTGTCCCGGACGCCGACCATGAACCCGGCCAAACAGCGGGAGCTGATCGCTGAGGCCAAGGCACTTGGCTTCGACACTGAGAAGCTGGTCTTCGTGGAGCAGGACGGGTAGATGCGACTCTGGACAGTCCATCCCAAGTATCTTGACCGGCAGGGGCTGGCTGGATTGTGGCGGGAAGCCCTGCTGGCACAGGCGGTCCTGAGGGGCTTGACGCGGGGCTACCGGGCCCATCCCCAGCTCCTGAGGTTCCGGGCCCAGGCCGAGCCCCTGAGCGCGATCGCGGCCTATCTCCATGCGGTCCACGCGGAAGCGGTCCTGCGCAGCTACCGGTTCAATGGCACCTTGATCCCCTACCTTCCCAAGCCCGCCCTGATCATGGAGACCGAGGGCCAGTTGGCTTTCGAATGGGCACACTTGAAGGCCAAGCTGGCCCTGCGTAGCCCGGACCGGCTGGTGGCCTGCCAGGGCTTGCTGCTGCCCGAGCCCCACCCGTTGTTCACCATCCAGCCCGGAGCCCCTCGGGACTGGGAAAGGAGTAAGTACCCAGTCCCAGCGTAGAATGGCCCCAGGACAATGGTGGGACAATGCCCAGCCTGGACGAGATCAGAGCGAGGAAGGCCTGGTCTTCGGGTTCAAGAGGAGAACAGGCTCCCTTTGGCCAAGCCCGCCCTGACTATCAACCCGGCTCGCTGGATAGCCTCAATCGTAGGGCTGGCCGAGGGCACAGGCAGAATGCCCCGGGTAAGGCTCACTCGGGCCTTGTTGGGCATTCCGAAAAGGTCCCAGATGTGAAAAAACAGGCCATTGATGATCCTAGGAGAAGGGGGCCAAGTATAATGAAGATCAGTCGGTCAGCTTTCACTAACCTTCACGGATCCAGTGGAAGGTTCCATAAAAAATGAGTTGATAGATGGGTGCCAGACCCTGGATTGGAACGAGCAGTCGAGTTCAAACAGCCAAAGGAGGGAACCATGTCAACCGAACCCAAGTGCCCATTCTCGGGCGATGCTCGCACAAACACGGTTGCTGGAGTTCCATCAAACGCAGACTGGTGGCCCAATCAGTTGAAGTTGAACATCTTGCACCAGCACTCCTCGCTCTCCGACCCCATGGGCGAGGCGTTCAACTACGCCGAGGAGTTCAAGAGCCTCGACCTGGACGCCATCATCAAGGACCTCCATGCCCTGATGACGGATTCGCAGGACTGGTGGCCTGCCGACTTCGGCCACTACGGACCTTTGTTCATCCGCATGGCCTGGCACAGCGCCGGCACGTACCGCATCAGGGACGGCCGCGGCGGCGCGGGGACCGGCAACCAGCGCTTCGCTCCGCTGAACAGCTGGCCGGACAACGTCAACCTCGACAAGGCCCGCAGACTGCTTTGGCCGATCAAGCAGAAGTACGGCCGGAAAATCTCCTGGGCCGACCT
>PLUC01000201.1 GCA_003165415.1 Holophagaceae bacterium
CAAAACAAGCCAGGGCCCCACGGTGGTAGAGTCAAACGATGGTCAAGTCCTCGCCCGTGTTCGAATGCACCGCCTGTGGCGCGAGGGTGCCGCGCCCCATGGGGAAGTGCGGGGCCTGCGGAGGGTTCGGCACCATCGAGGAGGTCCGGGGGGCGCTGCGCAAGGACCTGTCCCGGGCCCGCAGCGCATTCGCCCAGAGCAGCTACCAGGACCCCGTGTCCCTGGCCGACGTGGCGGTGAGCGACGTGGACCGGTGCGCCACCGGGCTGCTGGAGCTGGACCGGGTGCTGGGCGGCGGGGTGGTCCCGGGCATGGTGGTGCTGCTGGGCGGGGAGCCCGGCATCGGCAAGTCCACCCTGGTGCTGCAGTGGGCCGCCGCCTGCGGGGGCGCGGTGCTCTACGCCAGCGGCGAGGAGAGCGAGCGCCAGATCAAGCTGCGGGCCCGGCGCCTGGGGGCGGAGAACCCGGCCATCCACCTGTTTGCCGAGACCGACGTGCGCCGGATCCTGGAGGCGGCCGAGACCATGAAGCCGGCGCTGCTGCTGGTGGACTCCATCCAGACCCTGTTCGACCCAGAGTTCGAGTCCTCGGCCGGCTCGGTGAGCCAGGTGCGCGGCTGCGCCACCCTGCTGGCCCGGTGGGCCAAGACCACGGGCACGCCGCTGGTGCTGGTGGGCCACGTCACCAAGGACGGCACCCTGGCCGGCCCCAAGGTGCTGGAGCACCTGGTGGACACCGTGCTCGCCTTCGAAGGGGACCGGCACCACCACCACCGCCTGCTGCGCGCCCTGAAGAACCGCTTCGGCGCCGCGTTCGAGCTGGGGGTGTTCGCCATGACCGAGCACGGCCTGGTGCCGGTGGACGGCAACCCGTTCTTCCTGGACGCCGAGCCCAGCCCCGGCTGCGCGGCCACGGTGGTGCTCTCCGGCACCCGGCCGGTGGTGGTGGAGATCCAGGCCCTGGTGGCCTCCGCCGGCCTGGGGATCCCCAGGCGGACAGCACTCGGCATCGACGGGCAACGGCTGGCCATGCTCTGCGCCGTGGCCGAGCGGCGCGGCGGCATCCAACTGCACGACCGGGACGTCTACCTGAACGTGGCCGGCGGCCTGGAGATCGAGGACCCGGCCGCGGACCTGGCGGTGATCGCCGCCCTGGCCAGCAGCGCCCTGGGCCGGGTGCTGGCCCCCAAGACGCTGTTCCTGGGAGAGGTGGGCCTCACCGGCGAGGTGCGTCCGGTGGCCCAGCTGCCCCTGCGGCTGCAGGAGGGGGCCAGGCTGGGCTTCCAGCGGGCGGCGGTGCCCCGGCTGGGCCTGGAGCCCGGGCTCAAGGCGCCGCTGGAGCTCATCCCCGAACGCGGCATGGAGCGGATGCGGTCGAAATCCTGGCTGCTGGGCAAGCTTGAAGAGGAGTGACCATGCGTTCCATGACCGCTTTCGCCGAACAGGTGCTGCCGCTGGAGACGGGGCAGCTGCGCCTCACGCTGCGTTCCGTGAACCACAAGGCCCTGGATCTCTCCCTGCGCATCCATCCGGCCCTGTTCCCGCTGGAGGCGGCCATCCGGGCCCGGGTCCGGGAGGCCGCCCAGCGGGGCAAGCTGGACCTGTCGGTGGAGGTCCAGGACGAGCCCGCGCTGGAGCCCCAGATCAACCGCCCGCTGCTGCGGGCCATGGCCAAGTCCTGGCAGGAGGACGCCGAATGGTTGAACCTGCCCCCGCTCACCGCCGAGGCCTTCTTCCGGCTGCCCGGCGCCTGGGTGTCGCCCGGTTCCGGCCTGGCGGAGCGGCTGGAAGCCACGGTCATGGCGGGCCTGGACACCCTGCTGGCGGCCTGGAACACCGCCCGCGCCCGGGAGGCCCAGCGGCTGGAGCCGTTCTTCCGGGAGGGCCTGGCCAGCCTGCGGACGCTGGGGGAGACCCTGCGCGTTGAAGCGGAGCTGCAGGCCCGGGAGCTGCCTGAGCAGTACCGCCAGCGCTTGGAGCAGGTGCTGAAGGACGCCCAGCTCGCCGGGCAGCTTCCGGCCGAGCGGGTGGTGGCCGAGGCCGGGGCCCTGGCCGAGCGCCAGGACGTGCGGGAGGAGCTGGTGCGGATCAGCGCCCACCTGGACGACTTCGCCGAACGTCTGAAGGCGGGCGGCCTGGGCGGCAAGGCCCTGGACATCTGGAGCCAGGAGCTGCTGAGGGAACTCAACACCTGCGGTTCCAAGTGCAAGCGTCTGGCCATGACCCGGGCCGTGATGGCGGCCAAGGGGGCGCTGGACCAGATCCGGGAGCAGGGCGCGAACCTGGAGTGAGGGCTTGCCAAATTTTGCCAAAGTCCTTAGATTGAGCCATGGGCACGATGAACATTTCCCTCCCCGAATCCCTCAAGTCATACGTGGACCATCAGGTCCTCGAAGGCGGCTACGGCACAAGCAGTGAATTCGTCCGGGAACTGATCCGGAAGGATCAGGACCGCAGCCGCCTGCGCAACCTGCTGCTGGAGGGCGCCGCCTCTCCGACCGGGGAGGTTGCCGATGAAACCTATTTCGAGGGGGTGCGCCAAAGCATCCGCGGGCGCGCCAAGAAGTGAAGCAGAAACCGGTCATCCCGCGGGCCCGGGCAGTTCAAGATTTCCAGGATGCTGTGGATTTCTACCTCAGCGAGGGTGCGGAAAAGGCCGCCATGGGCTTTGTGGACGCCCTGGAGCGGGCCTTGGGCCATATCGGGCGCTACCCGTTCTCCGGGTCTCCCCGATACGCCCATGAGCTTGACCTCCCTGGCCTCCGCAGCTGGCCGGTGGCGCGCTATCCGTATCTGATCTTCTTCGTGGAAGGGGACGATCACCTGGACGTGTGGCGGATCCTGCATGGCCAGCGGGACATTCCTGCCAGCCTGGCCTGAATCACTCGGGCTTCAGCGACCTCTGCATCAGCCGCTTCACCGATTCCCGCGGATCGGCGCCCTTGAGCAGCCGTCCCACCTCCTGGGTGATGGGCAGCTCCAGCCCGTACTGGCGGGCCAGGCCCAGGGCCGCCTCGGTGGTGAAGGCCCCCTCCACCACGCTGTCGCCCAGGGCCTGGGTGGCCGCTTTCGCGGTCATGCCCTGGCCCAGCATGGCTCCGAACCGGCGGTTGCGGCTCTGGGCGCCGGTGGCGGTGAGCAGCAGGTCGCCCATGCCGGCCAGGCCCATCACGGTCTCCGGCCTGCCGCCCAGGGTCTCCACCAGCCGGGCCATCTCGGCCAGGCCCCGGGTGATGAGCGCGGCGCGGGCGTTGTTGCCCAGGCCCAGGGATTCCACCAGGCCGGCGGCGATGGCCAGAATGTTCTTGAAGGCGCCGCACAGCTCCACCCCCAGCACGTCCCGGCTCAGGTACACCCTCAGGTTGGGGGTGGCGAGCAGGGCCTGCAGTTCCTGGGCCCGCTGGTCGGCCACGGCGGCGGGCAGGGCCAGCAGGATGGCCGTGGGCAGGTTCCGGGAAACTTCGTCGGAGAAGGTCGGGCCGGACAGCACGCCCACCGGCACGTGGAGCAGCGGCTCCAGCACCTGGGAGACCCGCAGGTGGCTGCCCTGGATGATGCCCTTGCTCACGTGGATCATCAGCTCGGGCCGCAGGGCGGTGCGGGCGGCCAAGTCGGTCCACACCTGGGGGTTCACCTGGGTGGGGAGGGCGCTCACCCAGATGGAGGCGGGGAAGGCGTCCGTGGGGTCGCTGAGGGGCCGCACGCTGGCGGGCAGTTCCACGTCCGGCAGGCTGGGGTGGCGGCGCCGCAGGGCCAGGGTGGAGACCAGGGACGGGGGATGGCCCCACAGGGCCACCTGGGCCCCCTGGCGGGCCCAGGCCATGGCCAGGGCGGTGCCCCAGGCGCCCGCGCCGAAGATGGAGATCTCGGATCGTCTAGTCATGTTTGGCGCCCCAGAAACGGGATTCGGTGCCCCGGAGCAGCCGCTCCAGGTTGGGCCGGTGCTTGGCGATCACCAGCGCCGCCAGCAGGGCCCAGGCCAGCAGCGCCGGCCAGCGGGGCAGGTCTGCGGGCTGCGGCAGGGTGGCCCAGGGGCCGGCCAGGCCCAGGGCGGTGAGGAACAGGGCCAGCGCCGCCAGGATGCTGCCCAGGCTCACGTAGCGGGAGACCAGGAGGGTCGCCAGGAACACCGCGAAGGCCGGCAGCACCATGGCCGGGTGGTAGGCCAGGACGGTGCCCAGGGCCGTGGCCACCCCCTTGCCCCCCTTGAATTTCAGCCAGGGGGTGAAGACGTGGCCGGCCACCGCCGCCAGCACCAGCCAGGCGAGGATTTCCGGGCCCAGGCCCGCCTGTCGGGCCAGGAACACCGGCAGGAACCCCTTGGCCGCGTCCAGCAGCAGGGTGGCGATGCCCAGGGCCTTGCCCCCCGAACGCATGACGTTGGTGGCGCCGATGTTGCCCGAGCCCTGGGTGCGCACGTCGCCCTTGCCGGCCAGCTTCATCAGCAGCAGGCCGAAGGGGATGCTGCCCGACAGGAAGGCGCCGAGGCACCAGGTCAGATAGGTCGTGGTCATCGCATGGCTCATCGTTGAACTTTAATATGACTGTGGGGGGACCGCGCGCTCACTTTGTTCGCTCTCCGTCCCCCCACGCCCCCACTCCATGCCTGGGCAGAGCCCAGACATGGAGTCTAGCTGATTGGGGCTGGTTCCTCAAAGCAGCTTGCGCCGGAGCATGTCCAGGGCCCAGGACGCGCCCCGCACCTGCAGCTCGGCCCGGCCTCCCGGGAGCCGGAAGGTCCTGCACTCGGTGCCCTCCGGCCCCGCCACGGCCGCCAGGCAGGTGCCGATGGGGGCCGGGCCGTCCTTGTCCTCGGTGGGGCCGGCGTTGCCGGTCACCGCCAGGCCCCAGTGGGTCTCGAGCCGCCCGCGGATGGCCTTGGCCAAGGCGATGGTCACCGGTTCGGACACGGTGCCGTTGGCCATGATGAAGGGCAGTTCCAGGCCGGCCAGTCTGGCCTTGGCCAGGGCGGAGTAGACCGTGGCGCCGCCCAGGAACACGGAGGACACCCCGGGAATGGCGCAGAGCCGGGCCGCCAGGTTGCCCCCGGGCATGCTTTCGGCCACGGCCAGGGTCTGCTCCCGGCGGTTGAGCAGGTCCACCACGGCATTCTCGATGCCGCCCTCGGCCCCCACGTGGGCCAGGTCCGGGCCCATTTCCCGCCGGAAGGCCGCGAGGGCGGCCTCCAGGACGGCCGGGTCCGGGGTCCGGCCCACCAGCTCCACGTGCTGGATCCCGGCCAGGATGGTCCACTCCACCTGGCCGAACTGCTCGCGCAGGGCCTGGGTGCGCTCGCCCAGGGCGCTTTCCGGGACGGAGCCGAACACCATGCGCAGGGTGCGCATGGGCGCGCCGGCCAGGGACTGGAGCCGGGGCGCCACCTGCTGCTCCCACATGAGCTTCATCTCCCGGGGCACCCCCGGGAACAGGATGACGCGCCGCCCGGGGAAGCCCTTGGGATCCTCCCAGTAGACGCCGGGGGCGGTGCCGGCGGGGTTGCGCACCCGCTCCGCGCCTTCCGGGATCAGCACCTGCTGGAAGTTGCTGGTGGACGGGACCCGGTTCCGGGCCGCGTAGTAGGCCAGCATCTCCTCCCTGGCCTGGGGATCCTCCCGCAGCGGCGCCCCCACCACCTCGGCCCAGACCTCCTTGGTGAAATCGTCGAAGGTGGGGCCCAGGCCGCCGGTGCACAGGATGATGTCCGAGCGGTCCAGGGCCTCCCGGAACAGCCGGCGCATGTCCTCCCGGTCATCCCCCACCGCCGTCTTGCGGCGCAGGGTCAGCCCCATGTCCCCCAGCCGCTCGGCCAGCCACACCGAGTTGGTGTCCAGGCGCCCGCTGGTGAGCAGTTCGGAACCGATGGCGATGCATTCGATGCGCGGCAATGGAGCCTCCAGGTGGTTACCTAATCATCGCACCGCCACCCCGCGGGGGCTGATAGGCTTTCTGGCGTGGAGATTCCCCTCAGCTTGAGTTCGCACAGCCCGGACCGCCTGGTGTACGGCCTGCCCCGGTGGTACCGGGCCGCCATGGCGCTGGTCCTGGCCGCCCTGGCGACGGGGATCGCCCTGGGCGGCGGGCGCCCCGGACCCATGGCCTGGACCATCCTGGTCCTGGTGGCCCTGGGCGGGCTCTACGAGGACAACTGGAGCTTCGACGCCGGCCGGGGCCGGGTGGTGCACCGGGTGGGACTGTCCTTCGCGGCCAATGCCTCCGTGTTCCAGTTCGCGGCCATCGAGCGGTTCCGCCTGGTTCCGGTGGTGGCGGGCACCATCCCGGGTTCGGAGGCGGAAAGGGAGGGGAAGGCCGCCGCCCTGGAGGGCCGTCGCGCCGATGACCACGGCCCCAGGCGCTTCCGGCACCGCAAGCCGTTCCTTGATCTGGTCATGGAATGCGCCGACGGCCGGCGCTGCCTCATCGACCACCTCCCCGCCCGCCGCGCCGGGCGCCTGCGGGAGGCGGGGGACCGGATCGCGGCGCTGTGCGGCAAGCCGCTGGTGGCAGGCTGATCCGGAGAATCCTAGAAAACGATTATAAGTATTAATTATAACAAACTTTAGCTTCAATTTGGCCGGCAGGGGTGGCAGACTCTCTCCTCATTTCCGGAGGACCGTATGCGTTTGTTGCCTTTGTGTCCCTTGTTTTCCCTGATCCTGGCCGGCGCCAGCTGCGCCCCGCTGTGCGCGGCGGCGGAACCGGACTGGCTGGCCGTGGTCGGGCTGTATCCCCAGCTGGGCACCGTGACGACCCAGGAGGAGCTGGCCGTCCTGCTCTGGCTGCAGAGCTCCCGCACGGACCAGGACGTCATCCGCGCCAGGAGCGAAGGCACGCCGAGCTTCGGCTGCTTCGCCGACGACATCCACCTGGGCGTCGCCGCCGGCCCCGCGCCCCAGCCCATCGAGATCGCCAACTTCCCCGTGACCGTGTCCATCCTTGAGCAGGCCCGGCAGGATCTGCTGCCCATCCTGGAAGCCCTCCAGAGCACCTTTCTCCGGCCCCGCCCCTACGTGACCTTCCCGGCGGTGGTTCCCGTCCTCCCCGTGGCCTCCACCTATTCCTATCCCAGCACCAACGCCACCCTGGGCACGGTCTACGCCCAGATCCTCTGCCAGCTGGATCCCGGCGACCAGAACGCCATCACCGCCACGGGCAGCCTGCTGGGCACCGACCGGGTGCTGGGCGGGGTCCACTACCCCAGCGACGTGGTGGCGGGGCAGCGGCTGGGCAAGGCGTTCGCGACCTACTGGATCGACCAGCCCGGACGCCTGCAGCTGTTCCAGGCCGCCTGCGGGGAGTGGCATCTCAACCAATGATTTGATTGAGGATGAGATGCGTCATCCGGCCATCCACCGAGGCCCTTGAAAATAGACTTTACAATTAGACGTCTAAATGTAAAGTCTACTTTCATGATTGAGCGGCCCCTCTGGATGGAACGGATGGAACAGGCTTGGCGTCAGCCGCCCCACCGTGGTGTCCTGGATGGATGTCCTCCAGATCACCCATATGACTTGCTGGGTGCGCCCCTTCGCGGAAGGCGGCCGCAGGGAGATTCTGGCCCGGCCCAAGGTCTATGGATTCGATACGGGTTTCGTCCGGTACGCGAGGGGATGGGAGGATCTGCGGCCCGAGGATTGCGGGCTCCTATGGGAGCATCTCGTCCTTGACACCCTGCGCTCGACCCAGGTGCCGAAGATCCACTTCTGGCGGGACAAACAGCAGCGGGAAATCGACTTCGTGCTGCCTCGCGGGCGGGACACCGTGGATGCCCTGGAGTGCAAGTGGAATCAGGACGCCTTCGAACCGCGCGGGTTGAAGGCCTTCCGCGAGAACTATCCGCAGGGGGGAAACTACCTGCTGTGTCCCGGGGTGCGCCACCGGGTCACCCGGCGCTTCGGCGAGCTCGAAGTGGTCACGCTTCCCATCGAAGATGTGCGCAAGGAATTTCGCTAGTTAGAACAGCTCTGGATCGTGGCGGTACCGGCGCAAGGCCTCGGCCGTCGCGGGTGAGACGGACTCCAGGGCCGCCGAGATCGAGGCGATCTTCTCCGGGCTCCACAGAATCTTGGAGACGACGTTCAGCTCGATGTGGACCTCCGGCTGCCCCGGGAGCCCGTCTCCGGGGCAGAGGTGGGCGCTCATGGCCCGGTTCGGGTCGAGGATGGTTGGAACCCCCTGGAAATGCGCCGCCAGGGCCCGTTCGAACGCCGCCAGACTGTACCCGAAATGGGTGCAGCACAGGGCCGCCAGAATGGGCCGAGGTCCGGCCGGCATCCGCGCCGCGGCCTCGCCCACGAAACGGCTGACCATCTCCCCCACGTCACGGCTCGCCGGGTCGGCTTCAATGCCCAGGGCGAGCCCCGGGCAGGGCTGGGCGATGATCCGGTCGGGCCGGATGCCCTTGGCGATCAGCCGGGACGCGTGCGCGCCCTCCTCGATGGTGACCGGGGAACCGAAGATGATCACTTGGCTGCGCGGCTGCAACCGCAGGCGCTCGAACATCATCTGCACCCCGAACTCGATGATCTCGAGGGTCGGGATCTGGTTGCCGCGGCTGAAGGCGGTGCGGGGATACAGCGCCGACAGGGTGTTGCAGGCGATGACCAGCAGGTCCGGCTGGAAGCGGGCCATGCCCAGCAGCGCCTGGTCGAACACCCGGAGCTTCTCTTCCAGGGTGGGCATGAAGCTGTAGCCTCCGTCCTGTTCCGGGCGGGCGTTGAAATAGGTCACGGCCACGCTCCGGGGTTCCCGGCCGCGCCCGAGGCCCTCCACCACCTCGGCGCAGATGGACAGGCCGCCGAGTCCCGAATCGGTGATGAGCATGGAAAAGGGCTTCATGTTGGGCTCCTTCTGGGCGGGACTCCGTTGAGGATCAGGTAGACCGCGGCCCCGGCCAGGGTCATGCCCAGTCCGGAAACGGCGAAGCGCCATCCCGTGGACACCAGGATGGAACTCCACAGGACGATGGCGATGACCGCCGGCAGGGGATAGAGCCACATCCTGAACGGCAGGCGTGCCCTGCCGATCCGGGCATGGAGCAGCATCAGGCCCGCGGCCCCGCCGATGAACTGCACCAGGATGCGCATGGCCAGGATGCCGTTGATCACGTCGCTGAGGCGGAACAGCAGGCTGAACACGAAGGCGGTGCCGCCCAGCCAGAGCAGGGAGATGTGCGGGAATCCCTTGGTGGGATGGAGCCGGCCCATCACCTTGAAGAAGTTCCCGTCCAGGGCCGCGGCGTAGGGGACCCGCGAGTAGCCCAGCATCACCGCGAACAGGGAGGCGAAGGCGATCCACAGCACCAGGACCGTGGCCACATCGGCCGCGGCGTGGCCGTACAGCCGCTCGATGAGGGTGCTGACGATGAAGGTGGACTCCTTGGCTTCCCGCCAGGGGACCACGCCCACCACCGCGTACTGCATGGCCAGGTAGATGGCGGCGATGCCGAGGATGGAGATGAAGATCGCCCGCGGGATGTTCTTTTCCGGGTCGCGGATCTCGCCGCCCAGGTGGCACACGTTGTAGTAGCCCATGTAGGAGTACATGGTCTTCACGCTGGCCTGGCCCAGGACCACCCAGAACGCCCAGCGGCAATCCCAGGCGCCGGGGGGGTAGTCGAAGGCGAGCCGGGGGTTGAAGTGGGACAGGCCGCCGATGATGAACCAGGACAGGATGGCCAGCACCGTGAGCCACAGGGCCACGGTGATCTTGCCGATGGTGGAGATCTTCCGGTAGAGCAGGCAGGTCACGGCGATGACCAGGGCGCCCGAGGCGGCCCGCCGGGTGACGGCGTTCAGGGGCACCAGGAACGACAGGTACTGGGCGAAGCCGATGGCGGCGCTGGCCACCACCAGGGGCGCCTGGATCATGGTCTGCCAGATGAAAAGGAACGCGATCATCCTGCCCCAGCGCGGGCCGTAGGACTCCCTCAGGAAAACGTAGCTGCCGCCGGCCTGGGGCATGGCCGCGCCGAACTCGGCCCAGATGCAGCCGTCCAGCAGCGCCAGCGCCGCCCCGGCGAGCCACGCCAGGACGTGCTGCGGCCCGCCCATGATGCCGATGACCAGGGGCAGCACCACGAACGGCCCGATGCCGACCATGTCGATCATGTTCAGGGCCACCGCCTGAACCAGCGAGAGCTCCCGCTTCAGGCCCTCAGCACCGTTGGGTCCGTTCGGGACACAGCGGCCGTTCTGGGCACTAGCACCCGTAGCGGAGCAAGCTCCTCGACGGGTGCTAGTCTGGGTCATGGTATAGGAAACAGGCGACTTGATGGCCCGGGCCGGCCTCGCGCAGGCGGGGCGTGCGTTCCCGGCAGTGGTCCATGCGCTTCCAGCAGCGGTCGTAGAACGGGCAGCCGGCGCGGACCCGGTCCGGGGACGGCACGTCGCCGGTGAGGATGATGCGCTGGCGCGAGGCCTCCACCTTGGGGTCGGGGATCGGGGCGGCGGAGAGCAGGGCCTGGGTGTAGGGGTGCAGGGGGTTGCAGTACAGGTCGGCGGCGTCCGACAGCTCGGCGATGGTGCCCAGGTACATCACCGCCACCCGGGTGGAGATGTACTCGATGATCGCCAGGTCGTGGGCGATGAACAGGTAGGCCAGCCCGAATTCCGCCTGCAGGTCCTTGAACAGGTTGAGGATCTGCGCCTGGATGGAGACGTCCAGGGCCGACACCGGCTCGTCGCACAGCACCAGCTCGGGGCGCAGGGCCAGGGCCCGGGCGATGCCGATGCGCTGCCGCTGCCCGCCGGAGAACTGGTGCGGATATCGGTTCTTGAACCGGCGGGAGAGGCCCACCCGCTCCATGAGCTCATCCACCCGCAGCGAGAGGTCCTGGCGGGAGACGTGGGTGATGCCCCGGGTGTTGTAGATGCGCAGGGGCTCGGCGATGATGTCGCCGGCGGTCATGCGCGGGTCCAGGGAGGCGTAGGGGTCCTGGAACACCATCTGCATGGCCCGGCGCGCCGCGATCAGCGGGGTGCCCTCCAGCCGGGTGAGGTCCTGGCCCTTCAGCAGGACCTGGCCGGCGGTGGGGCGGTGCAGCTGGGCCACGGCCCGGGCGGTGGTGGACTTGCCGCAGCCGGATTCCCCCACCAGGCCCAGGGTCTCGCCCTTGCGCAGGTGAAAGTCGATGCCGTCCACGGCGTAGATCCAGCCCGGCGCGCGCCCGAAGCCGCGGCTCACCGGGAAGTGCATCTTCAGGCCCTTCACCTCCAGCAGGAGCGGGTCAGCGCTCATGGCCGGCCTCCTCGGGATAGAGCCAGCACTGCACCAGCCGGCCTTCGCCGGGCTCCGTGGCCGGCGGATAGCGCCGCCGGCACAGGTCCATGGCCTGGCCGCAGCGGGGGTGGAAGGGGCAGCATTCGGGCAGGTCGATGACATTGGGCGGCTGGCCGGGGATGGAGGCCAGCCGCTCCGGGCCCTTCTCGGTATCCCCTTCGGGGATACACGAGACGAACTGATTTTTGCGGTCCAGGCGGGGCACCGACCGGATCAGCCCCTGCGTATAGGGATGCCTGGGCGATTCGAACACCTCCCCGGTGGGGCCGCGCTCCACGATCCGGCCGGCGTACATCACGCAGAGGGTGTCGCAGATGCCGGCCACCACGCCCAGGGAATGGGTGATGAGGATCACCGCGGTGCCCAGGCGCTGGGTGAGGTCCTTGATGAGGTCCAGGATCTGCGCCTGGATGGTCACGTCCAGGGCGCTGGTGGGCTCGTCGGCGATGAGGATCTCCGGGTTGCAGGACAGGGCCATGGCGATCATCACCCGCTGGCGCATGCCGCCGGAGAACTGGTGGGGGTACTGCTCGATGCGCCGCTCCGCCCCGGGGATCCCGGCCAGCTGGAGCATCTCGATGGCCCGGGCCTTGGCCAACCTCCGGCCCAGCCCCTGGTGCAGCATCAAAGGCTCCATCATCTGGGTGCTGATGCGCAGGAACGGGTTGAGGGAGGTCATGGGGTCCTGGAAGATCATGGCGATGCGGTCGCCGCGGATGGCCCGGATGGCGCCCCCGGGCATGCCCAGCAGGTCCTGGCCGTGGAACAGCACCCGGCCGCCCGCGATGCGGCCCGGCGGCGGGACCAGGTTGAGGATGGAGAGGTTGGTGACGCTCTTGCCGGAACCGGATTCGCCCACCAGGCCCAGGGTCTCGCCCCGCTTCAGGTCGAAGCTGACCCCGTCCACGGCCTTGAGCAGGCCCTCGTCGGTGTGGAACCAGGTGCGCAGGTCCTGGACGCTGAGCAGGGGGTCGTCGGTCATGATGGCCCCCCGCGCCGGCCCTGGGGATCGAGCGCGTCCCGCAGCCCGTCTCCCAGGAAGTTCATGGCGAACAGGAACACCGTCATGGCGATGGCCGGCCCCAGCAGCTGCCAGGGATACAGCGACATCACCCCGGCCCCTTCCGCCACCAGGGAGCCCCAGGAGGCCAGGGGCGCCGAGACCCCCAGGCCCAGGAAGGACAGGAACGATTCGGTCATGATGAACTGCGGCACCATGAGGGTGGAGAACACCACGATGACCCCGAGGGTGTTGGGGGTGAGGTGGCGGAAGATGATCCGGGCCGGGCTGGCGCCCATGGAGCGCGCCGCCTCCACGAACTCCGCGTGCTTGAGGCTGATCACTTGCCCGCGCACCACCCGGCACAGGGTGAGCCAGGAGATCAGCGCCACCGCCACGAACAGGTTGAGGATGTTGCGGCCGAACAGGGCCATCATGATGATCACCAGCAGCATGTAGGGCAGCCCGTACATGATGTCCACGAAGCGCATGATCAGGTTGTCCAGGGTGCCGCCGGCATAGCCGGCGATGCTGCCCAGGGCGATGCCCAGGAGCATGGAGGTGAGGGTGCCCACCAGGCCGATGAGGATGGAGATCCGGCCGCCGTAGAGCAGGCGGGACAGCATGTCCCGGCCCAGCTCGTCGGTGCCCAGCCAGTAGTGCCGCCGGTGCACTGGGTCGGTGCGGATGGCCCGGGCCATGCCGGTGAGCTCGGCCTGCTCGTCCGCGGTGAGCTCGGCGCGGTTCTCGGCGGCCCGGAGCTCCTGGAGGTAGGTGCCGCGGGCCGCCAGCATGAGCTGGCCGGCCGGGCGGAAGGAGGGCGGCAGGTTCTCGTGGGCCACCACCTGCTCCGCGTAGGGGTGGATGGGCAGCACCGGCGCCGCCAGGCACAGCAGCCCGTAGAGGGCGATGATGACCAGGCTGGCCAGGGCCATGCGGTTCCGGCGCAGCCGGCGCCAGGCGTCCGCCCAGGGCGAGACCGGGCGCTCGGTGCGGTCGAAGGCGTCGCTGGCGAGGGGGTCGGGGGGCATTCATGGCCTCAGGAGTAGGAGATGCGCGGATCCAGGAAACCGTAGCAGAGATCCACCACGAAGTTCATGACCACCAGGATCACCGAGAACACGATGACGTCGCCCATGATCAGGGTATAGTCGCGGTTGATGGCGGCCTGGATGGACAGCCGGCCCATGCCGGGGATGGCGAAGATGGTCTCCACCACCACGGTGCCGGTGATGATGCCGGCGAAGGCCGGCCCCAGGTAGGACACCACCGGCAGCAGGGCGCCCTTGAGCACGTGGCGCAGCACCACCACCGTCTCGGTGAGGCCCTTGGCCCGGGCGGTGCGGATGTAGTCGGCCCGGAGCACCTCCAGCACCGAGGCGCGGGTGAGCCGGGCGATCCCGGCCATGTAGGGCAGGGCCAGGGTGAGCACCGGCATGACCAGCACCAGCCATCCGCTGCGCCCGCCCAGCCAGCCGGAGGTGGGCAGCCAGTGGTGGTCCAGGGCCAGGCCCAGCTTCAGCACCGGGCCGATGACGAACAGCGGCACGGAGATGCCGATGACCGCCAGGGACATGGCGCCATAGTCGATCCAGCTGTTCTGGCGCAGGGCCGAGATCACCCCGGCGCCGATGCCCACCACTACGGAGAGCAGCAGGGCCAGGGCGCCGATGAGCATGGACGGGGGCAGGGCATAGCCGATCAGCTCGTTCACGGAGAAGTCCTTGTAGCGGAACGAGGGGCCCAGGTCGCCCCGCACGAAGTCGCCCAGGTAGCGCACGTACTGACGGGGCACGGATTCGTCCAGGTGGTAGCGCTTCTGCACATGGGCCAGGATCTCCGGGGGCAGCTGCTTCTCGCTGGCAAACGGCCCGCCCGGGGCGACCCGGATGATGATGAAGGAGAAGGTGATGATCAGGAAGATGGTGGGGATCAGGCTCAGGGCGCGCCGGATCATGAAACGCAGCATAGCGGCCTCACTTGGGGTACCACCAGCGGGGCTGGTGGATGTCGATGGTGTTGAGGCAGATGCCGCCCCACTTGCGGTCGTCCAGGATGAACCGGGTCACGTAGAAGAAGAACGGGATGACCGCCTGGTCCTGGGTGACGAGGATGTCCTCGGCCTGTTCCAGCACCTGATTGCGGGCCGGGCCGGCGGGCATGGTGGCGGCCCGGCCCAGGAGCGCGTCGTAGCGCTTGTTGGAGTACAGCCCGTCGTTGTTCCCCGCCCTGGACTTGAACATGTCCAGGTAGTTGCTGGGATCCAGGTAGTCCGCCACCCAGCCGGCCCGGGCGATCTGGAAATCGTGGGTCTTCTGCTTGGTGTCCAGGAAGGTGTTCCACTCCAGGTTGTGCAGGTCCATGTCGATGCCCAGGATGGACTGCCACTGCTGCTGCACCCACTCGCAGACCAGCTTGTGCCGGGCGCTGGTGTTGTAGGTGAAGGTGATCTTCGGGAAGCCCCGGCCGCCGGGGTAGCCGGCCTGGGCCAGCAGCCGGCGCGCCTGGTCCGGGTCGAAGCCGTTGCCCCGGGTGGTGGCGAAGCCCCCCATGGGCGGCACGAAGCCGGCGGTGGCCACGTCCCCGGCCTTGAGCACCTGGCGCACCAGCTCCTCGCGGTTGACGGCCATGGACAGGGCCTTGCGCACCCGCACGTCGTCGAAGGGCTTCCGGGTGACGTTGAAGGTGTAGTAGTAGATGGAGGAGCTGGGCTGGTGGTGGTAGTCCTTGCGCAGCCTGATCTCGTCGATGCGGCCCACCGGGATGGAATCGTCGGGGACGTAGTCGATCTCCCCGGCCCGGTACTTGTCGAAGGCCACGTTCTGGTCTTCGATGGTGAGGTAGGTGATGGTGTGCAGCTTGATGTTGGCGGCGTCCCAGTAGCGTGGATTCTTGACCACCACGATCTGGTCCTGGGGGCGCCAGGTCTTGAGCACGTAGGGGCCGTTGCCGATGAAGTGGGCGGGCTTGGTCCATTCGCCCGGGCCGAAGCGGTTCACCGCGAAGGTGGGGGTGACCATGAAGGCGTTGTGGGCGAGCATGGCCAGGGCGTAGGGCAGGGGTCCCACGAAGGTGACCACGAAGGTGTGCCGGTCCGGGGCGTGGATCTGGACGTGGTCGGCGGGACCCTGGCCCTTGAGGAAGGCGTCGGCGCCGGCGATGTTGTCGCCCAGCAGGTAGGCGTACTGGGAGGCGGTCTTGGGGTTCAGCACCCGCAGCCAGGCGTCCACCACGTCCTGGGCGGTGAGCGGCGTGCCGTCGGACCAGGTGGTGTCGCGCAGGGTGAAGGTGTAGGTGCGCAGGTCCCTGCTGACGGTCCAGCTGGAAGCCAGGCCCGGCACCGGCAGGCCGGTCTGGGCGTCGTTGACGGTGAGGCCTTCGAACAGGGCGTAGCTGATGCGGGATTCGGGAATGCCGGTGATCAGGGCCGGATCCAGGGATTGCGGCTCCGTGCCGTTGTTGAAGACGAAGTCCTGGGCCGCCAGCGGCAGGGCCAGAGCCGCCAGCAGCGCCAGGATGGGACCGCCGATGGCGATCAGGCTCCGTCCGGATTGGGATTCAGGTTTGCCGTTGATGGTGGACCTTTCGGCTTTCTGCTTTTTACTCCCGTTCCGGCGAAAGCACAATCGCCGCGCGCCCCCCCCCGCCCAGCCGAGGCCTGCCGGGATATGCTTCTTCACCACACCATCTGGGCCAACTCACCACCCTGCTCGCCGGCGGCTGATCTGCTACCGCAGATCCTTCTCCATATAGACCCGGTCGAATCCCTTCTCCGTCACCCGCCCGGTCTCGGTGAAGCCCAGGTTCGCATAGAGGGCGATGTTCTCTGTCATCAGCACATGGGTGTAGAGCCGGATGGCAACATGACCACGCCGCCGCGCCTCGGCCTCGGCGAAACCGATCAGCGCCCGCCCGATCCCACGGCCATGCAGTTCCGGCCGCACCGCCACGTTGTCGAGCAGCAATCCGGCTTCGGTCTCCAGCAGCACGACGATCCCGGCGATGGCGCCGCCCTGCTCCAGCACCCACACGCATTCAGCCGCCACCAGCGCATCGTAGTCGTCCAACATCGGCCCAGGCTGTTTGCCGATGCGCGCGACATAAGGCCGGTAGGCGGCTTCCACAATCCCGGCGACGCAAAGGGTGTCCCTTGCGTGCGCGATGCGGATGCAATCGGCCCCGTTCACGCTCGCGCCCCCCGCCGGCGCGCCAGCAGCCGCGCCGCTCCCCGCCCTTCCAGTTGGTCTCAACCAGGATTCTCCAGGTGAACGTCCAATTCGGCCGTTACGAAAAAAGGATACCCACAAAAAACAGCGAGGCATCCGGAAAAGGGTTCTCCGGAACACGGACCGCTCCAAACTGGAGCAGCGCAGGACCTTGACGCCTCCGCGGTCCCCAGGGCATGTGATCGGCGCCGTGATGGCGAGCCTGGACATGGTGAGCGGGTTGTCCGAGGGCGCGGGGGTGTCCAGATACTTGGGCCTGGCGAAACAGGCAACGAAAAGGGCGGCTGAAGTGAGCGGCCTGCTTCTGGACTCAAACAAATCTGTGATGCCTTGGGCAGGGTCCTCCGGGATCGATAGCAAGAGCCCAGGGAATCATCCCTGGGCCCTTGCAGTCATTGGATCTCAGGCTTCGGCCAGCGCCTTCTTGCGGGCTTCCACCACCTTGTCGGCGTCCCGGCCTTCCAGTTCCTGCAGATGATGGAAGGCCCAGGTGAACGAGCCGATGCCCTGGGTCTGGGAGCGCAGCTCCACGATCAGACCCTGCATTTCGCTCTGGGGCACGTAGCCATCCACCACGTCCCAGCCCGGCCAGCCGGGCTTGGCGTCGTAGCCCAGGATCTGGCCGGCGCGGTGGCTGGTGATGATCTTCTGGGCCTTGCTGGTGTGCTCGGAGGGCACGGAGATGTGCACCTCCAGGATCGGCTCCAGCAGCACCGGGCTGCACTGGGGCAGGCCCTCGGTGCAGGCCACCCGGGCGGCGGCCTTGAAGGCCATATCCGAGGAGTCCACGGTGTGGAAGGAACCGAAGTACAGGATCGCCTCCAGGTCCACCATCTGGAAGCCCAGCGGACCCTGCTTGCAGAACTCCATGAAGCCGTCTTCGACAGCGGGGATGTAGTTCTTGGGGATGACGCCGCCGACGATGGTGTCGGAGAACTTCAGGCCCGCGCCCCGCTCCCTGGGCTTGAACTCGATGTGGGTGTCGCCGAAGGCGCCGTGCCCGCCGCTCTGGTGCTTGTAGCGGCCGTGCTGCTTGATGGGCTTGCGGATGGTCTCCCGGTAGGGGATGGCGGGGGTGGAGAGGGCCACTTCCACGCCCCAGCGCTTCACCCGGTCCACGGCCACCTTCAGGTGGATCTCGCCCTGGCCCCAGAGCACCCGCTCCTGGGTCTCGGCGTTCTGGTCCAGCCGGTAGGACTGGTCCTCGTCCAGCAGCTTGGCCAGGGCGCCGGAGAGCTTGACCTCGTCGCCCATCTTGGTGGTCTTGAGGGCCAGGGCGGTCATGGGCTGCATGGCCTCGGGCCAGGGCAGCTGGATCGGCTTGTTGCCGCTCGTGAGCACGTCGCCGGTCTTGATGGTGTCCATGCGGCCCAGGGCCACGATCTCGCCCAGGCCGGCCTTGGTGACCTTGTCCTGCTTGGCGCCGAAGGGGTGGGTGAGGGAGCTGGGACGGATGCCGTTGAGGGTCATGCCCTCGGTGAGTTCCCCGCGCCAGATGCGCACCAGGGATTGTTTGCCGATGTGCTGGGCGTTGACGGTCTTCCACACCTGGGCCAGGGGCTCGGTGCCGGCGGTGGGGATGCCCAGGCGCTCGGCGGTGTCCTTGGCCTCGGGGGCCTCGTGCCGGAGCTGCTTGAGCAGGCGGCGGACCCCCAGGTCCTTGTCCGCGGAACCCAGCAGCACGGGCACGATCTGGTCGGTGCGGAAGCCCTTGGTGAGGGTGGCGAAGACCTCGTCCCGGGAGGGCACCTGCTCCTCCAGCAGCTTCTCCATGAGGGCGTCGTCCAGGCTGCTGATGGCTTCAAGCATTTCCTGGCGGGCCGTCAGGGCCTCTTCCTTGATGGACTCGGGGATCTCGATCTGCTCGGAGGGATGGCCCGGATTGGCCTTGAACGCCCGCTCCAGGGACAGGTCCTCGTAGCCGGTGATGAAGCTGCCGGCGTGGATGGGGTACTCGCGCAGCACCAGGGGGCGCTGGGACATGCTCTGCAGGGCGGTGATGGTCTCGCGGATCTTGCCGGTCTCGGTGAGGTTGTCCACCTTGTTCAGGAAGATGGTGTGGGGGATGTTGTGGTCGTCCAGGAACTTGAGGATGGGCAGGGCCATCTGGGCCCGGCCCGGATCCGCTTCCACCACCAGCACTGCCGCGTCCGCGACCATCAGCGCGTTCATGGTTTCCTGGGCGAATTCCACGGACCCCGGGCAGTCGATGAAGGTCCAGGACTCGCCCAGGTAGGTGGCGCTGGCGACGGAAATCTCCACGCTCATCTGCCGCCCCCGGGCTTCGGGGGCCGCATCCCCCACGGTGTTGCCCTCCTTGATGGTTCCTTTGCGCGGAATGGCTTCGCTGGCGAAGAGCAGGCTTTCGAGGAGGGTGGTCTTGCCGGACATGTAGGGGCCGATGAGGGCCGCGACACGTGGTGCTGACTGGGACTTGGGCACGGTATGTCTCCTTGGGTGGCTGTCAATTGGTTACGTCATCTTTCCGTCACGGGACCAGAAAGGCAACCAAAACCTGCGTCTCCCCGGGAGGCTGGGCGGTTGTCCGCTATTCTGACCGGGAGAAGGAGTCGTGGATCTCGGGCTCCCGCAGCTTCTCCTTGAACCAATCATCGAGTGCGGTGACCGAATCGAACAGGACGCTGGCGCCCGCGTCCTTCAGTTCACTGGCCTGCCCATAGCCATAGGTGACCCCCAGCGGGATCAAACCGTTGGCCCGGGCCACGGCCATGTCCTCCGCCCGGTCGCCGACGATGAATCCACCGGGTTTGAGGATGCCCTGCTCGCGCAACTGGGCCACCACCTCGTCCTTGGTGCGCCAGGGAGCCTTCAGGCCACTGCCGAACACCTCGTCGAAGGCCAGGAGCACGTCGAACTGGTGCAGCACCTGCCGGGCGTAGCGCACCGGCTTGACCGTGACCACGTAGAGCTGGTGGCCCTGGTGCTTGAGCCGGGCGAGCATGAGCAGGATCCCGTCATAGATCCGGTGCAGGACGATGCCGTCCTCGGCGAAGTGGGCCCAGTAGCGTTCCTGGACCGCCTCCAGGCGCTTGGGATCGGCCAGGCCGGCGAACAGCTCCGCCGGCCCGAAGCCCACGTGGGCCGCCACCTGCTCCAGGGAAGGGCAGGGCAGGCCGAACTCCTCGCAGGTGAGGCGGGCGCTGTGGTGCATGGCCTGGAGCGGGTCCACCAGGGTGCCGTCGAGGTCGAAACAGATCAGGGCCATGGAGTCTCCTAGTACCTGGGGTTAATGCCGGTGAGCCTGGATGCACTGCTGGATGAACTGCAGGGCCGCCTCCTTGCCTTCCCACCCGTCGCTGCGCACATCCTTGGATTCCAGGTTCTTGTAGGTGAGGAAGAAATGTTCGAGCTCCCGCAGCAGGTGCGGCGGCAAATCGGCCAAGGTATTGACGTGCATGTAGTTGGGGTCGGAGGCGGCGACGCTGAGGATCTTGTCGTCCTGGCCCTTGTCGTCGGCCATGCGCAGGATGCCGATGGGCCGGGCCTCGATGACCACGCCCGGGTAGGTGGCGCCCACGATCAGCACCAGGATGTCGCAGGGGTCACCGTCCGGGGCCAGGGTGTGGGGGATGAAGCCGTACTCGGCCGGGTAGTGGATGGGGGAGTAGAGCACCCGGTCCACCTTCACCAGGCTGGTGACGTGGTCGATCTCGTACTTGATCCTGGAGCCGTAGGGGATCTCCACCACCGCGTTGACGATCTCCGGCGACTGCTTGCCAGGCCCAATCATGTGCAGGGACATCGACCCTCCAGTTTGCCATCATGTTCTCATAGCGGGGGTGGGTGGGCCATGGGAAAGAACCCCATGCCCGCCGTGGCGGACCTATGAAAAATCCAAGCTTTCCTTGGCCTGTCCCAGTTTCGGCGGACCCGCCGCCGGCGTGAATCCTTGACGCAGGCGGCCGGACTCAACAAAATGGACCTGGGGGTCGAATTATGCTCAAGAAGCGTGTGCCCAAGACGGCCGCCGTGCCCCTTGTGAGCGCGGCGAACAGGGCCCTCGCCGTACTGGAGCAGCTCTCCCGGCATCGCGCCATCGGCCTGGAGGAGCTCTCCCGGACCATGAAGATGGCCAAGCCCACCGTCTACCGCTTCCTGCTGACCCTGCAGGAGCTGGGCTATGCCCGCCGGGTGGACGGCGACAGCTGGGCCATGACCCTCAAGCTCTTCAACGTGGGATCCCGGGCCCTGGACCACCTGGACCTGCATTCCGCGGCCCGGCCGGTGGCGGAGGAACTGGCCGAGGACCTGGGCGAGACCGTGCACATGGGCGTCCTGGAGGGGGATTCCGCCGTCTACGTCATGAAGATCGAGTCCCGCTACACCATACGCATGTTCTCCCGGGTGGGGCGGCGGATTCCGCTCTACTGCACCGCCATCGGCAAGGTCCTCCTGGCCTTCTCCAAGGACGAGGATCGGGAATCCGCTCTGAAGGGCGTCCGGCTCCTGGCCTTCACCAAGAAGACCCTCACCACCCGGAACGCCCTCCACGCGGAGCTGTCGCGGATCCGCGAGCAGGGGTTCGGCCTGGACGACGAGGAGCACGAGCAGGGCATCCACTGCATCGGGGCGCCCATCTTCGACCACACCGGCTGCATCGTCGCCACCATCTCCGCCTCCTGGCCGGGCTTCCGCTACCCGCGGGAGGAGGAGAGCGGCCAGATCGAGAAGGTCAAGGCGGCGGCCCAGCGCATTTCGACGTTCCTGGGGTACATGCAGGACTAAGCCGTTGTATAGCAATAACCTTGTCCATTGGTGCGTGTCCCCGGCATAAGCTGTCGTAACAAAATGACCTGAAAAGCGCAGGTAATTTCGTAACGACACCTAAAAATGGACCCCCGGTCCAAAAAACTCTGGACATCGGTCTTTCACTGGTAGAATGATCCTACCTTGCGCAAGCCCCAGCCCCCCCGTCCCGGATCTCCGGGTTCCAGGCCCACGCCTCGGGGCGAATCGTCATCCCCGGGAGGTTCAATGCAAATGGAAACCCGCTACGCCCATCATCCTGAGGATGTGAAGGGCTACGACTCGGCCGCCCTGCGCCGGCATTTCCTGGTGGAGCGGGTCTTCGTCACCGGCGAGCTGAACCTGGTCTACAGCCACGTGGACCGGGTGGTGTTCGGCGGGGCGGTGCCCACGGCCCGGACCCTGGAACTGGAAGGCGGGAAGGCGTTCGGGACCCCGAATTTCCTGGACCGCCGGGAACTGGGGGTGATCAACCTGGGCGGCAACGGCAGGGTCCTGGTGGACGGAGAGGCCCATCCCCTGGCCCATCGCGACGGCCTCTACGTGGGCATGGGCAAACGGAGCGTCCGCCTGGAGAGCGAGGACCCGGCCCATCCGGCCAAGTTCTACCTCATGAGCTGCCCGGCCCACGCCGCCCACCCCACGGTGACCATCCCCCGGGCCGCCGCCAATCCCCGGAAGCTGGGGTCGCCCGAATCCTGCAACGTGCGCACCATCTACCAGTACGTCCACCCGGCCGTGTGCGCGAGCTGCCAGCTGGTCATGGGCTGGACCGTGCTGGAGCCCGGCAGCGTGTGGAACACCTATCCGCCGCACACCCACGAGCGCCGCATGGAGGTCTACCTCTACTTCGACATGGCCGAAGCCACCCGGGTGTTCCATTTCCACGGACAGCCCCTGGAAACCCGGCACCTGGTGCTGGCCAACGAGCAGGCCGTGATCTCCCCTTCCTGGTCCATCCATTCGGGGGTGGGATCCGGCCCGTACTCCTTCATCTGGGGCATGGCCGGCGAGAACCAGACCTTCGATGACATGGACGTCCTCGGCCCCGACGACATCCGGTAGAAAGGCACCCCCATGAGCGGCATCCTCGAGGCATTCAGGCTGGACGGCAAGGTGGCCGTCGTCACCGGCGCGGAGCGGGGGCTCGGCCGCGGCATGGCCGTGGCCCTGGCCCAGGCCGGCGCGCACATCGTCGGCGTGACCTACGTGGCCAGCGCGCCGGAGACCGAGGCGGCCGTCCAGGCAGCCGGCCGGAAATACGTGCACGTGATGGCGGACCTGTCCAGCATCGAACCGGTCCAGCGGATCGTCGACACCGCCGTGGCCCAGTTCGGCCGCATCGACATCCTGCTGAACAACGCCGGCACCATCATGCGCAATGACACCATCGACTTCACCGAGCAGCAGTGGGACGCGGTCATGAACGTCAACCTCAAGACCGCCTTCTTCCTCTGCCAGGCCGTGGCCCGGCGGTTCATGGAGCAGGGTTCCGGCGGCAAGATCATCAACATCGCTTCCATGCTTTCGTTCCAGGGCGGGATCCGGGTGCCCTCCTACACCGCCTCCAAGAGCGGCATCAGGGGCCTCACCATGCTCATGGCCAACGAGTGGGCCAGCCGGGGCATCTGCGTCAACGCCATCGCCCCGGGCTACATGGCCACGGACAACACCGCACAGCTGAGGGCCGATGCCCAGCGCAGCGCGGACATCCTGGCCCGCATCCCGGCGGCGCGCTGGGGCACGCCGGAGGATCTCCAGGGAGCCGTGGTGTTCCTGGCCTCCAGCGCTTCTGACTACGTGAACGGAACCACCCTGGCCGTGGACGGCGGCTGGCTCGCCCGATGAAGGAAAGGTCTTTTCTCAACCCAACAAAGGAGGGTACGAACATGGTCAAGATCCTCGCTGTTTTTACCCGGCGCTTCGCGCTGATGGTGTTCGCCGCCGTGGCGGTGATCGGGGCGGGCATGGCAGCCCCCGCCTTCGCCCAGGCTGCCCAGTCCGGAGAGGACGCCGCCGTGGCCAAGGCCGTCGAATCCCTGCGCGTGGCCATGGTGGCCGGGGATGAAAAGGCCCTGAACGCCATGGTGGAAGAGCATCTGACCTACGGCCATTCCCACGGGATGCTGCAGAACAAGGCCGAGTTCGTCAAGTTCCTGGTCGGTCCGAAAGCCCCCGGCAAGTTCAACTGGATCAAGCTCTCCAACCAGACGGTGGATGTGGTCGGCAACACCGCGCTGGTCCGCCACGTGTTCGACGCTGAGAACGTGCTGCCGGACGGCACCCTCACCAACGCCCACATCCTGGTCCTGCACGTGTGGAAGATGGAGCCGGACGGCTGGAAGCTGCTGGCCCGGCAGGCCTGCCCGCTCTAACTAGACCCCTGAATAGGCCGAGAAGCCGCCGTCGATGGGGACCACCACCCCGTTGACGAAGCCGGAGGCCGGTTCGCTGGCCAGCCAGAGCAGGGTGCCGACCAGTTCCCCGGCTTCGCCGAAGCGGCCCATGGGCGTGTGCTCCAGGATCTTGCGCGACCGGGCGGTGAACTCGCCGGTGGCCTGGTCCATGAGCAGCGCGCGGTTCTGGCTGGTGATGAAGAAGCCGGGGGCCAGGGCATTGACCCGGATGCCGGCCTTGGCGAAGTGCACCGCCAGCCACTGGGTGAAGTTGCTCACCGCCGCCTTGGCGCCGCTGTAGGCGGGGATCTTGGTCAAGGGACGGAAGGCGTTCATGGAAGAGATGTTGATGATGGAGCAACCCGCGCGCCCGACCATCTGCCGGGCGAACACCTGGGAGGGGATGAGGGTGCCCAGGAAGTTCAGGTTGAAGACCCGCTGGATGTTCTGGGGATCCAGGTCGAAGAAGGTGGTGAGGGACGGCTCATCCAGGTCGGCGGCGTCCAGCCATTCCTTGCTGGTGGTGCCCCCGGGGTGGTTGCCGCCGGCGCCGTTGAGCAGCAGATCGCAGGGCCCGAACTCGGCCCGGATGAGTTCGGCGGCGGACTCCAGGGAGGGGCGTTCCAGCACGTTGGCGGTGAACCCCCGGGCGCTCAGTCCGTCGGCCCGCAGGGCCGCGGCCACCGCCTCGGCGGCATCCAGGTCGAGGTCCAGGACGGCCACCTTGGCGCCGCATTCGGCCAGGGCCTGGGCCATGCGGGAACACAGCACGCCGCCGCCGCCGGTCACCACGGCGACTTTTCCGGCCAGATCGATCCTGAAGGGCACGGTCATGGGAACAACTCCTGTGAGCGGTTGGCGGTGGAAATCCCTTCCCACAGCCCGTTCAGATAGACGGCGCCCAGGGCCCGGTCATAGAGGCCGTAGCCGGGCTTGCCGGTCTCGCCCCAGATCATGCGGCCGTGGTCCGGGCGCATGTAACCTTCGAAATTCGCCTCGTGGTAGGCGGCCATGATGGCGCCCATGTCCAGGGAACCGTCCTGGGACCGGTGCCCAGTCTCGAAGAAGTCGCCATTGGCGCTGACCTTGACGTTGCGCATGTGGGCGAAATGGATGCGCCCCCGGCCGGCGAACTCGCGCACCAGGGCGACGCTGTCGTTGCCGCGGTCGGCGCCCAGGGATCCGGAACATAGGGTCAGGCCGTTGGCCGGGGCGTCGATGATGCCCAGCAGGCGGTTCAGGTCCTCGCGGTTCTTGACGATGCGCGGCAGGCCGAAGATGGGGCGGGGCGGGTCGTCCGGGTGCATGGCCATGCGGATGCCGGCTGCCTGGGCGGCCGGGATCACCCCCTTGAGGAAGTACTCCAGGTTGCCCCACAGGGTTTCCTCGTCGATCCCGGCATATTCGGCGAGCAGGGCCCGCAAGGCTTCGGGAGGGTAGCTGGCGTCCCAGCCGGGCAGGCGGATGCCGGCGGCGGGATCGATCCGGTCCACCGCCGCCTGGTCGAACCCCAGCGTGGTGGACCCGTCCGGCAGGCGCAGGTCCAGGGTGGTCCGGGTCCAGTCGAACACCGGCATGAAGTTGTAGCAGACCACCTTCAGCCCGCAGGCCGCCAGGTTGCCCAGGGTCTCGGCGTAATGGGCGATCAGCCGGTCCCGGGTGGGCTTGCCCAGCTTGATGTCCTCGTGCACCGGCACGCTTTCGATCACCTCGAAGGCGAGCCCGTGGGCGGTGATCCGGGCCTTGAGCGCCTGGATCTGCTCCAACGGCCAGACTTCGCCCACAGGGACCGCGTAGACGGCCGAAACGATGCCGTGCAGGCCGGGTATCTGGCGGATATAGTCGAGCCGCACCGGATCGGCGTCGCCATACCAGCGGAAAGTCATCTTCATGGCCGAGGGCCTCCAGGCGACTAGGTTAACCACAACATGGGGGAAACGGAATTAGGGTCCATAACAATTCTTTCCGCCAGGAAGTCACAGAACAAAGGGTTCGCTCCGGTTTGGCCGCCTGGAAATAAAAATGAAATCATATTCCAAAAAAAACTTGAGGCTCTGGATTCGATGTTGTAGATTCTTACCATCCACTTTAGATCCTTCCCTTCCGATCCACCCCATCCATGCGTCTCCAGGCCCAGGCCAGAGACTCTTTCCGGAGGTTGCCATGAAACTGAACCGCGCCCTGATTTTCACCCTGGTGGCGGGTGTCGCCACGCTCCTGTCCGCGCAGGGGAAGCCCCAGTTCGAGTTCAAGCTGGCGGAAGTGCACGAGAAGACCTTCCCCACCACCCTCGCCGACACCGAGTTCGCCCGGCTGGTGAACGTCGGCACCCAGGGCCGGGTGCACATCACCGTGTATGACAACGGCGCCCTCAGCCAGGACGAGAAGGCGGTGGTGGAACAGACCCAGATGGGCGCCATCGACTTCGCCCGCATCAGCCTCGCCCCGGTGGCGCAGTTCGTCAAGGAACTCAACGTCCTCAGCCTGCCCTACCTCTACCGCGACAGCGACCACATGTGGAAAGTGCTGTCGGGACCCATCGGGCAGGGGCTCCTGGGCGCCCTCGGCAAGGCCAACCTGACCGGCCTCTGCTACTACGACGCCGGCGCGCGCAGCTTCTACAACACCAAGAAGGACATCAAGACCCTGGCCGACCTGAAGGGCATGAAGATCCGCGTGCTCCAGTCCAAGCTGATGATGGACATGGTCAAGGACCTGGGCGCCTCGCCGACCCCCATGCCCATGGGCGACATCTATTCCGCGCTGCAGACCAACGTCATCGACGGCGCCGAGAACAACTGGCCCTCGTACATCTCCTTCAGCCACTACGAGGTCGCCCGGCACTTCACCCTGGACCGGCACGCGATGGTGCCCGAACTCCTCATGGTGAGCAACCGCTCCCTGGGCAGGCTGACCAAGGCCGACCAGGACGTGGTCAGGAAGGCAGCCAAGGATTCAGTGGAATTCCAGAAGGCCAGGTGGATCCTGTCGGAGAAGGAGAACGAGGCCAGGGCCAAGGCCGCGGGCTGCAGCATCACCTACCTGACCCCCCAGGCGCAGGCGGAGTTCGTGGCGGCGGTGCAGCCGATCTACGCTGAATACAGCGAATTCAAGGACCTGATCAGCCAGATCAAGGCCACCCGGTAGCCTCAGGGAGCCGGCGCGGGGCCGGTGCGCCCGGCTTCGCGCCTGATCATAGCCGCGCACCATCTGCTGGGGTACCCCCATGAGGTTCATCAAGCTCCTGTTCGACTGGGTCTTCCTGGCCCTGGCCTGGTTCGCGCTCCTGCTCCTGGTGTGCATGACCGCGCTGATCTTCGCCGACGTGTTCTGCCGGTACCTCCTGCACTTCAGCATCGCCTGGGCCGACGAGATCACGCTCATCTTCCTGGTCTGGTACGTCTTCATCGCCCTGGCCATCGGCGTGCGCAAGGGCGTCCACACCTCCATCGACCTGATCAAGATCCTGGTTCCGAACAAGTACCTGGACTGGACCGCCACCCGCCTGGTGGACCTCCTCACCATCCTCTTCGGCGGCCTGCTGGTCTACTTCGGCAAGGAGCTGATCGAGATCGGCACCTACTCGACCCTGGCCTCCATCGACCTGCCGTCCTACTGGGAATACATCTTCATTCCCATCAGCGGGGTCCTGGTGATGTATTCGGCCCTGGTCAGGATGTTCCAGGGGAAGTCGGCCGAGCACCAGGTGGACCTTCTGGACACCATCTTCATGAATAAGGCGGACCACAATGTATGATCCGATCATCGCCATCGCGATCCTGTTCTCTGTGTTCGCCCTCCTGGTGTTCCTGCGGGTTCCCATCTCCTTCACCCTGGTGCTTTCGGCGGTGGTCACGGCCCTCTACATGGATCTTCCGCTCCCGGTCCTGGCCCAGCAGATGAAGACCGGCGTCCAGTCCATGTCGCTGCTGACCATTCCTTTGTTCGTCGTGGCCGGGGAGATCATGAGCGAAGGCGGCATCTCCCAGCGCCTGGTGGTCCTGGCCAACGCCCTGGTGGGGCGGTTCCGGGGCGGGCTGGCCATGGTGGACGTGGTGGCCTGCATGTTCTTCGGCGGCATCACCGGCTCCTGCGTGGCCGACGTCTCCGCCATCGGTTCGATCATGATCCCGATGATGAAGAAGAAGGGCTACGACACCGACTACGCGGTGGGCATCACCATCTCCTCCGCGGTCCAGGGCGTCCTGGTCCCCCCCAGCCACAACATGATCCTGTATTCCATCGCCGCCGGCACCGTCGCCGGGGGCGCCTCGGTGGGCGCGCTGTTCCTGGCCGGCATCGTGCCCGGGATCTTCCTGGGGCTGACCCTGATGGCCCTGGCCTACGTCATCGCCCTGATCCGGAAATACCCCAAGGGCGACCCGTTCTCCTTCAGGGCGCTCCTGGTGGCCCTGAGGGGGTCGATCCTGGGACTGATGACGGCGATCATCATCATGGTGGGCATCCTCTCCGGAGTGTTCACCGCCGCCGAATCCTCCGCCGTGGCCGTGGTCTACGCCTTCATCATCACCTTCTTCGTCTACCGCGAGGTCAAGGTCTCGCACATGAAGCGGGTGCTGTTCAAGTCCACCAAGACCCTGGCCATGGTCATGACCCTCATCGCCTGCGCCAGCGCCTTCGGCTACATCCTGGCGACCCTGCAGGTGCCCCAGCGCATCACCGAGATCCTGCTCTCCATCTCCCACAACAAGTACCTCGTCCTGCTCATGATCAACGTGCTGCTGCTGATCCTGGGCTGCATCATGGATATGGCGCCGCTGATCCTCATCTGCACCCCGATCCTGCTGCCGGCCCTGGCCGGATACCCGGGCTGGGCCGGCTTCGGCATCACGCCGGTGCACTTCGGGGTCATCCTCATGCTCAACCTGGGCATCGGCCTGCTGTCGCCGCCCATCGGGGTCGCGCTCAACGTGGGCTGCGCCCTGGGCGAGATCAAGATGGAGAAGATCGTCAAGGGCATGCTGCCGTTCTACGCGACCATGTACTTCGTGCTGATGATCATCACCTATTTCCCGGACATCGCCACCCTGGTGCCCAAGTGGTTCGGCTTCAACTAATAACGTAAGATCGTCTACCGGTTCGGCAATTTCAAATAGGAACGGCACAATGGACAACCTGTTCTTTCCCGATGCCGGCCTGGTCCCGGAGGTTCTGGACGGGGGCCGGATGTGGCGCAAACTGCGGGCCCGCGGCGGTTCCCTGATGCTGGTGGAAATGCACTTCGAACAGGGGGCCGTCGGCGCCGAGCACCGGCATCCCCACGAGCAGCTCTGCTACTGCCTTGAAGGCGAGTTCCTGTACTCCATCGAGGGGGAAAAGGCCACCCTGCGGCCCGGCGACTCGGTCTTCGTCCCCGCTTCGGCCCTCCACGGCGCCCTCTGCGTGGCCGCGGGGCGGCTGCTGGACATCTTCACCCCCCAGCGGGACGACTTCCTGAAGCCCTGAACCGCGCCCTTCGCCCCAAGGATCCCCATGCCTACCAGACCTGCTACCAAACCGGCGGCCTTGCCTCTCGTGAGCGCGGCGACCCGGGCCCTGGGCGTGCTGGAAGGCAATACGGCCGTCTACATCCTGAAGATCGAGTCCCACTGCACCATCCGCATGTTCTCCCGGATGGGGCGGCGGGTGCCGCTCTACTGCACCGCCATCGGCAAAACGCTCCTGGCCTACGCCAAGAGCGAGGACCGGGAGGCGGCCCTGAAGGGGGTCCGGCTGCTGGCCTTCACCCCCAAGACCCTCACCACCCGGGCCGGGCTCCACGCGGAGCTGGAGCGGATCCGGGAGCAGGGCTTCGCCCTGGACGCGGAGGAGCACGAGGAGGGCATCCACTGCATCGGGGCGCCCATCTTCGACCACACCGGCGCCATCGCCGCCACCTTGTCGGCCTCCTGGCCCGGCTTCCGCTACGAGCGCGGCGAGGAGGGCGACAAGATCGACCCGATCAAGGCCGCCGCCGCCCGGATCTCGGCGCTGCTGGGCCAGTCCTGAGACGCCATGACCGGGCTCCGCCCGGCCATGGCGTGGGGGGGGGGAGTCTGAGGGGATGCCACGCATGCGTGGCATTAGAGCGCGCTTTGCTGCCGGGCGGTCTCCCCTCAGTCGTATCAGCCCCTCAGCAGATGCACGGCGAACCCGCCCAGTTCCAGGTCGAGGTAGATGGACTTGAGCACGCCCTTGTCGCTCCTGGCGGTTTCCGGCCTGGCGGGGATCCCGGCGGCGGCGAAGTAGGCCACGGCGCGCTCCACCTGGTTGCAGCGGATGCCGATGTGGCCCTTTTCCCCGCACCGCGGCCGCTTGGTGATCTCGATCCGGTCCCCCGCGAAGATGGAACCGGTGGTTTCCCTGGGCTCCAGGTTGAACAGCCGGCCGAGGCCGCTGGCCAGTGCGCGGCACCCGGCCTCGTCCGGGCCATTGATGCCCAGGTGGGCGAAGGTGAAGCTGTGCAGGGCGAACACCGCCTCCCGGCAGATGGTCTCCAGCGCGGACCAGTCCTCGGCTTCCACCAGGTCCGGCCGCACCATCCAGGATCCGCCGATGGCCAGCACGTTGGCGCGGCGTGCATAGCTGGACAGGTTGCCGGCATCGATGCCGCCGGTGGGAATGAACTTCATGGAGCCGAACGGGCCCGCCAGGGCGTCCAGCATGGCGGTGCCGCCCGCGGCGCCGGCGGGGAAGAACTTCAGGACTTCCAGGCCCCGCTGGAGGCCCTTGGCCACCCCGTCCGGATTCACGATGCCGGGCAGGACAGGAACGCCCCGCTCCAGACAGTAGTCCACCACCGCGTCGACGTAGCAGGGGCTGACGATGAAGCGCGCGCCGGCCTGGATGGCCCGGGCCGCCTGGTCCACGCCCAGGACGGTCCCGGCCCCCACCAGGAGCTCCGGGAGCTCGGCGCTCATGGCCCGGATCGCCTCCTCGGCGGCGTCGGTGCGGAAGGTGACTTCGGCCACCGGGATGCCGCCCTTGACCAGGGCCCGGCCAAGACCCAAGGCTCGCTTGGCCGAGTCCAGCCGGATGACGGGAACCAGCCCGATTTCGCCCATGCGCGCAAGCAGTGTGTCCATGCCAGATCCTCATCCAAGACTGGGTTGTTGACTCATTCTAAAATAAAATGAAACCAAGGTCCATTTTTTTGATCGACCGCCTCCGCTGACTGATAAGATGGTCCCAACCACTGACTAGTGAGGTTCGTTCCATGAGGAAAATCGTCACCTTCGGGGAAATCATGCTCCGGCTCAAGGCGCCGGGGCATGAGCGCCTGTTCCAATCCTCTCTGCTGGAGGCCCAGTTCGGCGGAGGGGAGGCCAACGTCGCCACCTCCCTGGCCCTGCTGGGCATGCACGCCGTGTTCGTTTCCGCGCTCGCCGCCGATCCCATCGGCCAGGGCGCCCTGCGCACCCTGCGGGGATACGGGGTGGACGTCAGCCAGGTGCGCCGCACCGGGGACCGGATCGGCATCTACTTCCTGGAGACCGGCGCCGACCAGCGGCCCTCCCAGGTGGTCTACGACCGGGCCGCCAGCGCCGCGTCCCTCATGCGGCCGGGGGATTTCCCCTGGGCGGAGATCTTCCAGGGGGCCGACTGGTTCCACTTCACGGGCATCACCCCGGCCCTGTCGCGCACCTCCGCCGACGCCTGCCTGGAGGCCATCCGGGCCGCGCGGGCCGCGGGGGTCCGGGTGTCCATCGACCTCAACTACCGCAAGAAGCTCTGGGGCTACGGGGTCCCGGCGCCGGAAGTGATGCGCCCGCTGGTGGCCCTGGCCGACGTGCTGATCGCCAACGAGGAGGATATCCAGCTGGGGCTGGGCATCGCCGCGGACGCGGATCCCGCCGCCAACCGGCTGGCGCCGGAGGCCTACCAGGCCCTGGCGGCCAGGACCAAGGCCGAGTTCCCCAACCTGGGCGTGGTGGCGATCACCCTGCGGGAAAGCCTTTCCGCGGACCGGAACGGGTGGTCGGCGGTGCTGGACGGGAGCCAAGGCTTCCTCCATTCCCGCCGGTATTCCCTGGAGAACATCGTGGACCGGGTGGGCGGAGGGGATTCCTTCGGCGCCGGGCTGATCTTCGGGCTGCTGGAGTACGGCGATGAGGTCCGGGCCCTGGAGTTCGCAGTGGCGGCTTCCGCGCTCAAGCACTCCATCCCCGGCGACCTGAACCTGTCCACCCGGGAAGAGGTGGAGCGGCTGGTGGCCGGTGACGGCACCGGCCGGGTGCTGCGCTGATGGCCACGGACCGCCAGCATCCCGTGCGCATCCTCCAGTTCGGCGAGGGCAACTTCCTCCGGGCGTTCATTGACTGGATGGTGGACCGGATGAGGACCGGTGCCGGTTTTGACGGCTCGGTGGCCCTGGTCAAGACCATCCCCGGCCCCTTCAGCCCCGATTTCCAGCGCCAGGACAACGCCTACACGGTCGTGGTGCGGGGACGGCAGGGGGCCCAGGTGGTGGAGGAGCGCTCCCGCATCGAGGTCATCTCAAGTCGCTTCAACCCCTACGAGGATTTTCAGGGTTACCTGGAGGCCGCCGCCGATCCTGATGTGCGCGTGATCATCTCCAACACCACCGAGGCCGGCATCGCCCTGGACCTGTCCGACCGGGACGAGGACCGTCCCGCCGCCTCCTTCCCGGGCAAGCTGACCCAGCTGCTCCGGGCCCGCTACCTGGCCCTGGGCGGCGGCAAGGCCTCGGCGCTCCTGGTCATGCCCTGCGAGCTCATCGAGAAGAACGGCCAGACCTTGCGGCAGTTCGTGCTGGCCCACGCCGGGCGCTGGTACGGCGACCCGGGCTTCGAGCGCTGGATCAGCGAGGACTGCACCTTCGTGGACACCCTGGTGGACCGCATCGTGTCGGGCCACGATCCCGCGGCCCGGGCCAGGCTGCTGGAGGAGACCGGCTGGGACGACGCCCTGCTGGTGGTGGCCGAGCCGTACCACCTCCTGGCCATCCAGGGGGTGGAGCGGGAGGACCTGCTCCCCCTGCGCCGGGCCGGGCTCAACGTGGTCTGGACCGACGACATCACCCCCTCCCGGCTGCTGAAGGTGCGCATCCTCAACGGCGGGCATACCTTCCTGGCCATGGTCGGCACCGCCCTGGGCGTGCCGCTGGTGCGGGCCTGCCTGGGCCACCCGGTCCTGAAGGAGGCGCTGGAGCGTCTCTATGCCCGGGAGATCATCCCGGCCCTGCCCATGCCGGAAAGCGAAGGCGCGGCCTACGCCGGCACCATCCTCGACCGCTTCGACAACCCCTTCATGGAGCACAAACTGGAGGACATCGCCCTGAACTCGGTGTCCAAGTGGCGGTCGCGGCTGCTGCCCAGCGCCGTGGATTTCGCGGCGAAGCGGGGCCACGCGCCCGCCCTGATCGCCTTCTCCCTGGCCGCCCTGATCCAGCGCTACTGCACGGTGGACGCCCTGCGGGACGACGCGCCGGTGCTGGCCGCCTTCGCCAGGGTGCGGGCCATCGCCGATCCCGCCCAGGTGGTGCGGGCGGTGCTGGAAGACGCCGCCCTTTGGGGCGGGCCCCTTCCGGCCATTCCCGGTTTTGCCGAGGCGGTCACCAAAGGCTTCCAGGAGATCCGGTCCCGGGGTATGCTGGCGGCCCTGGAAGGAGCGCTGGCATGAACAGCCTGGTCCTCCTGAACGCTCTGGATTCCGTGGCCGTGGCCGTGGACGGCCTGGAGGCCGGGGAGTCCGGCCAGTGCCTCGGCTGCGGCCTTGGCGAAACCGTCCTGGCCCGGGAAGCCATTCCCCGGGGCCACAAGATCGCCCTGGCGGACATCCGTGAGGGCGCGCCGGTCATCAAGTACGGCCTCCCCATCGGCGTGGCCAGGTGCGCCATCCCGGCCGGGGCATGGGTGCACTCCCACAACCTGGAATCGGGTCTTCACGGAATCGGGAGCTACCAGCCTTCCGGCCCCTTCGTCTGGACCGGGCGGGAGGCGTCCCGGGAACTGCTGGCCAGGGCAGGGGTGCCCGACCGGTTCATGGGCTACCGCCGGGGCGGCGCCGTGGGGATCCGCAGCGAGGTCTGGGTCATCCCCGCCGTGGGCTGCGTCAACCGCGCCGCCGAGGTGGTGGCGGAACTGGGCCGGAAGGAATTCGGCCTGGACGCTTTCGCCTTCGGCCACCCCTATGGCTGTTCCCAGCTGGGCGACGACCTGGAGGCCACCCGGGCCATCCTCGCCGGCCTGGCCGCGCACCCCAACGCCGCCGGCGCCATCGTGGTCTCCCTGGGCTGCGAAAGCAACACCCTGGCCGAGTTCCAGGCTGCCATCGGGTCCCTGGAGCGGGTCCGGTTCATCCACCTCCAGACCACCGAGGACGAAGACGAGGCGGCCCGGACCGCGCTGGCGGACCTGGCCCGGGTGATCGCGGCCGAGGAGCGGGTGCCGGTGCCGCTGGCGGAGCTCACCATCGGCATCAAGTGCGGCGGCTCCGACGGCTTCTCCGGCATCACCGCCAACCCCCTGGTTGGGCGGGTCTGCGAACTGCTGGTGGCGGCGGGGGGCAGCGTGCTCATGACCGAGGTGCCCGAGATGTTCGGGGCCGAGACCGAGCTCATGGCCCGGGCCAACAGCCCCGAGGTGTTCGCCGACGAAGTGCGGATGGTGAACGCCTTCAAGGACTACTTCATCGCCCACGGCCAGGAGGTGTTCGAGAATCCCTCCCCCGGCAACAGGGAGGGCGGCATCACCACCCTGGAGGAGAAGTCCCTGGGCTGCATCCGCAAGGCCGGCATGGTGCCGGTCATGGACGTGATCGGCTACGGCCGGCGCCGGCGCGGCCAGGGGCTCACCCTCATCTCCGGGCCCGGCAACGACCTGGTGTCCGCCACGGCACTCACCGCCGCCGGGGCCCAGCTCATCCTGTTCACCACCGGCCGCGGCACCCCGTTCGGGGCCCCCGCGCCCACCCTCAAGATCGCCTCCAACAGCGATCTGGCCGTGCGCAAACCCCGCTGGATCGATTTCGACGCCGGACGGGTGCTGGCGGGGGTCTCCTTCGACGACCTGGCCCTGGAGCTGTTCCGCGAGGTGATCGCGGTGGCCGAAGGCAAGCCGGTCCAGGCCGAGCTGGGCGGCTACCGCGAGATCGCCATCTTCAAGGACGGAGTGACATTATGAAACCTTTTCTGGACGCGGACTTCCTGCTCCCCGACCCCAGCTCCCGGCGCCTGTTCCACGAGTACGCCGCGGACCAGCCCATCATCGACTTCCACTGCCACCTGCCCCCGGCGGAGGTGGCCGAGGATTCCCGGTTCAAGACCATCGCCCACGCCTGGCTGGGCGGCGACCACTACAAGTGGCGCGCCATGCGCGCCAACGGCGTCCCCGAGGAGGACATCACCGGCCACGAGCCGGACTACCGGACCTTCCTGGCCTGGGCCCGGACGGTGCCGCACCTGCTGGGCAACCCGCTCTACCACTGGACCCACCTGGAGCTCCAGCGCTACTTCGGCATCCAGGAGACGCTCAGCGAAAAGACCGCCCCGATGATCTGGGAGGCCTGCAACGCGCAGCTGGCCCGGCCGGAGTTCGGCGCCCGGGCCCTGCTCACCCGCATGAAGGTGCGGGCGGTGTGCACCACCGACGATCCCGCCGACAGCCTCCAGCACCACGCCGCATACGCCGCCGCGCGCCGGCCCGGGGAGCCGGTGATGGTGCCAAGCTTCCGCCCCGACAAGGCCTTGGCGGTGGAGGACCCGGCGGTGTGGATGGCCTATCTCGGCCGGCTGGGCGCCGCCGCGGACATTGCCATCGGCTCATACCGGGACCTGGTGGCGGCCCTGGACCGGCGCCACGCCGCCTTCCACGAGCGCGGCTGCCGGGCCACCGACCACGCCCTGGTGGCGCCGGTGGCCGCCTTCGCCAGCGGCCCGGCCCTGGAAGTCCTGTTCGCCAAACTGCAGCGGGGGGTGGTGCCCGCCCCGGCCGAAGCGGAGTTGTTCCGCACTGGGCTCCTGCTGGAAGTGGGGCGCATGAACGCCCGGCGCGGCTGGGTCATGCAGCTGCACCTGGCGGCCGTGCGCAACCTCAACACCCCCATGTTCCGCAAGCTCGGGCCGGACACCGGCTACGACGCCGTGGGCGACGTCCAGGTGGCAGAAAAGCTCGCCCTGTTCCTGGACGCGCTGCAGAGCGACGGCCTGCTGCCCAGGACCATCCTCTACTCCGCCAACTCCGGCCACTACGAGTCCCTGGCCTCGATCCTGGGCTGCTTCCAGGAGGGCCAGCCCGGCAAGATGCAGCTGGGCTCGTCCTGGTGGTTCAACGACCACATCGAGGGCATACGCCGGCAGATGACGGTCCTGGCCAACATCGGCCTGCTGTCCCGGTTCGTGGGCATGCTCACCGACTCCCGGAGCTTCCTCTCCTTCCCGCGCCACGAGTATTTCCGCCGCATCCTCTGCGCCATGGTGGGCGGCTGGATCGAAGCCGGCGAAGCCCCGGCGGACTTCGAGACCTTCGGCGCCATGGTCCGGGACATCTCCTTCCGCAACGCCAGCACCTACTTCGCGATCCCGGGCTGCCCGCCGGAGTGATCCTGGCGCGCCGTCGCTCCGGGCGTTGCCCTTCCGCCGTTGGGGCTGGGTTATCATGGGCGATCTACGGAGTTGGAAATGGAAACATACGTCATCTGGGTGAAGGCGCACCCGCTCGCCTCCGCCGCCCTCCAGTTCGCGGTGCTGGGCTCCCTGGGGGAACTGCTGGGCATCTCCTGCGCCCGCCGCAGGCTGTCCTTTCCCTTCACCGCACTGCAGTTCCTGTTCAAGATCCTGGCCTGGGCGGTGCTGGGCCTGGTGATCAAGTACGGGTTCGTGGGCATGAAGGGCTTCGTGCACGGCCTGGTGGACGGCCGGTTCCTGCCTGCCGTCCTGGGGGCTGGGGTGGGCTACGCCTTCGCCGTGTCGGTGTTCACCAACCTGCTGTTCGGGCCGCAGATGATGGCCCTCCACCGGGTGGAGGACAACCTGATCATGGGCCAGCGGGGCTTCCAGGGCATCCAGCGGGCCTGGTGGACCCTGGTGTGGTTCTGGATCCCGGCCCACACCGTCACCTTCTGCCTCCCCGCCGAGTTCCAGATCGGGCTGGCGGCGGTATGGGGCCTGGTGCTGGGGCTGATCCTGGGCATTTCCAAGTAGCCCGGCCATCCCTGCCGGCGGGTGTTCGTCACCGCCTTCGACCAGTTCGCGGTGGAGGCCTTCGAGCGGGAGGCCATGGACTACCTGCTCAAGCCGGTGGATGACCAGCGCCTGGGCAGGACCATCGCCCGCCTGCGCTCCAGTCTGGCGGCCCCGCCGGCGGTGCCACCGGAGGCCCTGCTGGCCAGGCTGCGGGACCTGCTCGCCGGGAGCCACGGCTACGCGCACCTGTTCCGGCAGATGTGAAGAACTTGGATGCCCTGGCTGCTATTTTCTGTCTGATTCACGAGGATGTAGAGGGGCTGGAATCGCCATGAGGACACGACCAGGAAGTCCATGACGGAGATGACCTCCCGGTGGTTCGAGAGGAACACCTATTCGGGAGGGACACCTTGTGCAAGGCATTTTTGTGTGTATATTGTGTGTATGGACTCTCGCTCACTCATCAAGCTCTTGAAACAGAATGGCTGGGAACACGCCAAGGGCAGGGGCAAGGGCGACCATGAGATATACACGAAAGAAGGTTTCCCGCCTATCGCCGTGCCCCATCCCAGGAAAGACCTCGCAACTGGAACCCTTTACTCAATCCTTAAACTTGCGGGCTTCAAGTAAGCCCGCATGAGGGAGGCGCATCATGACTAGCTACATTGCCATCATCCACAAAGATAAGGGTTCTGATTACGGGGTCAGCTTCCCCGATTTCCCCGGCTGCATTTCCGCTGGCAGCAACTTGGATGAAGCCCGGGCCATGGGGCAGGAGGCCCTTGAGGCATACACGGATTTCCTGCAAGAGGAAGGCCACGAACTGCCCGCCCCGATGAGCCTGGAAGATGCCATCAAGGCGACTTATCAGGAGGGGATCTTTGCCACGATGGTCATCACCCTTGAAGGCGAAAAGTCGAAGATGGAGAGGGTCAACATCTCGGTGCCGTCCCGCGACTTGGCCAAAATTGACCGTTACGCCAAGTCCCACGGCCTCACACGCAGCGCCTTTCTGATCCAGGCAGCGCAGAAGATGATCCAGCGAGGTGCTTGACTGTTTTGTTTCGCCAATCGTTCATCCGGCATCAAATGTGAGAGCATTGACCCCAATCCCGAATCATAAACTTGAGCCTGTCTTCCGGGGCGCTTTAGACCGCTTCGCGCCAAGGAGCTGATGCGGATGGACTATGCCCCGGCCGCCGGCAGCAGCAGATGCACCTGGGTGCCCTGGTCCAGGCGGCTCTCGATGTTCATCAGGCCCCGGTGCGCCATGAGGATCCGGTGGCTCACCGCCAGGCCCAGCCCGGTGCCGCCGCCGAAGGTGGTGTAGAAGGGGTCGAAGATCCGGGACAGGGACTCGGCGGCGATGCCGCAGCCGTTGTCCTCCAGGGTCACCCGCCAGTGCAGCCGGCCTTCGAGGGTCTCGGCGGCGGCGGACAGGGTCAGCCGGGGCTCCGGGGTGCCGTCCATGGAGCGCAGGGCGTTCTGCAGCAGGTTCACGGCCACCTGCCGGAGCAGGTCGGGGTCGGCGAACCAGGCCGCTTCCGGGGGCACCCGGTTCTGCCAGCGCACGGCCTCGGGCAGGCTGCTGGCCTGGCGCGCGCCCTCCCAGAAGGCGGCCAGGGCGAACATTGCCGGCTTGGGGGTGATGTCCCGGCTGAAGGTGAGGGTGTTGCTGACCAGGGTGTTCAGGCGGTGCACGCTGGTCTGGATATGGTGGGCCAACTCCACCTGGGCCGGCTGGGACTGCAGGTCCTCCACCAGCATCCCGGCGAACAGGGACAGGCTGCCCAGGGGGTTGCGGATCTCGTGGGCCAGTTCCGCCGCCATCAGCCCCATGGCCTGGAGCCGCTCCTCCCGGCTGGCCTGCTGGGCGCGCAGGTGGGCCTCGGTGATGTCGCGCAGGGTGATGATCTTGCCGGATTCCGTGGGGCGGTTCTCCTGCTCCAGGAAGCGCTCGCGGCCGCTGGCGTCGGTGAACGGGCGCAGCCCGGCCGGGGCCCCGGGCTCCCAGGGCGGGGGGCCGTGGCTGAACTGGCCGGGCAGGCCCTCGGGGCGGTTGGTGAAGCGCAACTCGCCCTCCTCGCCCAGCACCCAGATGGCGAACGGGACCGTCTCCAGCACCGTCTGCAGCTCGTTCTGGATCCGGCCCAGCTGGCCCTGGAGGGACTGGTAGCGCTGCTGGAGCTGCTCCGATGCCTGGGTGAAGGCAGCGAAGGCTTCCATCAACTGCTGGGGTTCGGGGACGACGTCCAAGGGGGGCTCGGTAGAAGGTCAGGTGTTCCGGCGGGTGTTGACCACCTGTTGTAGCACAGTCCGGTCCCGGTGCCAGGGTTCGGCGGCGACCAGCTCGCACAGGGCCTCCCAGGCCGTGGGGGTGCCCAGGGCCAGCAGGGCCTTGCAGGCGGCGAGGCGCACCTGGATGGGCTCGGCGCTGGTGAACAGCCGTCCCTTGCGGCGGACGATCTCCACCAGGACCTGGACCGAGCGGGGGTCGCCGATCTGGCCGATGGTTTCCGCGGCCCGGGCCCGCATCGCTTCTGCGTAGCGCTTGTCCATGGCGAACGCCCCCAGGGCGCCGATGGCGGGCACGGCCCGCACCTGCACCAGGGCGAACATGATTTCCGACTGGGTCTCGGGCTCCACCACGGGGAGGGCGGCCAGCAGGGGCGCCACCGAGGCCGGGCCGCCCAGCTTCCACAGTGCCCGCACCGCGGCCCGCTTCACCCGGCCGTCGGGGTGGGCCAGGCTGGCGCGGACCGCCTCCAGCGCCCCGGCGTCGCCCATGTCGGACACCAGGTTCAGGGCGTTGCGCACCAGGTACCAGGAAGGGGATTCGAGCCCTTCATAGACCGCGGGCAGGGCCAGTTCGCCCATGCCGCGGATGGCCTCCAGTTCCCGTATCCGGCGCTTGCGGTCAGGTTCTTCGCCCAGGACCCGCACCAGGTACCGGGCGGCCGGGAGGCCCACGGCGTCGAAGTAGGGGATCAGCTCCCCCATCATGGTTTCCGGATTGGCGGTGTGCAGGAGGTCGGCCACCTTGGCCAGGTGGGGTTCATAGCCCAGGCCCTCCCAGAGGGCGGCCAGGGCCGTTTCCCGCCATTCCTGCCCGCCCTCCTGGAAGGCGCACAGCCCCGTGATCTCGTGCAGCAGGGTCAGGGCCTGGCCGGGCTCGCCCCGGGTCACCAGGCTGGACACCACCACGCCCAGGGCCTCGGCGCTGGAGCGGTGGATGTGGGCCAGGGTCTCCCAGCCGAAATGCGCCGTGAGGCCCTGGATGAGCGGGCCCTCGGCCTCGGCGGGCAGGCCCGGGTCCTCCATCCAGCGGGCGACTCCGGTGAGGGTCTGGGCGGCCATCTCGCGGTGGGCCACCTCGTCCGAGCGGAGCGCGTCCAGGATCTGCTCCATCAGGGCCAGCAGGCCCTCCACCCGGCCCTCGTCCAGGAGCCGTTTGAGGAAGCGCAGCCGCTGGTCCAGGGTGATCTGCCACAGCCGGCCCTGCTCCTGGGCCTGGCGCAGCTTCTCTTCGACCGACTGGTTCTCCCAGTCCAGCTGCTGGATCAGCTCCTGGAGCCGGGCGATCTGCTCCGGGCCCGCCCCGTTGGCCCTGAGCTGGGCCTCCAGCTCGGACAGCAAGGTCTGCTGCTGGGGCGCGAAGCGGATCGTCTCGAACATGGCGTCCCGCACCGGTTCCCAGGGGGTGCCGCTCTCCATCAGCGCGTCGGCGGCCTGGGCGAAGGATTCCGGGGCCAGGGACTGGAAGGCCATGCGCATGCCCGTGTGGCCGGAGGGCAGGGAGTCCAGGCCGGCCACCACCGCCATCAGCTTCTCCGGGGTGAGCGCCAGCAGGGCCCGGCGCAGGCCTTCCACCTGGGTGGACGGCGGGAATTTGTCGCCCATGCCGAAGCTCAGCGGGGTCCCCCCCAGGAAGCCCAGGTGGGCGGGCTCGAAGGTGCCCTCCAGCAGCGACTGCTGGGGGATCAGTTCGAGCTGCTCCTCCCACTGCTCGGTGAGGATCTTCAGGTTGAAGGTGGGCTGCGGGGGCGTGTTGGCGCCCGCCGTGGCCTGGGGGCCGTCGATTCCCCTGAAGCCCTGGGAACCATAGCCGGCCCTGGGCGCGGCGGCCGTGGTGGCTTCGTTCATGGATTTCGCCAGGGCTTCCAGGGCGGCCTGCAGGGCCGGGTCGGCCGGCCCGCCGGTCTTGTTGATGGTGTCGGTGGGGCCTCCGTGGTCCTCGTCGCCCCCTTCCCCTTCCCGGACCTCCTTGTACTGGGTCTGGCTGAGCTGGATGTGGGGCAGGTCCTTGGCGGCGAAGATCGCCGCGACGCCCCCCTCCGCCTCCACCTTGGCCGGCTTGAGGATGAGGATCGCCAGGATCTCCGCCAGCTCCGCGGGCGTCACCCCGCGCAGGAAGATGATGCCGCTGATCTGGCGCTCGGTGAGCTGGCGGGCCATGGCGGTCAGGTGCAGGTGCTTGCCCTCGAACGGGGCTCCGTCCAGGAACAGCCTGCCGTTGGAGGCGGCGAGGTGGAGGCTGGGCTTGGTCGCCAGCCATTCGCCCATGATGGCGCCCAGGGCCTGGATGGCGGAACGGGCCCGGGGGTGCCCCGAGGTGTACATGAGTTGGGCCTTGAGGGCGAACTGGATGCCTTGGACCAGATCCAGAAACTCGCTCATGACGGGGTGGGCTCCATAGGATCGGCCCACTCCCGTCGGAGTTGCTGGTAGTGGGCGGTGATGAAGGCGACCCGGCGCTCGGCCTCTTTGCGCCCGGGCTTGGTGTTCATCGATGCGGCGATGGTCCGGGCGTGCTCCAGCCAGGCCCGGCCCCGCTGGAGGATGCCTGCGGTGTCCACGGGCTCGAACGCCCCGGCGATGCAGCCGAAATGGATGAGGCTGGCGGCTCCGATCTTGCTCAGCTTGTCCGCGTCCCAGAGGCAGGCCGCCTCCACCGGCTCCAGTTTGGTCCGGCGCTTGAGCCCCACGTGGTGCTCGATGGCCTGGCGCACGGCCTTGATCTTGGCCGGGGAAAAATCGGTCTCCGCCAGGATCGCCTCCACCACCGCGGAGGCGTCCTTGGCGTGGGTGTCCTTGGACCTGGCGTTGTCCAGGAACTTGCGGCAGTCATGGAGCCAGGCGGCGCACTCGACCACCTCCGGGTCGGCGCCCGCCAGGGGCGCCAGCCAGCGGGCGAGCTTCACCGTGGCCAGGGTGTGCTCGAACCGGTAGTCGAAGACCGGGCGCGGGCCCTCCGGGCCCGGGTGGGAAACGCCCCAGAAGCGGACGGCGTCCGCTTCGGTGTGGGCCCTGAGGGCCGCTTCGCATGCTTCGCGCCAATGGATCATTTAGATGATTCTCGCACATACTCCCGGAGCGCGTCGGCCGTCTTGCGAATCTCCTGGTACATGGGCCGGTCGCTCCAGGGGGGGCAGGCCCGGGCCAGGCAGTCCACCAGGGGCTTGAGGTTGACGGCGGGGGCCAGGCCCAGGATGCGCACCCCCTCCAGGGCCATGCGCGCCTCCAGCGCCAGCACCTGCTCCAGGGCCTCCACCGCCCGCCAGAGCTTGCGGGCGGCGATGGGGCCCATGCTCACGTGGTCCTCCTTGCCGGCGCTGGTGGGGATGGAGTCCACGCAGGCGGGGTGGGCCAGTCCCTTCATTTCCGAGACCAGGGCCGCCGAGGTGACGTGGGCCATCATGAAGCCGGATTCCAGCCCCCCCTGGCGGGTGAGGAAGGCCGGCAGGTCCGAGTAGGCCGGGTTCACCAGCCGCTCCTGGCGCCGCTCGGAGATGCTGGCCAGGTCGCAGACGGCGATGGCCAGCAGGTCGCAGGCGAAGGCCGGGTACTGGCCGTGGAAATTGCCACCGCTCCGGCTTTCCTGGGTGTCGGTGAAGATCATGGGGTTGTCGGTGGCGCTGTTCAGCTCCCGCTCCAGGATCCCGCCGGCGAAGGCCAGGGCATCCCGCACCACCCCATGCACCTGGGGCAGGCAGCGCAGGGAGTAGGCGTCCTGGACCCGGTGGCAGTCCCGGTGGCTTTCGCAGATCTCGCTGGTGGTCCCGAGGATGTCGCGCAGGTGGGCGGCCACCTGGATCTGGCCGGGGTGGGGCCGGGCCTCGTGGATCCGGGGGTCGAAGGGGGCCCGGGAGCCCCGCAGGGCCTCCAGGGAGAGGGCCGCGATCTCGTCGGCCAGGGGCGCCAGGTCCAGCAGCCGGGCCACGGCCAGGTTGCCGATGGCGGTGATGACCTGGGTGCCGTTGATGAGGGCGAGCCCCTCCTTGGCTTCCAGGACGATGGGGCTGAGTCCGGCGGCGGCCAGGGCCTGGCCGCCGGGGATGACTCCGCTGTCCCCCCAGGCCTCCCCTTCGCCCACCAGCAGCAGGGCCATGTGCGCCAGCGGGGCCAGGTCGCCCGACGCCCCCACGCTGCCCTGGCTGGGGATCACCGGCAGGGCGCCCCGGTTCAGGCAGTCCGCCAGGAGCTGGATGGCCTCGGGGCGGATGCCGGAATGGGCCTTGAGCAGGCAGTTGATGCGGGCGGCCATCAGGGCCCGGGTCTGGTCCCGGGGCAGCGGCTCGCCCACCCCGGCGGCGTGGCTGCGGATGAGGTTGAGCTGCAGCTCGGCCAACTGCCCGGGGGGGATGACCACGGTGGCAAACTGGCCGAAGCCGGTGTTGATGCCGTAGACGGTGCGGCCCTCGTCCAGGATGCGCTGGATCACCCCGCGGTTGGCCTCCACCCGTTCCAGGGCGTCCGGGTCCAGGGCGACCCGCTCCCCCAGGGCGACGCGCGCCAGGGCCCTGGCATCCAGGCCGGCTCCGGAAAGAACGATCATGGACCCTCCAACCGCGGCGGGGCCGCGGACACGGATTGTGGTTTCAATGCCGGGCCCGCGGGGTCGGGGGCCGGGCGCATCAGGCCGCCTCGCCCTGAACGACCTTGGCGGTCCGGATCACGCTCAGGGCCAGCACCAGGGCCACGCAGATGCAGGCCGAGGCCCACATGTAGGGGGCGGCGTAGCCGCGCCGGGCGAAGGCCAGGCTGCCCACCAGGGGCCCGGCGATGCGGCCCAGGCCCTGCATGGCCTGGAGCACGCCGAACAGCGCCCCCTGCTCGTCCGGAGGGGTGAGCTGGCTGGCCAGGGCCGCGGTGGCGGTGTTGTTCATGCCCTGGCCCCAGGCGATGGGGATCATCAGGAGCACGAAGGGCCACTTCCAGGGGGCGAAGGCGATGAAGGGCAGGGCCACGGCCAGCATGACCAGGCCGGCGAACTGGGCGATGCGCTCGGGCAGGAACCTGACCACCAGCCGCACCAGCCCGCCCTGGTAGACCGAGATCAGCAGGCCCAGGGGCAGGAACAGGTAGAAGCCCACCTCCCGCTCGCCCAGGCCGAACCGGGTGTTGGCCAGGAGCGAGAAGGTGCCCTCCATCATGGCGAACCCGGTCATGGCCAGCAGGGCGATGCCCAGGATCTGGGGCATGCCGGGCCGCTTCAGGGCCCGCAGGACCGCGTGGCCGCGGTTGATCCGGGCATGGGTCTTGGTGGAGGGGTTCAGGGTCTCCGGCAGCCACACCAGCACCAGCATGGCGGCGGTGAAGGACAGCCCGGCGGCCACCAGGAAGGGCAGGTACCAGCCGTGGGTGGCCAGGAGCCGGTGGCTGACATCCAGCCCCGACAGGATCCCGGCCATGGCTGGGCCGAAGACGAAGCCCAGGCCGAAGGCGGCCCCGATCATGCCCAGCACCTTGGAACGCTCCTTGGGCGAGGAGGAGTCGGCCATGGCCGCCTGGGCCACGGAGATGCTGCCGCCGGTGAAGCCCCCGAACAGCCGGGACGCCAGCACCCAGCCGATGCTGCCGGCGGTGCCCAGCACCAGGTAGGAGGCGCAGGTGCCCAGCAGCGAGATGAGCAGCACCGGACGGCGCCCCACCAGGTCCGAGATCCGGCCCAGGATCGGCCCGGCGAAGAACTGGGCCAGGGAGAACAGCACCATGGTGGCGCCGGCCCAGAACACCCCGGGGTCGCCCAGGCCCAGGCTCTGGTTGACCCAGGCCATCCAGGGCGCGGGGTGCAGTGCGAGGCCCTTGGCATAGAGCGGCAGGATGGGGATGACGATGCCAAATCCGAGCAGATCGACGAAAACGGTGAAAAAAATGGCAAGCTGGGCACGCTTCGATGGCTGCATGAAGTCTCCAGCTACCAAGATAGCGGCTCGGGCCCAACCTTTCAGCATGGGGGGTGGGCAAATCCGGGCGATTGGGGCAAAATGGCTTGATGGGCCGAGCGTTCCGGGCGGGTCCCGGCCGACATATGAATCTGGTATCTTAACGATACGGAGATGGACATGTGGCAGGCCGAACACACCCTGGAGACCACGGCGCCGCCGGAGCGGATCTGGGCGAAGATGCAGACGGTCGCCGACTGGCCGCAGTGGGACACCGGCCTCACCTGGGCCGAGCTGGCCGGGTCCTTCGCCCCGGGAGCCCAGGGCTCCATGCGCTTCATCCGGGAGAGCCCCAGGTCCTTCCTGCTCTCCGACGTGAGCGCCCAGCACGGGTTCACCGCCTTGACCAAGCTGCCCCTGGCGGAGGTCCGGCACATCCACCGCCAGGAGACCTCGGCCATGGGCACGCGCATGACCCACCGCATCGAGATCAGCGGCCCCCTGTGCTGGTTCTACGCCTGGCGTCTGGGGCGCCGGCTGCGGGAGGACCTGGCCCCGAGCATGCGCCGCCTGGCCCGGCTGGTTTCCTGAGAGGAGGACACATGTCCAAGGCGATTCGTTTCCACCAGACCGGCGGTCCCGAGGTGCTGCAATGGGATGAGGTGGCGGTGGGCGCGCCGGGGCCCGGGGAGGTCCAGGTGCGGCATGCCGCCTGCGGCGTCAATTTCGTGGACTGCTACCAGCGCAGCGGCCTGTACCAGGTGCCGCTGCCCTTCACCGCCGGCAACGAAGGCGCCGGCGTGGTGGAGGCGGTGGGGCCCGGGGTCACCGCGGTCAAGCCTGGGGACCGGGTGGCCTATGCCATGGCGCCAGGATCCTACTGCGAGCTGCGCAACATGACCGCGGACCGGCTCTGCCTCCTGCCCGAAGGGCTCAGCTTCGAGCAGGGCGCGGCGATGATGCTCAAGGGCATGACCGTGCAGTACCTGATCCGCCGCACCCACCGGGTGGAGCCGGGGGAGACGGTGCTGTTCCACGCCGCCGCCGGAGGGGTGGGCCTGATCGCCTGTCAGTGGCTGAAGGCGCTGGGGGCCACCGTGATCGGCACGGCCGGAACCGAGGAAAAGTGCGAGCTGGCCCGGGCCCATGGGGCCGACCATTGCATCAACTACCGCGCCGGGGATTTCGTCGCCCGGGTGAAGGAGCTCACCCGGGGCGAGGGCGTTCCCGTGGTCTACGACTCGGTGGGCAAGGACACCTTCCAGGGCTCCCTGGCCTGCCTGCGGCCCCTGGGGCTGATGGTGAGCTTCGGCAACGCATCAGGCGCTGTGCCGCCCATGTCCCTGGGCGTGCTGGCCGCCGGCGGCTCGCTGTTCCTCACCCGCCCGACCCTGGCCACCTACACCGCCAAGCGCGCCGACCTCATGGCCACCGCCGGGGAGCTGTTCGACATCGTGCTGGCCGGCAAGGTGAAGATCGGCATCGGCCGGCGCTACCCGCTGAAGGACGCGGCCCAGGCCCACATCGACCTGGAGGCCCGCGCCACCACCGGAGCCAGCGTCCTGGTCCCATGAAAAAGCCCCCCTCGAAGGGGGGCTGTCTTCGGTTCCGGAGGGTTATTCCCCTTCCGTCGCCAGTTCAGGTTCCACCAGGTAGCCCGGACGCGCATGGACCGGGCCGTTGTCCAGGATGTCCTTGGCCTTTTCGAAGTCCAGCTCGCCCTCGCTCTTGGAGATGACCACCGAGGCGACGCCGTTGCCCACCAGGTTGACCAGGGCCCGGGCCTGGGACATGAACCGGTCCACGCCCAGCAGCAGCGCCAGCCCGGCCACGGGAATGTTGCCCACGGCGGCCAGGGTGGCGGCCAGGGTGATGAAGCCGCCGCCGGATACCGCCGCCGCGCCCTTGGAGGTGAGCAGCAGCACCGCCAGGATTTCCAGCTGCTGGATGAAGGTGACGTGGGTGTTGGTGGCCTGGGCGATGAAGATGATGGCCATGGTGAGGTAGATGGAGGTGCCATCCAGGTTGAACGAGTAGCCCATGGGAATGACCAGGCCCACCACGGACTTGGAGCAACCCATGCCTTCCATCTTTTCCATCATCGCCGGCAGCACGGTCTCGGAAGAGGACGTGCCCAGCACGATCAGCAGCTCTTCCTTGATGTAGCGCAGGAACTTGAACAGCCGCAGGCCGGCAAAGCGCATGACGCCGCCCAGGATGATCAGGACGAACAGCAGGCTGGTGACGTAGAAGCAGGCCATGAGCTTGCCCAGGCTGAGCAGGGTGTGGATGCCGAAGGTGCCGACCGTGTAGGCCATGGCGCCGAAAGCGCCGATGGGGGCCACCTTCATCACCAGGTCCATGACCCGGAAGAACACCTTGGACGTGGAGTTCAGCAGGTTCAGGACCGGCTCGCCCTTCTCCTTGAGGTAGGTGAGGGCAATGCCGAACAGGATGGAGAAGAACAGCACCTGGAGGATGTCGCCCTTGGCGAAGGCGTCGGCCACGTCCCTGGGGATGATGTTCATGATGAAGTCCACCGTCTTCAGGTGCGGGGCGGTGGTGAACGCCGAGATGGCCTTGATGTCCAGGCTGGCGATATTGACGTTCATGCCCAGCCCGGGCTTGTACAGGTTGCCCACCAGCAGGCCGATGGCCAGGGCGGCGGTGGTGAGGACCTCGAAGTACACCAGGCCCTTGACGCCCACCCGGCCGACCTTCTTGAGGTCGCCCATCTTGGCGATGCCGGTGACCACCGTCAGGAAGATGATGGGCGCGATGAGCATCCTCACCAGGCGGATGAACCCGTCGCCCAGCGGCTTCATGGCGGAGCCCACGGCCGGGTAGAGGTGGCCCAGGAGGGTGCCGACGATAACCGCCACGATGACCTGGGCGAATAGACTGCGGGACAGGGCTTGCAACAGCTTTTTCAAGTCGACTCCTTGTAGGGCGAAGCCCAGGTCGAGGCCGAATCCGGGGCCGGGGCCGGGACTGTGGATCATGGCTGCGTGGGCGGGCTGGAGGCCCATGCCCCGAACCGCGCCCGTTGAAGTTCTATTCCTGAAAAACAGTTCCGAAATGCTGATGACCAATGCTAGGAGAGATTCCGCGGCCGTCGTGCTTATGCAAGTTGATCGCGGAAATAACAATTAAAAAAAGTAGTTAATCCTCTTGCAGGAAGCGCCAAGCCTCCTTCTGGTAGGCCTTCTGCATGGCGTAGCGGTGCACCGGCCTGCCCACGGAACCATAGCCGGGCTCCATCTTCAGCACCTTGAGGCCGCAGAGGAACTCGCAGTACTTGCGCACCGAGACCCTGGAGATGCCCACCAGTCCGGCGATCTCCTCGCAGGTGAACCAGGGGGTCTCCTTGGGCCAGGCGAAGATGGCGTTGCAGACCCGCTCCAGCGTGACCCGGTCCAGGCCCTTGGGCAGCGGCTGCTCGGCCCGGGTCCCCCCCGGGCGCCGGCCCAGGTAGGCGTCCAGCTCGGTCTGGCTCACCGGGTTGTCCTTGCGCATGCGGCGGTTGGTTTCCCGGTAGTTGTCCAGGGCCTGCTTGAGCCGCGCGAATTCGAAGGGCTTGATGAGGTAGTCCACGGCCCCCAGCTTCAGGGTCTTGCTGATGGTCTTGGTGTCCCGGGCGGCGGTCACGAAGATCACGTCCACCTCCAGGGCCTGGGCCCGGATGTCGGTCAGCAGCTCCACCCCGCTCTGCCCGGCCATGAAGATGTCCAGGAGGATCAGGTCCACCTCCCGCGACCTGAGGATGAGCTGCGCCTCCTGGGCGCTGCGCACCGAGGCGACGATCTCGAAACCCTCGACCCGGTTGACGTAGAGGCGGTTCAGTTCCGCCACCATGGGGTCGTCTTCCACCAGCAGCACACGAATCATTGGGCTTCCCTTTCGCTCATGACCAGGGCCGCGAGCGCCCGGTCGAGGCCCTCCCGGAATAGTTCCGGCCGCGGCAGCAGGCTCAGCACCAGGTAGCCGTCTCCGGGCAGATCGAAGAAATGGCCGGGGTGGACCAGCACCCGGGCCTCCCGGAGCAGCCGCACGGCGCAGGCTTCCCCCGGATCCAGCGCCGGCCGGCGCAGCAGGACCGTCCAGCCTCCCTCCACCGGCAGCCGGGACAGGTGGGGATGGGGCGCCAGGGCCCGGTCCAGGTCCGCCAGGTTGGCGCGCAGGCGCGCGCCGACCACGGCCTGGATCACCGGGGCCAGCCGCAGCAGCTCCGGCGCCACCGCCTGGGCCGAGGCGGAGACCGAGAGATACTGGTCGGCGATGAAGGCCAGGGGCTCCAGCAGGGCCCGGGCCCGGTCCCCCCGGGCGGCGATCCAGCCCAGCTTCACCTGGGGCATGGCCGCGACCTTGCTGAGGCCGGACAGGACGAACAGGGGGCAGGGCGGGCCGTCCGCCTCCAGGGCGGTGGGCAGATGCCCCGGCGCGGGTTCCAGCGGGTAGGCGGCGAAGACTTCGTCCACCAGAAGGGCGAGGCCGCGGCGGGCGCAGAGGGCCAGCAGGCCCGCCCACTCGTCCCGGGCCAGGAAATGCCCGGTGGGATTGTTGGGGTTGACCACCACCACGGCGCGGGTGCGCGGGCCGCAGGCCGCCTCCAGCCCGGCCAGGTCCAGGTGCCAGCGCTCGTGCCGGAGGGCCGGGACGGGCCTGGCCTCCACCCCCTCCAGGGCGGCCAGCCAGTGGAACAGCGGGTAGCTGGGGGAGGGCACCAGCACCTGGTCGCCCGGGTCGCACAGGAGCTTGAACAGCCACGCGTAGGCTTCCGAGGTGGAGGCGGTGAGGATCAGGTCCTCGGCCCGCAGGCCGTGCCCGTGGTAGGCGGCCACGGCGGCCCGCACGTCCCGGTGGCCCCTTGGGTCCGGCTCATATCCGGGCGCCCACCGCAGGGCCAGGGCGGCGTCCAGTCCTGAGTACTCGAAGCCGCAGCGGGTGGGGTTGGACAGGGTGAGGTCGATGTAGGGCCGGCCTTCGAGCGCACAGGCTTCCAGCTCCGCCGACAGGGCGTTGGGTTCCAGGGAAGCGGGGAGGCGTTGCGAGGGCATTGAACCAGGATAGTCTGGTCTGATATTCAGGAGGTGCCCCATGGCACGCAGCGCTGAAGTCGCAGTCATCCTGGCCGGTTGCGGCCATGCGGACGGGGCGGAAACCCGGGAGGCGGTGTTCGCCCTGCTGGCCCTGGACCAGCACGGGGCCCGGTTCCAGTGTCTGGCCCCCAACGCCGCCCAGGCCGAGGTGGTGGACCATGCCACCGGCCAGGCCGCTGGCGGCGGGCGCAACATCCTGGAGGAGTCCAGCCGCATCGCCCGGGTGGGCCAGTGCCTGGACCTGGCCCAGGCCGACCCTGGCCGCTACGACGCCCTGATCCTTCCGGGCGGCTCCGGGGTGGCCAAGAACCTCTGCACCTTCGCCAAGGACGGCGCCCGGGCCCAGGTGCTGCCCGACGTGGCCGCCTTCGTCCGGGCCTTCTTCGAGGCCGGGAAACCGGTGGGGGCCATCTGCATCGCCCCGGCCCTGGTGGCCCTGGTGCTGCACGGCATGGGCCGGGGCGCCACCCTCACCCTGGGCGACGGGACGGGGACCGCCGAGGCCATGGCCCAGCTGGGCATCACCCACCGGCCGGTGTCCGGATCCCGGGAGATCGTCATCGACGAGCCGCTGAAGCTGGTGACCACCCCGGCCTACATGTTCGGGGCGGCCCGGCTGAGCGATGTGTGGGTGGGCATCGAGCGCTGCGTCACCGAGGTGCTGGCCCGGATCAAGCCTCTTCCATGAAGGGGTAATCGAACTCCCGGTGGGCGGCGAAGCACTCCTTGATGGTGCGCGGCGAAGTCCAGCGGATGAGGTTCAGGAAGTTGCCGGCCTTGTCGTTGGTGCCCGAGGCCCGGGCGCCGCCGAAGGGCTGGTGCCCGACCATGGCGCCGGTGCACTTGTCGTTGATGTAGAAGTTGCCGGCGGTGTCGGCCAGGGTTTCCGTGAGCTGGTTGATCACCTGCCGGTCCCGGGCGAAGATGGCGCCGGTGAGGGCGTAGGGCGAGGTCTCGTCCAGCAGCTTCAGGGTGGCTTCCAGCTCCCGGTCCTCATAGACATAGATGGTGAGCACCGGCGCGAAGATCTCCTCCTCCATGGTGACGAACTTGGGATCGGTGGTGAGGATGATGGTGGGCTCCACGAAGTAGCCCACCGATCACGGCCGCCGATGATCAGCGGGATGTCCAGGACCTGGCCGTACTGCCGGTCCAGTTCCGCCTTGAGCAGGGCCCGCTCCGGGCTGCCCGGGGCATAGGACCGGGCGGGTTCGTTGTAGGATTCAGGAAGCTGGAAGATCGCGTTGGTCATGATGCTCTCCTTCTCATATCGATATATAACTGCACTTATAAAGATCATAAAATTCATTCGATACATATCAGACATGAGCGTGATTCATGATTACAATTAACCCATTTTCTTGCTTTCATTTACGGGCGGTGCCCGCCCTGGACCGGTGGGTGCGCCGTTTCGGCCGCACCAGCTACGCCCTGGTGGTGGTGCTCACGTACCTGCTCGCCGCCACCGCCCTGGGGCTGGCCGCGGCGCCGGCCCTGGCCGCGGCGGCGCGGCTGTTCGCCCTGGCGGCGCGGCTGCCCCCGCCGCTGGCCTGGGGCCTGCGCGGGTTCGCCCTGGCCCTGGGCTGGTTCATCTTCGGCCTGGCGCTGCTGGGGGTGGTGGCGCTGTACAACAAGCTCCTGCCCACCCGGGTGCGGCCCTACCGGGGCGGCTACTACACCCTCCAGGCCGTGCCCTGGTTCCTGCACAACGGCCTGTTCTACTTGGTGCGCTTCACCTTCCTGCCCTTCGCCACCCTCACCCCCCAGGGCGTCTGGTTCCTCAGGGCCATGGGCATGAAGATCGGCCGCCACGCCTTCATCAATACGGAGTATATCAGCGACCCCAGCCTGATCACCATCGGCGACGACGCGGTGGTCGGCGGGAGCGTGCGCATATTCGCCCACTACGGGGGCGGCGGCAACCTGGTGATCGCCCCGGTGGTGGTGGGCCACCGGGCCACCCTGGGGCTGGCGTGCTGCGTCATGGGCGACGTGGTCATCGGCGACGACGCGGTGATCCTGCCCCACAGCGTGTTGTTGCCCGGCAGCCGGGTGGGGCCGGGGGAGACCTGGGGCGGGGTGCCGGCCCGGCCCATGCCCAGAGAGGAGATGGACCGCCTGAAGGAGCTCACCCGGGGCCTTTGTGCCCCCGGTCAAGGGTCCCCCCGCCGGGAGGGGGTAGAGTAGGGGAGTGGAAACAACCTTGATTCCCCTGATCCGCTCGAATGTCCTGGTGCTTTCCCTGCTGCTCGGGCCGGCCGCCTCCGCCCAGGAGAACATCGCCAGCTACCCCCTCCAGCCGCCCGGGCTCACCTCCATCACCGTGCTGGACCACGAGGGGCGCTACGTCGGGCGGATCCTGCCCCAGCGGCGCTACTGGATCTCCATCGACCGGGTTCCGGCCTTCCTGCAGCAGGCCCTGCTGGCGGTGGAGGACGCGCGCTTCTACGAGCACGGCGGCATCGACCTGCGCGGCATCGCCAGGGCCGCGCTGAAGGATGTGGTCAAGGGCCGGCTGGCCGAAGGGGGCTCGACCATCACCCAGCAGCTGATCAAGAACAAGTTCCTGACCAGCGAAGTCTCCCTGGACCGCAAGGTCAAGGAGGCCCGCATGGCCCTGGAATTCGAGAAGCGGTACTCCAAGCGCCAGATCCTGGAGATGTACTTCAACGAGATCTACTACGGCAACGGGACCCTGGGCATCGTCCAGGCGGCCCGGTTCTACTTCAACAAGAGCGTGGAGGACCTGAGCGACGCCGAATGCCTCATGCTGGCCGGCGTGCCCAAGAACCCGGGGCGCTACAATCCGCTGGGGAAACCGGCCGACGTGGCCGCGCGCCGGGACGTGGTGCTGAAGCGGCTGGTGGACCTCGACCTGATCACCCCCAGGCGCAGGCTGGAGCTGCGGGCCCACCCGGGCGCCGCCCAGGGCCCCGGAGTGGCGCCGTACTACCTGGCCGAGATCCGGTACCGGCTGACGGAGCGCTACGGCGCCGACGCGGTGGAACAGGGGGGCCTGGAGGTGACCGCCGCCATGGACCTGGACCTGCAGCGCAAGGCAGAGCAGGCGCTGCGCGAAGGGGCCAAGCGGATCGCCCCCGATCTGCAGGGCGCGCTGTTCTGCATGGACCCGGCCACCGGGGACGTACTGGCGGCGGTGGGGGGCGTGGACGGAGGCCAGGGCGGCCTCAACCGGGCCTTTTCCACCAAGCGCCAGCCGGGGTCGGCCATCAAGCCGCTGATCTATGCCGCGGCCCTGGAAAAGGGGATCACCGCCGGCAGCATCTGGAACGACACTCCGGTGGCCTACCATTGGGGCAACGGCCAGGTCTGGAAACCGCAGAACTACGGCGGAGAGCGGTTCGGCGACCTGTCCATGCGGCAGGCCCTGGCCCACTCGGACAACGTCGTCACGGTGAAACTGCTGGAGGCCATCGGGGTCCCGTACTTCGTGGATTTCGCCGGGAAGCTGGGGCTGCCGTTGCGGGCCGAAAGCGGGCTGTCCCTGGCCCTGGGCGCCGATGACGTCACCCTCAGCGACCTGGTGCAGGCCTACACCCCCCTGGCCGCCGGGGGGTCCCGGGCCACGGCCCGCACCATCCTCCGGATCCATGACCGCAGGACCGGCGCCTGGACCGACATCCCACCCACCGTGACCCCGGGCTTCACCCCCGCCGCCGCCTTCGTCACCACCCAGATGATGAAGGACGTTCTCACCTACGGCACCGCCAAGTCCCTCAAGAAGTTCAGCCAGACCCGGCCCGCCGCCGGGAAGACTGGCACCACCGAGGAGTACCGCGACGCCTGGTTCATCGGCTATACCCCGCAGCTCATCACCGGGGTCTGGGTAGGCTGGGATCAGCCACGGTCCGGGGGCCGCGGCTTCACCGGCGGCACCGCGGCCGCGCCCATCTGGGAACGGTTCATGACCCGGGCCCTGGCCGGGAAGCCGGTGGTGGATTTCACCCAGCCGGACACCGTGGTGGCGGTGGCCATCGATCCTGCCACGGGCGCGGTGGCGGCCGAGGATGATCCTAAAAAGCAGGAGGAATACTATATTGTCGGGACCGAGCCCAAGCCTGCCGGGGAACCGCCCGCTGCCGTGGCCGCGCCCGTGGTGGAAGGGCAGCCGGCCGTCCAGGACAAGGCCGGGGATAAGGTCCAGTAGTCATTTGGGAGCTAGACAACGGCCTAGCAGGTTGCCAGGATGGAGACTCCGACCTAAGATGTGTATGTCGGGTGGGAGGAATACACATAATGCGGACCAACATAGTCATCGACGATGTGCTTATGCGTGATGTACTCAGGGTTACTGGATTGAAGACCAAGAGGGAGGCTGTTGAAATGGGCCTTCGATCCTTGCTTCGGCTGCGGCAGCAGGAAGACGTCCGGAAGTTCCGCGGCAAGCTGCATTGGGAAGGCAACCTCGACGAGATGAGGAACGATAAATGATTTTTGTCGATTCGAGTGTCTGGATCGATTACTTCCGTGGAGCCTGCACCTCACAGGCTGAATTGTTGGATAGCCTGCTTGGGAGTGAGCCCTTATTGATTGGTGATCTGGTCTTGGCAGAGGTTCTCCAGGGTTTTCAGAATGATCGGGATTTCAACAGAGCCAAACAACTAATTACCTCCTTTCAAACCATAAACGTTGTTGACACAGAAATTGCCATCCAGGCTTCGCGGAATTTCAGAATACTGCGGGGTCATGGTGTAACCGTTCGGAAAACAATCAACACATTGATTGCAACCCGCTGCATCAAGAATGGATTTGTTTTGCTTCATAGCGATAAAGACTTCGATCCATTTGAGGATCACCTTGGGCTTCGGGTGGCTCACAAGAGAAATTAACGAAGAAGTCCCTGCAGAAACCGAAAAGCCACTTCTTGGTGCCTCTCGGTGGGTCGGCGCCCCGGTCGGGCCTGGCGCCAGCTTAGTTAAGGCCTTTCAGCTTTTTATCCATTTTTTATCCGTGCGCCACGATCGGCGCTTACATCTCAGGAGGTTGCAGTATGACAGCGTGAGATGAAGGCCTTGCTACACAGGAGATGGGGGTGGGGCCCCCGGGATCGGGCTGCAGGGCTAGGTCTCAAACTGCTGGGCGCTGCATAGGCCTTAAGGGCCTGGGTGGTGAGCGGACCCAGAAAAGGCGGGGAGTACTCCGTCAAGTATGCCTGGGTTTCTGGAGACCTCCCTTCTAGTCAACTTCGATTGATCCAAACGTGATCCAACGGTGCTAGCCTTTTCTCCCCGGGGAGGTGTCCCATGGAAACCTACCAGCACCTTCGCATCGACGCCCGCGATCTGGCCGAGGCCCTGGAAAGCCACCTGGACGAGGGCGCGTGGCTGCTGGACATGGAAACCGGGGAGGTGGTCTTCGCCGGGGCGGAGGATGAGGACCTGGCGGAGGATGAGAACTGGGGGGATTCGGACCGGTTCATGGCCATCCCCGCCATGGATCCCGGCGAAGGGTTCCAGATCATGGAGGATTTCGTGGACGGGCTGCCGGAGGGGGAAGGCTGCCGGGCCCTGGCCCGGGCCCTGCGGCTGCCCAGGCCGTTCCGCTGCTTCAAGGACACGCTGCAGGATTTTCCCACCCTGCGCCAACAGTGGTTCCAATTCCATGATGAAAGGGTGCTGAAATACGCCGGGGAATGGACGGAGGACCACTTGCCCGGGGCACAACTGTTCACGAAATAGCCCCCCTTGAGGGCCACTCCCCCAGGACGCCACCGGCCCAGCGGGGCCCGCTCTTCAGTTAGGTTACGATAGAGGGCGGAGATCACGTGGCGCTCATCAGCATGCTCAGCAGTCCGCACCCGCCCCGGCGTCTGCTGGGAAGGCCGGAACCCCAGGATCTGCTGGCCTCCCGCCTGCCCTGGATCCTGGCCAGCATGCTGATCTGGGTCATGATGATCCTCCTGCGCCTGGTCTGGCTGCAGGTGGTGGAGCACGCCTACTACCGGACCCGGGCCGAGCACCAGCACACCGTGGTGATCCCCGTCGAGCCGATCCGGGGCGAGCTGCGCGACCGCAGGGGCGGTTCCCTGGCCATCTCCCTGAAGGTGGACAGCCTGTTCTGCACCCCGCCTTCCTTCTACCCGGACTACCGGGCCGGCAAGGGGGATGCGGTGCGCAACTGGGGCGACCCGGACCGGGACGCCGCGAAGAAGGAGGCGGCCCAGCTGGCGCCCATCCTGGATGCGCCGGTGCCGGTGGTCCTGGAGAAGCTCCTGCGGAAAAAGCCTTTCGTCTGGATCGAACGGCAGCTGGCTCCGGGCAAGACCGCCGCCATCCGGGCGCTCAAGCTGGACGGGGTGGACTTCCTGCCGGAGAGCAAGCGCCAATACCCCAGGGGCAGCCTGGCCTGCCAGATCGTGGGCTTCACCAACATCGACGGCATCGGCCAGTTGGGCATCGAACGGTCCTTCAACGAGCAGCTGGCGGGCCAGGAGGGCGAGCTCATCGCCCCCCGGGACGCCAAGGGGCGCCTGCTGATCATGGAGGAGAACTTCGCCAAGATCCCGGTGAACGGCTCCACCCTCCAGCTCACCCTGGACGCCACCATCCAGCACCTGGTGGAGACGGCCCTGGAGGAGGGGGTGGAGCGCAGCCACCCGGCCAACGCCTACGCCGTGGTTGTGGATCCCAACACCGGGGAGATCCTGGCCATGGCCGGGACCCCGACCTTCGACCCCAACCACATCATGCCGAAGAAGTTCATGAACCGCAGCGAATCCGAATGGTCCGCCGCCGACAAGGAGGAGTACCGGCAGTACCAGGACCGGCAGCGGGCCGCCCGCAAGGTGCATCCGGTGGAGGACAGCTACGAGCCGGGCTCCACCATGAAGATCTTCACCACCGCCATCGCCCTGGAAGAGCGCAAGGTGCACCTGGGGGAGATCATCAACTGCGAGGGCGGCCGCTGGTACCACAACGGCGCCACCATCACCGACGACCACCATTTCGGCCAACTCACCTTTGAGGAAATTCTCTGGCACAGCTCCAACATAGGCGCCGCCAAGATCGGCACGCGCCTGGAGCCGGCGGTGCACTACCAGTTCCTGCGCAAGTTCGGGTTCGGCGAGCCCACCGGGCTGAATTTTCCCGGGGAGACCCAAGGCCGGCTGCTGGCGCCGGACCGCTGGAGCGCCACCACCCAGCAGACCATGTGCTACGGCTACGGCCTGTCGGTCTCGCCCCTGCAGATCCTCATGGCCGGGTGCGCCCTGGCCAACGGCGGCCGGCTCATGCAGCCCTACCTCGTGCAGAAGATCTTCAACGACCAGGGGGTGATGCTCGCTGAGTTCAAGCCCAAGGTCAAGGACCAGGTGCTCAGCGAGGAGACCTCGGCCATGATGCGGGAAGCCCTCAAGGGGGTCATCCTCAACGGGACCGGGCACCGGGCCAAGCTGGACGGCGGCGTGGAGGCCTTCGGCAAGACCGGCACCGCNNGCCCCAGTACGGGATCCTGTTCATGCTGGACGACCCGGCCGGGGATGTGGAAGGCGGCCAGGTGGCGGCGCCGCTGTTCAAGGAGGTGGCCGACGGGATCATGCGCTACCGCATCTCCGCCCGGGACCTCGAACCGGAGCCGGACCTGAGGCTGGGCCTGCGGGACTGGCCGGTGAGCGAGAACGACGAGGCGGTGGTACACGTGGAGGTGGGCAAGGTTCCGGACCTGAAGGGGCTCACCGTGAAATCAGCCATCCAGCGGGTGATCCTGGCCGGCGGCACGCCGGAGTTGGAGGGGCCGGGCCAGCTCGGCCCCGACGTGCTCAGGGTCCAGGACCAGAGCCCGCCGGCCGGGACCGCCCTGGAACCGCAAACCGTGGTGAAGATCAGAGCGGGGAGCCCATGAAGTTCGTTGACTGGATGCGGGACGAGGACGTGCGGGACGTCGAAGGGCCGCCGGCGGCCCAGGTGGAGCAGGTGACCTGCGACAGCCGGGAGGCGGGGCCAGGCTGGGCCTTCGTGGCCCTCCCGGGGGAGCACCGGGATGGCGCGGCGTTCGTGCCGGAGGTGCTGGCCCGGGGGGCCGCGGCCATCCTCTGCGACCGGGACCTGCCGCTCCCGGCCCAGGTCCCCTTCGCCCGCCTGGGCGACGGCCGGCGCACCATGGCGCTCCTGGCCCGGAAGCTGTATGGCGACCCGGACCAGCGGCTGGCCCTCATCGGCGTCACCGGCACCAACGGCAAGACCACCACCACCACCCTCATCCGCCAGCTCCTGCGGCTTTCGGGCCGGGGCTGCGGGCTCATGGGCACCATCCTCAACGCCGCCGGCGACCTGGAGGAGACGGCCGTGCACACCACCCCCGAAAGCCCGGTGTTCTACCGCTGGATCAAGGCTTCGGCGGACGCGGGGGACGCGGCCATGGCGGTGGAAGTCTCCAGTCACAGCCTAGTGCTGGACCGGGTGCACGGCGCCCGCTTCCAGGTGGGCCTGTTCACCAACCTCACCCAGGACCACCTGGATTTCCACCTGGACATGGAATCCTACTTCCAGGCCAAGACCCGGCTGTTCCCCATGTGCGGGCGCGGCCTGGTCAACGCAGATGATCCGTACGGCCAGCGGCTCCTCGCTTCGGCAGCCGGGCTGCGCTCCTATGGCCTGGACCGGGACGCGGACTACCGCGTCTCGGAACTGGCCCTCAGCCCGGTGGGCACCTCGTTCCGCCTGACCACCCCGGCCGGGTGCTGGAAGGTGGACAGCCCGCTGCTGGGCCGGTTCAACGCCTACAATCTGCTGGCCGCCCTGGCCGCCCTGGCGGAGGCCGGCTTCGAACTGCCGCGATTGCTGCCGGCGCTCCCGGGCCTCACCGGCGCGGCGGGCCGGCTGGACCGGGTCAACTGCGGCCAGCCGTTCGGCGTGCTGGTGGACTACGCCCACACCCCCGACGCCCTGGAGAAGCTGCTGGCCGAAGGCCGGCGCCTGCTGCCGCCGGGAGGCCGCCTGCACGCCCTGTTCGGCTGCGGCGGCGACCGGGACCGGGGCAAGCGGCCGCTCATGGCCCGGGCCGTTGCCGCGGGCGCGGACGTGGTCTGGCACACCTCCGACAACGCCCGCTTCGAGGAGCCCGACGCCATCCTGGACGACGGCGCCCGGGGCATGCCCGAGGCGCTGCTGGGGGACCCGGCCCGCTACCACCGCATCGCCGACCGGGCCCTGGCCCTGGCCGCGGCCGTGGCCGACTGCCGCCCCGGCGACCTGCTGCTGCTGGCGGGCAAGGGCCACGAGCCGTACCTGGACGTGCAGGGGGTCAAGCACCCCTACAGCGACCGCGGGGCGGCGGAGGCGGCCCTCCAGGGCCGGCCGATTCCCCGCCCCTGGGCCGCGGAGGTGGCACGATGAGCCCCTGGAGCCTCGGCCAGGTCCAGGCGGCGGTGGGCGGTGAGCTGCTGGGGGACGGGAACCCGGCGCCCGCGGCGCTGTCCATGGACACCCGCACCCTCCGCGCCGGCGACTGCTTCGTGGCCATCCGCGCCCAGCGGGACGGCCACGCCTTCGCCGCCGAGGCCGTGGCCAAGGGGGCCGTGGCCCTGCTGGTGGACCACGGGCTCGGGGTCGACGTGCCCCAGCTGGTGGTGCCGGACACCCTGGCGGCGCTGCAGCGCTGGGGCCAGGCCCGGCTCGCGGCCTGCCGCCCCCGGGTGGTGCTGGCCATCACCGGGTCCGTGGGCAAGACCTCCACCAAGGAACTCCTGGCCGGTGCCACGGGGGGCTGGAAGACCCCGGGCAACCGCAACAACGCCCTGGGCCTCCCGGAGGCCCTGGCCACCCTGCCCGAAGGCCTGGAGGCGGCGGTGCTGGAGATGGGCATGAGCAACCCGGGCGAGATCCGCCGCCTCACCGAGATCGCGCCGCCGGATTTCGGCCTGGTCACCAACATCGGCGGCGTCCACATGGAGAACTTCGCCGACGGCCAGCAGGGCATCGCCCGGGCCAAGGGCGAACTGGTGGAGGCCCTGCCGGCGGACGGAGCCTGGGTGCATCTGGCCGGCGACCCCTGGTGCCGGTGGGTGGCGCTGCAGCCCTGGGCCCGGGCCCGGGCGGTGCCGGTGGGGCCGGAGGCCGCTTTCGGCTGGGAGGACGAGGCCAGCCTGGGCCTGCACGGCGAAGCCTTCGTCCTGCGCCATCCCGGCGGCAAGGTGCCGGTGCGGCTGCGGCTGCGCGGCGTCCACCACATGCGCAACGCGGCCCTGGCTGGCGCCCTGGCGATCCTGGCCGGCTTCGAGCCCGAAGCGGTGGCGGCGGGCCTGGGGCTGGCGGAACCCCTTCCCGGGCGGGGCCGGCTGCACCCCCTGCGGGACGGCGGCTGGCTCCTGGACGAAAGCTACAACGCGGTGACGGAATCGATCCTGGCCTGCGCCCGGACGCTGCTGAGCCTCGAGGGCGGCGAAGCCGTGGCGGTGCTGGGCTGCATGCGCGAGCTGGGCCCCGCCGCGGAAAACCTGCACCGGCAGACCGGAGAGGGGCTGAGGGCGCTGGGGCTGGGGCGGGTCCTGGTCTACGGCGACTACGCCCGGGCCCTGGCCCAGGGCTTCGGCCCGGGCGCCCGGGCCTATCCCAACTTCGAAGCCATGCGCGACGACCCCGCGGGCCTGGGCTCCATTCCCGCCGGGGCGCGGATCCTGGTCAAGGGCAGCCTGTACTGGCGCGCCGCCCGGGCCGTGGACTGGCTTCTGGAGCGGGCCGGGATCCCGTAGCCACGGCCCTTCCGCTTGCAAAAAAACGTAAACCTCAACCCACATTGTATAATGGACGCCCATGATTCCTTGGCTGCTCTTTCCCCTGCGCGACGCCATCCCCGGCTTCACCGTGTTCCGCTACGTCACCTTCCGGGCGGCCATGGCCGCGGCCTCAGCCATGATCCTGTCGCTCCTGTTCGGGCCGCTGGTGATCCGCACCCTGTCCCGGCTCAAGATGAACCAGCCGATCCTGGCCGACGGCCCGGAGAACCACCAGGTCAAGGCCGGCACCCCGACCATGGGCGGCGCCCTCATCGTGGGCGCCATCGTGGTGTCCACGGTGCTCTGGTGCGACCTGGCCAGCGGCGGCATCTGGGTGGCCCTGGTGTCCCTGGTGGGGTTCGGCCTGGTGGGCGCCTGCGATGACGCCAAGAAGCTCATGCGCAAGCAGAACCTGGGCCTCAGGAGCTGGCAGAAGATGCTCCTGCTCACGGGCATCTCGCTCCTGGTGGCCTACCTGATCCTGCACTTCAACCTGCGCGGCCCCTTCACCGAACAGCTGTCCGTGCCCTTCTTCAAGAACTTCAAGCCGCACGTGGGCGTCTTCCTGGTGCCGTGGATCTGGCTGGTGATGGTGGGCACCAGCAACGCGGTGAACCTCACCGACGGCCTGGACGGCCTGGCGGTGGGCGGCACCCTGATCGTCGCCACCACCTTCGCCATCCTGGCCTACGTGGCCGGCCACGTGAAGATCGCGGCCTACCTCATGGTGCCGCACGTGCCCGGGGGCGGCGAGCTCACCGTGTTCATGGCCGCCATGGGCGGGGCCTCCCTGGGCTTCCTGTGGTACAACGCGCACCCGGCCGAAGTGTTCATGGGCGACACCGGCTCCCTGGCCCTGGGCGGCGCCCTGGGCACCGTGGCCATCATGATCAAGCAGGAGCTATTGCTGGTGATCGCCGGCGGCCTGTTCGTGCTGGAGGCGGTCAGCGTCATCCTCCAGGTGGGCAGCTTCAAGCTGCGCGGCAAACGGATCTTCAGGATGGCCCCGCTGCACCATCATTTCGAGGCGCTGGGGTGGGCCGAATCGAAGATCATCGCGCGCTTCTGGATCGCCGGGCTGGTGATGGCGCTGTTCGCGCTGTCGACTTTGAAGCTGAGATGATATGCACCTGAACGGAACCAAAGCGCTGGTGGTGGGGATGAAGAAGTCCGGCATGGCGTCGGCGGAGCTGCTGGCGCGCCACGGAGCGGTAGCGCGCGCCACCGATCTGAAATCGCTCGATGAACTGGGTGCGGCGCGTGAGCTGCTGGAGCGGCTGGCGATTCCATTCGCGCGGCAGACGCCGGAAGTGTTCCAGGGATGCGACCTGATCGTGCTCTCGCCGGATGTGCCCGCGGACCTGCCTCCGCTCCAGGAGGCCCGCCGGCGCGGAGTGCCGGTGATCGGCGAAGTGGAACTGGCCGCGCCGTTTCTGAAAGGCGAGACCATCGGCATCACCGGATCGAATGGCAAGACCACCACCA
>PLUC01000123.1 GCA_003165415.1 Holophagaceae bacterium
CCGGACGAAAAGTCCAAACTGCAGTAGCAACCGTTGCGGAGCTTGCTCCGCTACGGTTGCTTGTGCCCGGAACGGTCGCTGCGCCCCAGGCGGATCCAACGGTGCTAGGTTTGACTACATCCCGCTCCAGCTGAGCACGAACGTCAGCAGCGACGCGCAGATGCAGTAGATCCCGAACAGGTACCAGCGGCCCTCCTCCAGCCAGGCGGAAAGCCACCGGAGGGCCAGCAGCCCGGCGCCGAAGCTCAGCGCCATGCCGATCAGGCTGGGGACGAACAGGGGGAAGCCGCCGGCCCCCGCCGCCCCAGGCTGGGCCTTGAGCAGGCGCATGACCTCCCGGACGATGATGGGCGGCGTGAGCACCACGGCCAGGGCGAAGCTGAACTCCTCGACCCGCTTCCGGGAAAGCCCCAGGATCAGCCCGGCGGAGATGGTGGCACCGGACCGGGAAAAGCCGCGGAGCGGAAGGCATAGTCCCTGGATCGCCCCCATGCCGCAGGCTCCCCGGAGGTCCACGGCGCTCCCCGCCGCCGAAGGCCGCTGGTGCTTGAGGCCGGAATAGATGATCAGGCCGCCCACCACCGCCAGCGAGGCGGAGATGAGCGTCAGGTTGCCGAAGATCATCTCGATTTCCGCGTGGGCCATGCCCTTCAAGGCAATTTTCTCGATCAGGTATTTCAGGATCAGCCCCACCACGCCCGTCAGGCAGGTGGCCACCACGAGCAGCTTGAAGAAGGCCCCGAATTCCTTCCATGAATTGAAAAAGCTCGCCTTCCACGCATTCCAGTAGAACAGGATGACGGCGAACATCGTTCCGGTGTGCAGCATCACCAGCAGCAGCGTCAGTTCCGGCCGGGTCGGATCCAGCCCCAGCAGCTTCTCGGCCACGATCACGTGGGCCGAACTGGAGACGGGCAGCAGTTCCGCCGCTCCCTGGATGATGGCGAGGATCAGGATCTGGAATAGGGTCATGGGCCTGGTACCCCTGAATGCTGTGGCTTGCGGACCTTGGGGCTAGGTGAGGATTGGATCGAAGGCCATGTTACCAGTAACACATCGGCCGCAGGCCTACCCGTTTCCGGTCCGGGCCTGTTACAATGGGAACGAAGTGTTGATGGCGGCTCGGCCGCCCTTTTTATGGAGACTCATCCGTGCTGTTCCGTGCTCACCTGCTGAGCCCCCATGGCTCCATGGTCCTGAGGGATATCCCCGACAGCGCCATGGTGGTGGATGCCGCGGGGCGCATCGCCGCGGTGGGAACCTTCCCGGACGTGGCGGCCGCCCATCCCGGAGAACCGCTCCTGGACCTGCGCCCGCACTGGATCCTGCCGGGACTGGTGGACCTCCACTCGCACCTGCCCCAGTATGAAGCCGTGGCCATGGACGGCGAGGAACTGCTGCCCTGGCTCAAGGCCCACATCTTCCCCGCGGAGATCCGGTTCGAGGATCCGCAATGGGCCGCCCTGGCCGCCCGCATCTATTTCCGCGACCAGCTGGCGCTGGGCACCACCACCACCGTGGTCTACGGTTCGGTGCACCTGGAGGCCACCCACCGCGCCTTCCAGGAGGCGGAAACCGCCGGCATCCGCACCATCATGGGCAAGGTCATGATGGACCAGCACAGCCCCGACCGGCTCAGGGAGGACACCGACGCCTCCCTGGCCCAGAGCGAGGAGCTCTGCGCCGCCTGGCACGGCCGGGACGGCGGCCGGCTCCAGTACGCCTTCACCCCGCGGTTCGCCCCCACCTGCTCCATGGCGCTGCTGCGCGGGGCGGGCCGGCTGGCCGAGAAGCACTCGGCCTTCGTCCAGACCCACCTCAGCGAGAACCTCGACGAGCTGCGCTGGGTGCACGAACTCTTCCCCGCCGCCAAGGACTACACCGACGTGTACGCCGGCGCCGGCCTCCTGGGTCCGCGCACCCTCCTGGGCCACTGCATCCACCTTTCGCCCTCGGAGCGCGGGGTCATCCGCGCCGCCGGCGCCGCCATCGTCCACTGTCCCCGCTCCAACGCCTTCCTCAAGAGCGGCATCATGCCCCTGCGCCGCTGGCTGGACGAGGGCCTCACCGTAGGCCTAGGCACCGACGTGGGGGCCGGCCCCAGCCTCGACCTGTGGGCGGAGATGGCCATGGCCTGCACCGCCTCCAAGCTGCGCTGGGCCGACCAGCACACCCAGGGCCGGCGCCTGGACGGCCTGGGCCTGCCGGAGGCCGACCGGGCCCGGATCCACCAGGCCCTGGGCCTGGAGCCCGACCCGCCCATCGCCCCCGCCCAGGCCTTCGCCCTGGCCACCCTTGGCGGCGCCCGGGCCCTGGGCATGGGTGACCGCATCGGCAGCCTGGAACCGGGCAAGGAGGCCGACTTCATCGTGGTCGACCCGGCCCGGGTGGACCCGGCCCCGGACCGGGGCCCGGAGCCCGCGGAGCAGATGCTGGGCCGGCTGCTGTACCGGAGCCGGCCCGCAATGGTCCGGGCCAGCTACGTGCGGGGACGGCTTTGCCACAGCCAGGACGCCTGATTCCGCTCTCGTTCTACCTGCGTCCGGTGGACCAGGTGGCGCCGGACCTCCTGGGCCGCCACCTGCGCCACGGCGAAGTCATCCTGCGCATCACCGAGGTGGAGGCCTACGGCGGCCAGGCCGACAGCGCCAGCCACTGCCGCTTCGGCCGGACCCCCCGGAACGCCCCCATGTGGGAGCAGGGCGGCCGGACCTACGTGTATTTCTGCTACGGCATGCACCACATGCTGAACATCGTCACCGGACCGGCCGGCGATGCCTCGGCGGTGCTCATCCGCAGCTGCGAGCCGGTGGCGGGCCTGGACCAGGTGATCCAGCGCCGGGGCGGCCTGTCGGGCCCGGCGCTGCTCACCGGCCCCGGCAAGGTGGCCCAGGCCCTGGGCTTGGACCTGAGCTTCAGCAACCACCCGCTGCATGAGCCGGGCGGCCTGGAACTGCTGGAGGGGATCCCGGGGGATAGCATCCTCAGCGGTCCCCGGGTGGGGGTGGACTTCGCCCGGTCGGCCGACCGGATGCTGGCCTGGCGTTTCGCTTCCTCGGGGACGCTCTGGGTGAGCCAGCGGAAAACGCTATTTTAACGTTGAGCCCAAAGGCGGGTTACGGTAGACTTTTCGTTCATGCGTGAACAAGCCGCGTGCCGCTCAATGGCATCCGGTCGGTTCCAGGAGGTCCCAATGAAGGACAAGATCCATCCCAAACTGTTCGATGTGAACGTCCACTGCGCCTGCGGCAACGAGTTCCCCACGCGGTCCACCAAGAAGGAACTGCGGGTGGAAGTGTGCGCCGCCTGCCACCCCTTCTTCACCGGCAAGCAGAAGCTGATGGATACCGCCGGCCGGGTTGAGAAGTTCAACCGCAAGTATGGCAAGAAGGCTGAAGTGGCGGCGACCGAAGCCGAAGCCCCCGCCGCCGCGCCGGCCGAGGAAGCCCCCGCCGTCGACGCCCAGTAGCGAGTCATTCCCATGGAACGGGCCGATTCTCGGCCCGTTCTTTTTTTTAGTGGCCGTTGGATGAAGACCTGCCGCGCAGGACTTCATGCTACGGCCACTTATACACGGTGAAGCATGCTCGACCAGCTTGAATCCCTCGATGCCAAGTACCAGGAGATCGAAGCCCAGCTCCAGGACCCCGCCGTGGTCAGCGACATGAAGCGGCTGCGGGAGCTGTCCAAGCTCCGCGCGGAGCTGGAGCCGGTGGTGGCGGCCTGGCACCTGCAGCGCAGCCGGCTCAAGCAGCTGGAGGAGGCCGAAGGCATCCTGGGCGACAAGACCCAGGACCCCGAACTGCGGGAGATGGCGGAGCTGGAGATCCTCGAACTCAAGACCGCCATCCAGGAGGGCGAGGCCACCCTGAAGCACCTCCTGGTGCCCAAGGATCCCAAGGACGCCCGCAACGTCATCCTGGAAGTGCGGGCCGGGACCGGGGGCGAAGAGGCGGCGCTGTTCGCCGCCGAGGTGTTCCGCATGTATGCCCGGTTCGCCGAGCGCCGCGGCTTCAAGGTGAACGTGCTCAACGAGAGCGAGGCCGAGCAGGGGGGCCTGAAGGAGGTGGTGGCGGAGGTGGAGGGCGAGGGCGCCTATTCCCTGTTCCGGTTCGAGAGCGGGGTGCACCGGGTGCAGCGGGTGCCCAAGACCGAGACCCAGGGCCGCATCCACACCTCGGCCTGCACCGTGGCGGTGATGCCGGAAGCCGACGAGGTGGACGTCACCATCCACGAGAAGGACCTGCGCATCGACACCTTCTGCTCCGGCGGCAAGGGCGGCCAGAGCGTCAACACCACCTATTCCGCGGTCCGGCTCACCCACCTGCCCACCAACACCGTGGTGCAGTGCCAGGACGAGCGCANNATCCGCACCTACAACTTCCCCCAGGGCCGGGTCACCGACCACCGGGTGAACGTCACCATCCACCAGCTGGACTCGTTCATGCAGGGCATGATCGAACCCATCATCGAGCCGCTGCGGGCGGCCTTCGAGGCGGAGCGTCTGCGGCAGCTGGAAGCCTGAGCTAAGATGGAGGCAACCCCGGACCAGCCCATGCCCGCACCCGACCCCAAGCCTCTCGAAGCCCTGCTGCAGGAATGCCGGAAGGTGATCGTCGGCCAGCCGAACCTGCTGAACCGTCTCCTGGTGGCCCTGCTGGTGCCCGGGCACGTGCTGCTGGAGGGCCTGCCCGGGCTGGCCAAGACCCGTACCATCAAGACACTGGCCGCGGCCAGCCACATGACCTTCCGGCGGGTGCAGTTCACCCCCGACCTGCTGCCCTCGGACGTGGTGGGCACGCTGGTGTTCGACCCCCGCTCGCTCACCTTCAGCCCCAGGAAGGGCCCGGTGTTCGCCAACCTGCTGCTGGCGGACGAGATCAACCGCGCCCCCAGCAAGGTGCAGTCGGCCCTGCTGGAGGCCATGGAGGAGCGCCAGGTGACCCTGGGCGAGGACAGCTTCCCCCTGCCCGATCCGTTCCTGGTGCTGGCCACCCAGAACCCCCTGGAGCAGGAGGGCACCTTCCCCCTGCCCGAGGCACAGATGGACCGGTTCCTGTTCAAGCTGCGGGTGGACTACCCCAGCGCCAAGGAAGAAGGCGAGGTGCTGCTGCGCGCCGACGGCCACGAGGAGGCCGTGCGCCCGGTGATGACCGCCGAGGCCATCCTGGAGGCGGGCCGGCAGGCCCGGCAGGTGCGCCTGGACGACGCCATCCGCGCCTACATCGTGCGCCTGGTCCAGGCCACCCGCCCCGGCACCGCCCACCCCTGGAAGGGCCGGGAGCAGCTCCGCTGCGGGGCCTCGCCCCGGGCCTCCCTGGCCCTGCAGGGGGCCGCCAAGGCCCTGGCCTACCTTGCCGGCCGCGACCACGTCCTGCCCGACGACGTGACCGCCCTGGCCCCGGACGTGCTGCGCCACCGCCTGCTGCTCACCTACGAGAGCGAGGCGGACGGCGCCACCACCGACGGGCTCATCCAGGCCCTCCTGGCGGCTACGCCGAGGCCATGAATATGACCGCGGGGGGACCGCCCGCTCGCGTTGCTCGCTCTGCGTCCCCCCACACCCCCACTTCATGCCCGGGCGGAGCCCGGCCATGAAGTCTGTTTTAATAGACCCATGGACAAGCGCAGAGTCACCCTCATCCACACCGGCGGCACGCTGGGCATGGCCCCCGGGGCGGACGACTCGCTGGCCCCCGGGCCGTCCCTGAACCGGATCCTGGAACAGGTGCCCGAGCTGGAGCAGCTGGCGGACCTGCGCCTGGTGGTGGCCTTCAACAAGGACTCCACCACCCTGGAGCCGGAGAACATCCTGGGCCTGGCCCGGCTGATCCGGGAACAGGCCGCGCACAGCGACGGCATCGTCCTGGTCCACGGCACCGACACCATGGCCTACACCGCCTCAGTGCTGGGGTTCCTGCTGGCCGGCCTGGGCAAGCCGGTGGTGCTCACCGGCGCCCAGCGGCCCCTGGCCTATATCCGCACCGACGCCAGGGGCAACCTGGTGGACGCCGTCACCCTCGCTTCCAGGGGCATCGCCGAGGTGGGCATCTGCTTTGGCGACCACTGGCTGCGCGGCGTGGCCGCCGACAAGACCAGCGTCCACCGCTACGAAGCCTTCGAGTCGCCCAACCTGCCGCCCCTGGCCGAGCTGGGCCTGCACGTGCAGATCCACCCCCACGCCGGCGCCTTTCCCCGCCAGGTTCCCGCTGCCGTGGGGCTGGCCCTGGAATCGGCCATCGAGGTCTACACCCCCTTCCCCGGCATGCCCTGGCGGCTGCCCGGCGACGGCACCCGGGGCGTGCTCATCCAGGCCTACGGCGCCGGCAACCTGCCCATGGGCCGCCCGGACCTGCAGGCCCTGTTCGCCCACTGCCGCAGTACAGCCCTGCCCGTGGTCCTCACCAGCCAGTGCCTCTCGGGCGGCGTGGACCTGGACACCTACGAGCTGGGCGCCCAGGCCCGGGAGCTGGGGGCCATCTCCGGCGGCCTCCACACCCGCTGGGCGGCCCTGGCCAAGCTGGCCCTGGCCCTGGGCGCCGGCGCCAGCGCGGAAGACGTGCGCCAGGCCTTCACCTGCTCCTGGGCTGGAGAGCCTCTTTAGAACTACAATGGATTTTTACTGAGGCACCCATGCTTGATGCGGCCCTTCTGCGCAACGACCTTGACACCGTCATCCTTGGCCTGGCCAAGCGGGGGGTGGAGTTCGACCGAGAGGCCTTCCAGCGCCTGGAGAGCGAGCGCCGCCGGGTCATCCAGGAGGCCGAGGCGCTCAAGGCCGAGCGCAACCGGGTCTCGGATGAAGTGGCGCGCATGAAGCGGGCCAAGGAGAACGCCGACGCCCTCATCGCCACCCAGAAGGACGTGGGCGAACGGCTCAAGGGCCTGGAGGCCGCGGAAAAGGAAGCGGATGCGGCGTTCAAGGCCTTCCTCGCCACCCTTCCGAACCTGCCCCACGAATCAGTGCCGGTGGGCAAGGACGAGCACGCCAACGCCGAGATCAAGCGCTGGGGCACCCCCGCCCCCATGGAGAAGCCCCTGGACCACGTGGAGCTGGGCACCCGGCTGGGCATCCTCGACCTGGACCGCGCCGCCAAGCTGAGCGGCGCCCGGTTCGCCGTGCTCAAGGGCCCGGGCGCCAAGCTGGACCGGGCCCTGATCGCCTTCATGGCCGACCTGCACGCCGGCAGCGGCTGGACCGAGGTGCTGCCGCCCTACCTGGTGCTGCCCGAGTGCATGTATGGCACCGGCCAGCTGCCCAAGTTCGAGCAGGACCTGTTCAAGACCTACCGGGGCGAGGATGCCCTCTACCTGATTCCCACCGCCGAAGTGCCGGTGACCAACCTCTACCGGGAGGAGATCCTGGCCGAGGACCAGCTCCCGGTGCGCCACTGCGCCTTCACGCCCTGCTTCCGCAGCGAGGCCGGGAGCTATGGCAAGGACACCAAGGGCATCATCCGCCAGCACCAGTTCCACAAGGTGGAGCTGGTGGCCTTCACCACGCCGGACCAGGCCCTGGAGGAGCTGGAGCACCTCACCGCCAGCGCCGAGCGGGTGCTGGAGGCGCTGGAGCTGCCCTACCGGCGGATGCTGCTCTCCAGCGGCGACATGGGCTTCTCCAGCCGCAAGACCTACGACCTGGAAGTGTGGCTGCCCAGCCAGGACACCTACCGGGAGATCAGCTCCTGCTCCTGGTTCGGCGATTTCCAGGCCCGGCGCGCCAACATCCGCTACCGCCCCGCCGGCGGCAAGCCCCAGTTCCTGCACACCCTCAACGGCAGCGGCCTGGCCGTGGGCCGGACCTGGGTGGCGATCCTGGAGAACTACCAGCAGCCCGACGGCAGCGTGCGCGTTCCCAAGGCGCTGCAGCCGTACATGGGCTGCGAAGTGATCCGCTGAGGAAGGCGCCATGACTCCCACCATCGCCGTCGTCGCCCCCGGAGCCATGGGCAGCGCCGTCGCCCGCCGCCTGGTGGAGCAGGGCGCCCGGGTGCTGACCGGACTGGCCGGGCGCAGCGCCGCCACCTGCGCCCGGGCCGAAGCGGCCGGCATGATCGGGGTCGGCGATGACCAGATCGCCGCGGCGGATGTCATCCTGTCCATCCTGCCCCCGGCCGAGGCGGTGGGGTTCGCCCAGCGCCTGGCGCCCGCCCTCGCCCTCGGCGGCCACAGGGCCATTTTCGTGGACTGCAACGCCATCGACGTGCGCACGGTGGAGCGCATCGCCGCCATCATCGGCGCCGGTCCAGCCCGGTTTGTGGACGGCGCCATCATCGGTGCGCCGCCGAAACCCGGCAAGCCCGGACCGACCTTCTACTTTTCCGGCGCACCGGCGGCGGACCTGGATTGGCTGCAACAATTCGGACTCAAGATCCGGAGGATCGACGGTCCCGTCGGCGCGGCTTCGGCCCTCAAGATGTCCTATGCCGGCATCACCAAGGGGATCACCGCCCTCGCCGCCGCCATGGTGCTCGCCGCGAGCCGGGCCGGCGCCGCCCAGGCGCTGCGCGAGGAACTCGCCGCCAGCCAGCCGCAGCTCCTGAAGCGTTTTGCCACCGCCCTGCCGGACATGTACCCCAAGGCGTACCGCTGGGCCGCCGAGATGCGCGAGATCGCGGCATTCGTCCAGGATGATCCCGCCGCCGCCCGGATCTACGAGGCCGTCGGCGATCTCTACGAGCGGATTGGGGCCGATGCGCGGGAAGGACGCGGGGAGATCGATCTCATTGAGGCCTTCCTCAATCTTCCGGATTGCTAGTGTGGGTCGCCTAAAATATTTGGAACAAATGCCCAATTAGTCGCACCTGATAATTGGGGGCGACATGGCACACGCAGGGCGGGTCGAATTTAAGGAAGAGCAACGAAAGCGACTGGAGGAGATGGCTCGGAGCCGGACCCTGGAGGCCCGGAAGGTGTTGCGGGCAAAAATCATACTCCGCCGTGCCAACG
>PLUC01000257.1 GCA_003165415.1 Holophagaceae bacterium
TCATTGATCCAGTAGTCGGAGGTCGCCGGCAACGAGATCCGCATCCGGGTTACGTGGGCCTTGGGCAGGTGGTGCTTGCCGTGGTAGACCCGCACGTGGCCGTCCACGTATAGGAAGCCCAGGGTCTCGCCGCGGGTCTCGACCCGCAGGCGTGCCAGCTCCTGCCCAAATTGTTCGGCTCGGCGGAGAGATGCCAGGCGTTCCAACTTGTGGCGAAGGGTTTTGACCTCGGGGGACCGGTCCAGGCCCACCAGCATGCCCAATTCGGCCGGCACCTGCTCCTTGAGTCCTTTTGGGCGCTGGATCCGCAGCAGGGCCATGAACAGGAGAACCAGCAGGGTTGACCGCAGGCCATAAAAGGCCGGACCGATGGAGCCATAGACCTCGCGGGCGACGGACAGGAACCCGCTCTGGATCAGGGCGGGCACCGCCAGCAGGACACCTGCATGGGGGATCCGCCGGCCAGTCTGAAACAGTGGAAGGGCATCGTCCAGGGCGCCCATGCAGGCCAGAAGCCGATCGAAGTGCCGGTCGGTGGGATCCGTGTCGAGGGATATAGCGCAGGGTTCCTCGGGGACCCCGGGGATCTCCCCTTGGAAGGGTGCCACCAGAGCCTCGACTGGGAACGGCGGATCCAGGCCTGGCAGGGCGGGCTGGACGAATACGGGCTTGGGTTGCCAACCCATGCGCTTGAGGAGCTTGCGGACCGATTTCTCGCATACCCCAATCCGGCGAGCAATTTCCCGGTTGCTGACGCCGTCATCCTTGAGCTTGCGCGCCATTCGGATGGCGGAGGCCTTGATGCGGACCACCCCGACGTCCCCCGACTGACGCCCACGGCGATGGCTGGTGGCCAGGTCATCGTCCTCGCCCTGGCGCTGGTAGCGCCTGATCTGGCGGGTGGATAGTCCAAACGCCTGGGCAACCTCGACTTGGGAGGCGGCTCCCGTTGCGATGAGGTTCACCATGGCCATGGCTTCCGCGGGCCCATCGCCCAGGGCATAGTTCGCGGTCAGGATGCCGCAGACGGCGATGAGCCGGCGGCTTCCATCAGTCTGCATGGAGCATCGTTCGTTGATCGCTACCATGCCGGGAGGATCCTCCGGCAAGGCGAGGCCAGGGAGAGGCATGGGCTGGAGGGTCATGCTCCCTTCTCCTCCGAGGCAACGTCAACGGCAAGCGGACATTCTAAGGTCCGCACCTGGATGCGCCGGAATGCTTGCCACCAGTGGCCCGGGCGAGGCCGGCCACCCCGGAGAATGGCCTCGCCCTGGACCGGGAAGCCCCCGCGGGGGGCAACTCAGATCAGCGACGACCGGACCCTGGACCGGACATTCTATGGTCCGCACCTGGAACCATTGAAACACCTACAACTATTGGTTTTGGCGGCACTTGGAACGCATGGAATGGCATCGCCATGGACCTGGGGCAAGCCTACTGGCGACCCGGGACCACGATGGCCAGCCCCAGGACAGGGTGGCATTCCTGTATGCCAGTTGAGCTTGAGACGGGGGCGATTCGCCGCCGATCAAAAAGCGGACAAGGGGGGCGGAGGAGCTAACCGTCCACCCCCCTGCCACCATTTTCGATGAATGTCCCAACGTGTTGCCTGGATACCGCGTTTTCGATCACCATGAAGACCGCTCCCATGGCACCACCGTTGGGTTCAGAGGGATCGCTCTGCTCAATGAAACTACCAAGAATGTGATCATCATCTACCGTGGGACGGATCCGACCGTTACCGGCAATGTCGCCGTTGATCTTGGAATGTTCCTGGTCATGGCAGGGGATGATCCCTTTGGGGTTGGCATCCGCCAGGTCGTGGATTTCGCAGAACATTATGGCAACCCTTCCTACATCGCAGCGGCAAATGCCGCCTTGTCCAGCAGCAAACTCTACGCCATGGCTACCGGAGGCGCGGCGGCCGCGGCGGCCAGCACCGAACGGCCATCGTTTGCCTACACGATGGCTTCCGCTTTGGCGTTCAAGGCCGTCTGCACGGCCGCAAGCCTGGGCGAGGTCCATTCAATTGAACATTTGAAAGAGCATACCCTTCTGATTACCAAGCATGCCGACAGGTTCTATGAGACTACGCGGCAGCGGCTCATCGACAAGGGCGGCACAAGGCCCTCCGGGTTGGGCAGCCGGCTCGGTTATGCGGTCGGCTTCTGGAAGGACCCCAACGGCGAGGCTCCGGGCGGCTATACGGTCACAGTGGCCGGACACTCCCTGGGCGGCTTCCTGGCGCAGATGGTGGCCGTGAAACACAGCTGCGTCGCGGTGACCTTCGAAGCCCCCGGCGCGTTCCAATATGCCAAGGCCATTCGTTGGCCCATGCGGGAGGTATCAGGTATCACCAACTACTGCCGGCCGAACGATGTGGTGAGCAACTTCGGCATCCACCTCGGAGCCAGGATCAACCTCCCTTGCAATTTCTACGATGATCCAGGGGAAGGGGCCGAGTTGCAGAGGATCTACGACGAGAGAGCGGGGAAATTGATGCTGGAACTCGAACAGACCTTTCCCGCACGGCAGGCTGCTTATCCGGAAAAGCTTGCACAGTACAAAAGGGACCATCACGATTACTACACGAGCATCTTCAAATTCGGGAAAAAGGTTCCAGTGAAGCCCGAGGAACCCCTGTTTCCCACCCTGGAAAACACAAGGGCTCTCGCCGATTGGCGTTTCGGGCGGACCAATCAAGAACGGGCCATGCACACCTACGAACCCGTGAGCTCCATCATCAACAACCACGGCATGGATCGCATCATCGCGCTGCTTCGGGCGCCCGCTCCTCCGCCGGCTGCCCTGCCAGGTCCCGCGGCGCCAGGTGCTGCTGAGGGGCCAGGTGCCGCTGAGAGGCCAGACGCTGCTGAGGGGCCAGATGCTGATGCTCCTCCTCCCCCGCCGCCTCCACCGCCTGATGGTCCGGATGCCGCCAACGGCTGAACTGCCTGATGCCCATGACCACCTTTGACGGGCAGCCTCCCCTGCGATCAGAGCCCCTGGAATTTCATGGAGAAATTGGAAGATCCGGCCAATCCCGCCGAAGGGTGAAAGCTCCCCTTGCCGGTAAGTCAGACTGACTTACACTGTTCCATGGAGGTGCCTGTGCTCCCATCCCAGGTCGTCACCCTCAGCACCAAAGGGCAGCTCGTCCTGCCTCGATCCATCCGAACTTCGGCCGGTCTGCATCCAGGTTCGACCCTCACCGTGACCCTTGAGCCCGATGGCACCATCACGGTTCGTCCGGTTCGGGGCAAGCTGGAGGCCTTTTTCCATTCTCTGGATGGGGTCGCCTCCGCTGGACCCCTCGATGTGGACGCGTCGGTGCTGGAAGCCGTGGAAAGTCTCGACTATGCAACCCGTCAGCGTTGACACGAACATTCTTGTCCGAGGCCCCCTCGGAGACAATGCGGAGCAGCAGGTTCTGGCGAGGAGCCTGATGGAGGCAGCGAGCAAGGGGCTCGGCCTTGTGGTTTCAGCCTTCGCGGTGCTGGAAATGGCGTGGGTCCTCCGGGCCAAAAAGATCCCACGCAAGGATGTCGTCCGTACGATCCGAACATTGATGGGAGCCGAAGGCGTGACGGTGACCCACGCGGAAATCCTGCACCAGGCTCTGGTCCGCTTCGAGGAGGGCGACGCGGATCTTGGGGAATGCCTCATTTGCGCGGACGGGCACGCCTTTGGGGCACGGAGGTTCGCGACCTTCGACCAGGTGCCCCAGCGGGAGGGCTGGGGAGAATCGCCTGACCGTTTGCTTGGAGCACCTTGAGGCGGATCATCACCAACAGACATGGGCGCGATCCAGAACTAGTCGGCGATGCGGAACCAGCTGGTCGGCTATCCCCAACCCCGTCGCGGGGTGTTTCGCCTACCAGTCCATCGCTCCCTGGGATCCTGAAATCCCAGCCACGGTCAAGCTGGTGCAAACCCGCTTTGGCCCCAGGGTCCCCTTCACCTTCGAATCCGTACCGTCCCTGCTGGCGGGAAAAAACACCACGGAGGGGATGATCCGGGTCAGGACTTCGGCACCCGTGGTCGAGGAGGAAAGCAAGAACATGGGCAGCGCGCCCGCCCTCCCCGGTGAGGCGGCCGCTGCCCCGCTTCCCTGCACTTCCGAAGCTTTGACAGACGTTCCGACCGTTTGAGGCGTGTGCCGAAAAAGCCCGGTTCCCGCAAGGGTTGACAGGAGGTTTGGCTTATTAATACATTATTCGTTCGAGCCCCATTTGGGGTTGGAGATCCATCAAGCCTAGAAACCTGACGATCGCAGCCATCTGTCTTGTGGGCACAGGCCTGTGGGCAGCCCCCATGATCCGGGATGAAGCATGCCGGGTGCTGAATGTGGCTCGAGGCTCGACGCCAGCGCAGATAACCAAGGCTCTGGCGGAAATCTTTCAGAATATCCGTGGCCAGGGGGAGAGTGGCCTGCGCACGCTTCTGAGGAAGAAAGGTGCTCGTGCCCGGCCTACGCGGGGAGGTCGGCACCTGCGGCAGCGGCGGGGGCTGCGGCCGCGGGTGGCGCCTTGCGTTCCTCGGCGGCCGGCCCTGGGATGGCCCTGATCACCGCCTCGCCGACTCCCGCGGCGCCTCCGAGGGCCGTAATGGACTCGAGGTGGTAGGGAGCCTTGGGGCTGATGCGGGTGCCCTCCAGATAGACCTGCGCGGGGTTCTGGGGGCTCCACTGGCTGAAGGCCATATAGCGGAAATCCCGGATGACAGGATTGGCAACCCCCGGAACCTCCTCCCGCTCCAGGGTGAAATTGACCATGAAGAGGGGATAGGTTTGGGATCCGCGGTCCCCGATGATCATGGCCTGGTGCCAGGGCGGAAGGACGACCTTGAAGTCCAGGTAGGCGAACGCGGGCCCCCCGGTCGCGACCGCCGCCGGCTTGATGGGCCCATTCTTGCTGGGTTCCAGGTGCATGATGTTGACCTTGACGGAGGAATCGCCCTCTATGGGCGCCATGAGCCGGAGGACGTAGGTGTGCTCGGTGGGATTGTACAGAATGGTCCGCACCGGGTCCTGGGCCAAAGCCATCGTGCCGGCCAGGGCGCAGAGGCATCCTGCGATCGCGGGCAGATGCCGGCCGAGGGACGGAAACGCCCTCGGAACGGGGGGGAGGGAGCAGGGGCTTGAGGGGAGCATGGTTGGTTTCCTTCGCGAAAAAAACATTGATCAACAAAGCGTCACAGGATGACGCAGCCGCCCGGGACCGACGCCAGCCCCTCGGCCATCCATCCCTCGAGGACCGGGTCCGCCAGGTCGGTGATGAGGGGGCCGCAGGACCGCATGACCTGGTCATCGCGGCGGCGCGGTGTTATTCCTCACCGATGACGAAGGCCTTGAGGCATCCGGAAACCCGTTGGACCGGCGTGGGGAGGGGCCCGTCGGGGTCGGGGCCGTTGAAGGTCGCCATCCGGTGCCCGACCCAGGCCTGGGCGCGGGTCCTGGAGGCGGCGTCCCGCAGGGCGAAGGTGCCGGGCCCCGAACCCAGGGCGACGACGGTCATGCTGCCGGGCGGAAGCGGAATGGGGCGGTCCGGGGAATGGACCTCGAAGGATTGGTCATCGTTCATGACGGAGGCATCGCCGTTGGCCGTGCCCTGGGGCTCCAGGTACCAGGTGGCCCCGGACCGGTTGACCAGGGTGATGGCCATCTCGGATTCCATGGTTTCTTCCAGTTCGAGGAGTTGCGATAGGGTTTCGGGTTCGAGGGCGGGCGCGGCCGGTTTCGCCCTGGGGTCCCCGGGGGCTTGGGCCAGGGCGGCTGAGGCGGTCCCGGGCAGGGCGGTCGCAGCGACTTCATCCCAGGTCAGGGTGGGGACCGGGATGGCCGGCGCCAGTTCCGCGGCGGGAGGGGGTGCCCAGGCCGGGCTGGCGGGGAACGCTTGCAGCGGCATCCCGGCGAGCCTGCCCGAACCGTCCTTGCGCGCCACGCCCAGCGGTTCGGGCTCGGCCCGCTTGATGATGAAAGATTGTGTGTCCTCGGGTCTTTTCTCGAAGATCCCCCGGGGCGGCGGGGCCCCGAAGGCGGGGTGCGGCGCACAGAAATAGGTTTCGTCCGGGGTGAGCACCGCCACCGCCAAGGGGGCCATATGGGTGGAATGGGTCAACACGAACATTCCCCGGGGCGACGCCAGGGCCACCACAGTCTTATGGCCGGGCGGGATCTGGAACCTCCGGGTGGGGTCCAGGACCAGGAAGCTTCCATCAGGATTAAGGAGATGGCTGGGGCCATTGTCGGGGCTGGGCCATAGGTACCACGTGGCCGAGGACCGGTTGGCCAAGGCCAGGACCGGCTTGCCGAGGGTGTTTTTCTGCAGTTCAAGGGGGATGCAGCCGAGGGGCTGAGGGGTCCGGTACCCGCCCTGGATGGGGAGGGGGATGGCGGGTGAATTTCCCTTTGGGGACCGGGGCAGGAGGACCCTGGGGGGGCTCAGGGCATCGGCGGCGGCGGCGGCGGGCGGGGGGCTCATGGGGGCGGGCGTCCCGGCCGCCTTCAGGCCGACCCCAGGCCACCGCTCCAGGGTGCCCTCGGGACGGAGGATGAACAGGCACAGGGGCGCTTCCGGGGACCCCGCGGCCGCCCCGCCGCCATGGGGCACGTCCAGGAACAGCGGCAGGCAGGCTTCGGCCGCCGCACCGGGTCCGTAACTTTGGCGCTGGAGATAGAAGGCCGGCGGCGGGGTGCCGGCCGGATTTTCCAGGCGCAGCAACACCGTGGCGCCGGCGGCGATGACCCCCAGGGACGGCCCCGTTCCCATGGGTCCTGGTGTCCAGGCACCAGGTTCCCGGGTCGACACGTCCAGGGTCCAGGCTCCATCCGGTCGCCCCTTGCCCTCGTCGCCCAGGATCCAGGCGGCCTCGGTCTGGTTCTTGAGGCTGAACCAGGAGGTTCCGGCCTGGAGCGCCGCGCCACTCGCCAGGGCAAGAGCGGCCACCACAAGGACCGGTTTCTGCAGGAGTTGCTTGTTGAGAGGGGTGAGCATGTTGGAATTCCCATTGAAGAAAGCCCGTTGCTCAGGCAACGGGAGGCCATCCACCCTAGGTGCCGTCAATAAACAATTAGTTCATTAGCAGGCCAAAGAAACCAGGCAGTTCCTCCCGATTAGGACGGTCGAAAAAAGTGTCTGGGCGGGAACTCTTTTCGATAATGATTCATTAATTATGGGGACTCCAGTTCCGGGTCGTGCCCCCATGAACCCCATTACCCAAGGATCCAATATGTTGAAATCCTCCATCCGCCTCGGCCTCGCCCAGTTCCTGCTCCAGGCGCCCGCCCTCCTGGCCACGGACCCCCCGGTTGAGCGGGTGGCGCGCATCTACAACCCTGACGGCCCCCCTGTGGAAGGCCGGATGTCCCCGGATCTGGCGGAAGCCATCTGGGCCTACCATGACCCCAGGGCGGAATCCATGTCCCTGGTGCCGGGCGCGGAGAGGTTCGACGCCGCCTTGGTCTCCTCCGGCTTCGAGACCACCAATGGCATGGCTCAGGACGTATTCATGTGTCCCAAGGGAGACCCGGGCGCAGAAGCCCGGGCGACCACCTATTTCCTCAGTTCCTCCGTGGACGGCTATGCCAGCATAAGGAGCATCCCTGGCGCCGACGACCTGCGCCTCACGATCGAGCCCGGAGAGACGATTCGAATCGTCGCTTCCCTGCCCAGTCACAACCTGGACCTCATGCTCGTGGATGGCTCAGGGCTTAGCCTGGCCCTCAGGGTGCCGTTCAAGGGCTTCTCGGGTTCGGCGGTCCCCTTCCTCAAGGCGGTCATCGGTTCCACCGCAGCGGCGCCTGCCGAAGCCATGGAAGAAAAGAAGGACGCCCCGGGCGAACCCAAGCCGCAGGAAAAGGCTTGATGGGTGGGCAGGACCTTCCACGATGGCTCCTAGGGTCACTCCGGCCCTTGGAGTCCGGCCAGGACAACGGGCAGGTCGATGCCGGGGCCCAGGACCGGGGCCCAGAGGTCGCCCACCCGCTGGAAGCGCCCGGGGGCGCTGCGCAGGGTGAAGAGGGCGGGATCCAGGCCGGGCTTCACTTCGCTCCAGTCCAGGGGCGTGGAGACCGTGGCCGCGGGCACGGGGCGCACGCAGTACGGCGCCGCCATGGTCTTGCCCCGGTGGTTCTGCAGGAAATCCAGGTAGACCAGGCCCTGGCGCCTGGCCGGGTCGCGCTCGACGCTGGTGAGCCGGGGCAGGCGCTGGTGCAATCGGTTCATGAGCAGTTCCGCCAGCTGCCGGGACTGGTCGAAGCGGTACCGGGCGCCCAGGGGCAGGCAGATGTGGATCCCGGTCTTGCCTGAGGTCTTGGGATAGCTGGGCAGGCGCCATTGGTCCAGCATGCGGCGGGCCTCGGCGGCCACTTCCAGGATGGCGGCGAAATCGGCGGTCTTGGCGTCCAGGTCCAGGAGCAGGTAGTCCGGCCGGTCGAGGCTGCCGGCCCGGGAATGCCATGGGTTGAGATCGATGCAGCCCAGGTGGACCATGTAGAGCAGGGCGTCCAGGCTGTCGCACACCAGATGGTTGATGTTCCGCTTCACGGTGATGGCGGGCAGCAGCAGGGTACGGATCCAATCCGGATGGCGCTGCAGGTTCTTCTGATAGAACCCGGGCGCGGCAATGCCATCGGGGAACCGGTGCAGGGACTGCGGGCGGTCCCTTAGGTGGGGCAGCAACAGGGGGGACACCGTTTCGTAGTAGCGGGCCAGATCGCCCTTGGTGAGGTCCAGGGCGGGCCAGAGCACCTTGCCGGGATGGGCGATCTTGAATGGACCGGACCGCGACCCGGGGCTGGGCGCATCGGCTTCGGCCGGCTGCGGGGATTCCCGCACCACCGCCCGGGGGGCCTTGTCGATGCGCAGGCCCAGGAAGACGGGCTGGCGAAGGCGGCCCTCGGCGGTCCATTCCTGGAATTTCACTTCGCAGACCAGGAGGGGCTTCACCCAGTGCACGGGGGCGTTGGTCCTGAAGGCATCGGCGAAGGGGCAGGCCGGCTGCTCAAGGGGGGCCAGGGTCTTGGCCAGGGCGGCCCGGGTCGGTTCATCCAGACCGCTGCCGGTGTGGCCGATGAAACGCAGGTGTGAGCCTTCATAGACGCCCAGTACCAGGGAACCCAGATGCTTGCGGGCGCCCCGTCCTTCGGTGTAGCCGCCGATCACCGCCTCCTGGCGGCCGTGGACTTTGATCTTGAGCCAGGAGCGGGAACGGCGGCCCGGCAGGTACGGACTGGCGCCATCCTTGGCCATGACGCCTTCCAGGCCTCGGCTCTGGGCGGACCTGAAGCAGGCGATGCCGTCCCGCTCCACCGCCTCGCTGAAGCTCACGTGCGCCATGCCGTGCACCAGGGGCTTGAGCGCGGCGCGGCGCTGGAGGAGAGGCAGGGCGGTCAGGTCCCGGCCGTCCAGGCGCAGGCAGTCGAACACCATGTACGCCAGATCGCCCTCCCCGGATTCCGGGTAGCGCTGCAGCGCCCCGAAGTCCGACCGCCCCTTCAGGTCCAGGATCACCATCTCTCCATCCAGGACCGCGCTCCGGCCCAGGCGCCGCAGATCATCGGCCACGGGGCGGTAGAGGCGGGTGCAGTCCTTGCCGCCGCGGCTCAGGAGGCGCGCCTGGTCCGGCTCCACCTGGGCGATGACCCGGTTGCCGTCCCATTTGATCTCGAAGATCCAGCCCTCCCGGTCGAACGGCGCGTCCACCAGGGTGGCCAGCATGGGCTCGAGGCTCCCGGGTTCGCCGCCGGCCTTGATCAGGATCCAGGCGTTCTTCTCCTTGCCGGCGCGGGTACGGATGAGCTGGAAACCTCCTTGCAGCTTCTCCCCTGCCAGGACCAGATCCAGACGGCCCTTGGCCAGGCCCTCCCGCAGCCGTTCCTGGGCCCTGGCCGGGTCGGCCTCCCCGGTGGCGGTGTAGGTGCCCCGATCCCAGATCGCCACTGTTCCCGCGCCATAGTTGCCGGCCGGAATGGTGCCTTCGAACTCTCCGTACTCCAGGGGATGGTCCTCCACCTTGATGGCCAGGCGCTTGTCCTTGGGGTCGAGGGAGGGGCCCTTGGGCACCGCCCAGGACACCAGCACCCCGTCCAGTTCCAGGCGGAAATCATAGTGGAGGCGGGAGGCGGCATGGTGCTGCACCACGAAGCGCAGGGGGCTCCGGCCTTGCCGGACCCGGCCTTTGGGTTCGGGCGTCTGGCCGAATCGACGTTTTTGGTGGTACTCGGTGAGCGGCATGGTCGGAACCTCTCCATCGGGACGACCGGTCCGCCTTCTCGGATGGGAGGCCGTTTCCAACTTATGGTCCCAGCCGAGTACAGGTTCCTCTTGAAACTTTTGTTTCATGGTCGGCATCCCTTTCCCGAGACCGGCGTGCCCGGAAAGGGCATCCTCTGTTCCGGGCAGGAATGCGCCATTGCCGCCGCCCACGAGGACGGGACCGCGCGCCGCTGGAAGTGGTCGGCGCGGGGACCCGGAGGGGAGACCCGGATCCTGCCGCCGCCCTCTGCCAGCTCCCATTCGACTTCCCGTGCTCCTGCGCCCTCTGGGATGGCCCTGAAGGTGTAAGTCTCCTCGGGCTGTAGAAAATAAAGATCATGCCCTGCCACCTGCGGCGGCAGGACGGTCACCCTGGGCTGGCCCCGGAGCAGCGGCGCGGACAGCAGGAAGGTCACGAGGAGGAAAGGCCGGCAAAGGGTGACGAAACGCATGGGCACCTCAAGATCCAGTCCAACGGGTGAGGCTATGACTTTGACTTCAGAAACAATATAAATATAATTTTTTACTAGCAAGCCGAGAGATCTTTAATACAACCCAAGCGCACTCAATACCATAGGCACCGCCCGGAATGTCTCACCCGGGGCCGATCCCGCCGGCGGGAGCGGGCGGTCCGGACCCCGGCGAGGCCGGCGAGGCGCCCGCCGTGGCCCATGGAAATACAATTGCCCAGGAACTACCAGCCCCAGATCGCGGTGGATGCAAGCAGGGCCGTGACGGAGGCCCGGTTCCTGGACGGCCTATACAGACGGCCGAGCGACGCGGTGATCGTCTTCCCCACCCCGAAACCGGATGGCGATATCATCACTCCATGAACGAGACGGCTGGCATGTTTCTGCTTCCGATGACCTGGGATTGGCGGAACGATTCCAGGGGAAGGGCAGGTGCTTCATGCCCATCCGATTAGGGCTCATTGCGACCGTGATTCTCCTGGCGACGGCGTCTGCCTGGGGCCGCTATGCGGAAACCGAACAGCTGAAGGTCCAACTCATCAGTGACACAGATTCCGTGCAGCCGGGAACGCTGATTTATAACGGCGCCATCGACGATCAACCAACCCCGGACCCGGCCAGTGTCGCGGGAGCGACGAACTATGTTTCGCAGGCGCTCGCCGAGGCGATGGCCGGGAAACCGGTGAGCGTGCCGACGTCGCGGCCGTACGGCTGCTCAGTAAAGTATGCCGACTGAGGTGGCATCTGGTTGTTCATCGCTCAGTCTGAAAAATCTTTCATTTTACGGGTCCAGAAACGCTCGGTTCGGATGACGTGGTCGTAGGCTTCACTGGGCAAACCGGTCCGCTCAGCGTCGATGAGCCGCACCACGACGTTGTCCAGGCCCGGTCTGGCCACCCGGCATTGAAAGTGGAAACGAAAAAACATTAAAAGGTATTCGAAAAAATATTACGCTGGAAGAAGTTGAGCGGACGTGTAGTTATCTTAAAAAATACCATATAAAAGTATTGGGTTTATTTATGTTGTATAATGTTTGGGAAGAAGATGGGCAACTTTGTTTTGAGAACAATCAAGACTGCCTCAATACACTCCGTTTCGCAAAAATACTGGCAAAGAAAGGGTTGATCGATTGGATCAGCTGGTCAGTAGCCACGCCCTATCCCGGCAGCCAATTATCTGAGCTGCTGGGCACCCTTTAGCCCGATCCCCCATCCTCCATGATCGTCTTCATGCGACGCCGCTTGCCCAACGGCGCCGACGTCGAAGTGGAGGTGACCACCGCCGCCCAGGAACTGGAACTGCTCATGTCCGATGGGGTGCGCACCACCGTCCGGCGCGTGGCCGTGGGGTCCTCAGAAGTCAGACTTGTTCCAGGACCTTGATGTCCCGGGCCGCCACGATGTCCTTCTGGCGCTCCCGGGCCGCGAGGAAGCGCGGAGTGTTGGCGTGGGCCTTGAGGTCCTCGCGGGTTGCCCAGGCCTCCAGGAAAACCATCGTGGCCGGGTTAGCGGTGTCCCGGTGCAGGTCGTAGCGCAGGCAGCCGGGTTCCTGGCGGGTGGGGGCCACCTGGGCGGCGAGTTCGGCGGCCATGGCGGCTTCGGCTCCGGACTTGGCGGTGATGATGGCGACGACTACGACTTGGGACATGTTGGCCTCCGGAAGATGCCCCAGGATATCAGCCCGGGGTGCTGGCCGCGGCGCCCACCGCCGTCACGCCCGCCCAACCGGCCACGCCGTAGGCCGAGGCGGAAAGCAGGGAACAGGCCGCCCCGCCGATGAAGGAGCAGGTCATGTAGCCAGCCGTGAGGCGTTGCGCGCTTTGGTACCAGGTCAATGGTGCAAGCACCTCTTGCACAAATGTCCGATCGGTCCAGGCCGTGGCGAAGGCTCGCCTACCGGCTGCCGTTCCGGGACATTCTCAACCCGGCCTGGACAGCCAGGGAAATGGATGACCCGGCCTACGCCATCAGCGCGGCCCACGAGATCCTCCAGGAGAACGACCTGCACCGGGGCTGGACGCTTTTCAATTCTTTATTGACAAGGGTCTAGCGAAAAACGCCACAACGGAACGATTGAAGTCGCGATGGAAAGCCGATCGATCAAATCCAGGCTCACCACGCCCCACTCCGCAGCGAGTTCGCCCGCCAAGGCTACCAGCGCGAAGCGATCCACGACCCGCCCCACCTGGGAATCCGCGCCTTTGGGCAGGTGGCTCCGCGCCCAGGCCACTTTGCGCCGCTCCAGGATCAGGAGCTCCTTCTCCGGCAATCGGCACAGCCGGCCCAGGAAGACCCGGGCCGCAGCGCCATAGTGCTGGCGCGTGGCGATGCGCAGGTGGTCGGCGAGGGCCTTGGAGGAGGGGAAGCCCGCCCAGGTTTCGAAGGCCTGGTCCTGGCCCTCCGGGTTCACCGGAATGTCGACCATGCGCACATCCTGGCCTGCCTTGGGTGTGCGTCCTTCCTCGCGCATTTTGTCGGCCAGGGTCACCTCTCCGGTGGACAGGAAGAGGGTCTGCCAGCGTCTGCGCGGGCGCCCCTCGAGGGTCTTTCGGGCGCGGACCTTGTCCATGCCGTTGGCCAACAGGTAGGCCACTTCCCCTGCTTCCCTGGGCAGGGCCTGGCCCTGCTCATCCAGGATCAGCAGGCAATCGCAGTGGGCCAACGCGATGGCTTCCAGGCCGTTGCAGGTGGCGCGCCAGGTTTCGCGATACACCGGACCGCCCCAGACGCTGCCGGCGGCCTCGATGCAGGTGGTCTTGCCTTTCGACGACTGGCCGAAGAAATGAAAGCCTCCACTCTCCATGCCCAGCCGCCCCAGCAAGGGCGCGGCGAAAGCGCTGGACAGGGCGAAGCTCAGCCGGGAGTTCCCCCGGGCAGGGACGCCCACCTCCCGCTGCCATTCCTCCACGGATCCGCGCACCCGGAAGGCGTGTTCCAGGTCCAGGGCCAGGTAAGCCCGCTCGCCGGTGGCCACCTCGCCGAAGGCCGCGTCCGGCAGCACGAAGGCGGCGCCATGCCAACCGACCCGCTCCACTGAGCGAGCCCTGTCGGCCACCTTCACCGAGGCGAGGTAGGCCACCAGCTTCTTTCGGCGGGCCTCGTCCGGCGCGACCCACAGGCCGCGTCGCACCAGGATCCTGGCCAGTTCCGCCCCCTCGCCGAGCGCCAGTTCCCTGGGGATCGTCTCCTCGTGGGTGACCCCGTCCGAATCCTGCCAGCGAAGGCGGAGGCCCCAGGCGCAGGCGTGGGCGTCCCGGGCCTCGGCCAGCACCTGGAAGGGGCCGCAGAGCCTCAGGGGCTTCACGGCAGCCTCCATGCCATCCTCGTCGGCCTTGGGCTTCTGGAGGAACCAGAGGCCATCAGCGTCCAGGCGGAAGGGGGGAAAGCAGGGCCGGGTGGGATCCTCGCCGGTGGCCGGTGCTGCCGTCGCAGGGACCGGGGCTTCCGGTGCGTTTGGGGCCGGATCCTTCACCCTTTCCTCGCGGGTCGCCAGTCTGGGCACGCCAGGATCCAGCAGCCACCCCCGCTTTGGGCAGAGCCTCCGGGCCTCCTGGACCTTGCGCCGGAGTTCCCCCTGGCTCCAGGGCGGGCGGCAGGCGGGATTGTAGGCGTCCCAGAGAACCTGGAAGGACTCCTCCTCCCCCAGGTCCCAGGTCAAAGCCACAGGCCACCTTGATGGCCACCTGCAGCGTCGTCCGGTGGCCGTTCGCACCCGCAAGGGCAGGCGTTTCCCGGGCGAGCACCTGGGCGTAGGCCTGGGCTCGCCGGGTCTTTTCGAGGGCGTCCTGGTTTCCGGCTCCCTGCCAACAAAAGGTTGGCCTTGGCCCGCATGATTCCGGGAAGGCGCTGCAGACTTCCTCCGGGGTGTAGCGGGCCGGCCGGGAGCAGGCCAGCTCCACCAGGACCCGGGGTTCCCGCTTCCGGTTCCAGAACCCCGGCAGGCGCATCACCCGCGCAACTTCGCACACCGCGGGATCCGCCCCAAGTGCGGCAAGGCCCACCTGGATGCGTTTGAGCTCGGCTTCGTGAGCTTCCTGGCGTGGGCGGTTTCCGCCGCAGTCATAGGGATCCCGGGTGCGCCAGTAGAGATGGGTGCCATGGCCGCTTCGGACCACCAGGGAAGGCGCGCGGGGGAGGGCCTCGGGGCGAAAGGTCGCCGAGGCCGATTTCTCGTCCAGGTCCGCCCACCAGGCGCGCAGCACCTGGATGTTGGCCTTGGATCGGCCCGCGCCGTCGGTGCCGTTCACGGCGAGAAAGACCCCAGCCCCGGCTCGGTTCCGCTGGTCAAGGTCCCGGGCGAGGTTGTCCAGGCTCCCATGAAGGGTCTTGGCCATCCTGGGGTCGCGGCGGCCTTCCACGTCATCAAACACCTGGAAAGACAAGGGCCGCTCCCCCACTTCCCGGGAATGGCAGCCAACCTCACGGAGAACAATCTCACCTTCACCGGCTGGCAGATCAACGGAGCCGGCACGGTCTATACCCAGGGGCAGACCTTCTCCATGGGTTCGGCCAACGTGACCCTGGAAGCCAAGTGGACCCCGGTCGCGAGCTCATGGACGGGAATTAAGCAGCTCGGCGTCGCTGGGCTGTGCGGGCGATTGGGAGATTGTGGACCACGGCGTCGATGCGGCCAATGATCAAGGGATCTCCTTACCAAAAGGGAATTTACGTACGCCATGAATTATTCACTGATCTGGGAGGGCCTCCCGCTTCCTGGCGGCGCCTACAAGCCCTCAGGACACGTTCGACCGGCTGGAGTGCTACACGGGCACCTTCAACCCTCTTCATGCGTCGCATCGCGGGTCTCACTCAGGCGTTCCGCTTGATCTTCAGAGCGGCGGGGCGCTTGGCATGTTGGCAAGGGGCGGGCGTGTGCGAAGGCCTTGGGCTTGGCCATGGCGCTGCTTTGAAGGGGCTACAAGGCTCCATGACGCGTTCGACCAACTGGAATGCCATCCGGGCAGGTTCGACACCATCCATATGTCACCTGCCGGGTTGCGCTTCCCGGAGCGTGGAAGCCAGGTGCAGGGTTTCCCGGGATGGGTCGATGTCCAAGGTGGCCTTGAGCATCATGCAGCAGCGTTCGAAGACGCGGAGTGCCTCCGTCCTGGACCCGTTCGCACGGTGACAGACCATGCTGCGGCGGTAGAGCAGCTCGGCCTGGGGAGCGGCTTCCAGGCCCTTCTCATACCACTCGATGGCCCCGCTGAAATCCGACCTGATTTCACACTGATGGCCCTGGGCCAGCACGCCCCTGACGTAGCCGTCCCGGAGCCGTTCCCGGTAGGCGACCGCCCAGATCTGGTCGAGATCGCCCAGGAACTCGCCCCGGTACAGGTCTATGGCGGACTGACTGGCGGGGCTGGAGGCCAGAAGTAGCTCGAATGCATGGGCATCGACCCAGCAGCGATAAGGATCCAGGGACAGCCAGCCGTCCCTGAGTGTGATGATGCCATCCAGGCCAAGGAGCTGGCGCAGCCGATGCAGGGTGGTATCCAGCGACTTGCGAGCGGTGTCGCCGTCAATATCGGGCCACAGCCCATCCGCGATCCGGGCTTCGGTGACGCCGCCCGGGCCGCCGGCGATCAGGGCCTTGAGCATCAGCAGCACCTTCCAAGGCACTTTGACCGGGAAGACTAGCAGTTGATCATTGCGTTGAATGGAGAACTGCCCGAGGGTGGTGATCCGTATTTCCCATGGCCAGGCTTGGCAGTGCACGGGCGGTGCAGTCGGTCTCAGGCCGTGCCGCCGGATCGTCCGAAGCGCGAACGCAGTCTCGATGCCATGCTCCAGGGCGGTCAAGCACACCACAGTCGTCCAGGCGGGCTTGCCCCAAAGTTGATGGTAGTGCGTACCCCCGTATTCGCGTTCCAGAGCCATGGCCCGACGGACGTGTTCCAGAGCCGGACCAGGTTCGCCCGGAAATCCCGCCAAGGCCTGGCGCGCTGCACCCAGATGGAAGGGGATCTCGAGGATCGGGTTGGGAACCCGCCGGACCAGGGCTTCCGCCAGCCCCGACTGGACCTGGGCTTCTTCCAGACAGCCCATTTCAAGTTTCAGGTCCGCCAGCAGCACCCGGGTCAGGCCCTGGATGAAGATCTGGCCACAACTCGCGGCTTCCCGCACCGAGAGCTCGGCGTGGGCCGCGGCCGCCGAAAGATCGCCGCGGGCGAAATCCAGCCAGCTGATCACAAGCTGATACAGCGCCTGAGCATGGTGGCCGCACACGGTTGGCGCCAGGGATTCAAGGCCCCCGCGGGCCCGCTCCAATTTGCCTGCGCTGATGTCTAGTACCACATCAAGACCGTGAAACCAGTAATCGTAGAAGTGGATGCCGTACCGCTCTCCCAGAGCAAGGCCCCGTTCAACCACTTCCCTGCAATGCCCAGGGACGGCCTGGGTCCAAAACAGGACCAGCGTTTCGGCCCAATAGCTGGTAAGGATGGCCATGGGCTCCCGCAATGCATCGGCCAAGGCATGGATGCGGTGGAGCAGGACATCGCAGGCCGCCTGGTCACCCGATAGGAAATGGAAGAACATGGCGACTGTCCCGGCCCGCAGCCGGATCTGCGGATGAAAGCCCTCGCCCAGGATCCGCTCAGTCTCCTTCACCCACTTCAGGATGTGCGGATGATCCGGCTGACGGTGCATGATGGCCCAGGTCATGCTTACGGCGACGGCTTCCCTTAAGGTGGGGTCCTCGACCCGCTCAAACGCATCCTGGTGCTGGTCAAGCCATTCGATCCAGGAGTCCATGGAGTGATAGTCATCCATAGCGTAGAGCCAGGTGTCCACCACCGAAGACCAAGCCAGCATCTGTCCGCCCAGGTTCCCTTCGCGCCCGAACGCGATGAAGGCCCGTTCAAGCTGGACCCGGCTCTCCTGGAGGTCCGCGGACATCAGGGCGATCCCAGACCAGAGTTCGAGCCAGCTGACCTGCCGCGTACAGCCCGCGGGCAAGGACGCCAGCAGCGCCAGCAGGGTCTGGTGCTGGCCCCCGCCCAGCAGGACCGGGGCATGGCCGATGATTATGCGGATCTGCTGATCCACCGCCCCGCGGGCGCGGTGGAGTTCGAAGGCCTCCAGGACCTGGCCGCTCTGTTCCAGTAGTTCAGCCGCCCGGCTCCGCAGCGCGTTCCAGGTTTCAGCGGGCATGGCAGCGGCCTGATGCAGAAGGAATTCCCGAAACAGGGGATGGAACTCGAAGACCGGATCAACCTCACCATGGGCCACGGTGAAGAACCCCGCGCGGGCAAGCGCCTCCAGCCGTGCTCCGGCCCGCTCGAGGCCGGTCAGTTCCTGGGCCTGGGCCGCCGTGCAGCTGGGCATGACCGCTACCTGCAGGAGCAGGGAACGAAGTTCGGGATCGGCGGATCCGAACACCTCGCTGGCGAAATACTCGTCAAGCAGCTGCCCCAGTGCCCCGGCCCGGGCCGGACCACAGGGGGCCCCGGCGGCGCCGAGCACGAGTCCCGCGGGCCAGCCATGGGCCAACCGGCACAGATCGGCGGCGCGTTCCGCATCCATCCGCCCTGCCGCACGGAGCCGGAGCAGGGCCAAGGCTTCCCGGTCCGTCATTCGGAAGTCGTCCCAGGTTAGGTGTTCCAATTGCCCGTTGACCTGGAGCCGGGCGAAACAGACCGGTGGAGGCTGGCGGCTCAGGACCAGCACCTTCAGACCCGGAGGTAGGACTGACAAACCCTCGCGCAACATGTCGTGGACCAGAGCCTCGACCGGGATTTCCTGGTAATTATCCAACACCAGTACGGAACCAGCGGGTAGGCTTGCGAACAAGCCTTCGAAATATCGCCGAGCGAAGGTCAGCAGATTCTGGTTGTATTCCGGGCCGAAGACCAGCAGACCAGGCAGGACCCCGTGCGTGGCCAGCCGGAAGGCTTCACTGAGGGCAGCGAAAAAGGCCGCCGGATCCCCATCGTCCGCGTCCGCCTGGAACCATAGCCGGGCGCCTTCCCGTTCCTGCAGGTAGCCGACCGCAAGGCTGGTCTTTCCGGCCCCGGGCGGTCCCACGACCCAAGTCGCGCCAGGATGCCCCTTACCGGCCAGACGCTTGCAGAACCTTGGCCGGGCCAGGAGGCGATGGCCGACCGGAGGCGTGATTTTGGCGAGAAGGACCATTAGATCGTCACGAGATGGAGGATTTTAAAAAGAATACATGATTGCCCTCACCTGTAGGCCATTTGTAAGATGCCGATTCTCATAATGGCTCAACTCCACTTTTGCCCCGACTGCTTCACCGAAAGCGTAATAGACGTCCGTCCTGTGTATGGATCTCCTGTGAACCAGCCGCGCTTATCCTGCATGGCCCCTTCGCCCCTCGCCCGGGGCGGGGGCGGTTCCCGGGAAGGGGTGGGCGCCAACCAGTCGCCCGTGCCCATAGCGATTGGAACTTGGAAAGGAAGCTAGTTGTACGTAATGGGCAGCCCTCTAATCATTCCCCGCTTTCGTTTTCCTCACGAGGTGCCAGATGAAAAATAGAACCTTGGGACTATCGATGCTCCTGTTCGGTGCATCGCTCCTGATGGGTGCCGCGGCGCCGCCTCAGGTCCCTGCCGCAAAACCCGCCACCGCAGCCAAGCCTTCAGCTGGTTCAGCCATCCGCACCATGGATGATTATGAGAAGTCGCCCCAGGCGGCGGCCCGGAAGCAGAAGTTCAAGACCCCTGAGCCGTACGAGAAACCCGCGGTCAAGTACCAGAAGGGGCCAACCCTCCACCTGACCCTGGCAACGAAAGTGCCGCCCAAATTCAAGGGGGAGAATGTCAAGGGAGTCACCCCCAAAAAGGGGAAAATCACCAAAACCAAGTCGGATGGCATGGACTGCGTCACCACGGACATCACCCTGACTGCCACCAGCAGCAGTTTCTCCAACAATGACTACAGCGGGACCGTCTCCAACATCTATCCGGGGGCATGCTACACCTTCGCCCATCTCACGGACGGATCCTGGCAGTCCCAGGCGGGCGCCAGGAACCCGATCACGATCACCACGAACAATCCGAATACCAAGGGCCCTTCCAGCCTGGTGGTCGCCAATCCGTCCCAGTCCACCGTGAACGCGGGCGTCGCGAAACTCTTTTCCGGATTCCCCCGTTCCTCCGCGACCCAGTCTCTGTCCTACGAGGTGACGAACACCGAGAACGCGGCGGCCTACGACATGGCCATCGGCGGCTCCGCCAGCGGCTACGGGGTCGATGTGAGCAACAAGTACGACCAGAGCACCACCTCAAAGCATGTCTACCTCACCATCGACGCGCAGAAAAGCCTCTTCAACATCGATACGTTCCCGCCCGACAACGGTTTCTTCACGGACGAGAAGGTGGAGGGCACGCCATACTTGTCGTTCATCAGTTCGGTGACTTATGGGATTAGGGTGCTGGCCAATGCCGACCTTGAATTCGACACTGCGGCGGATGCCGACCATTTCAAGTTCAGCTATTCCGGGTTTGGCGTGAACGCGGATTTCGCCATGGACGAGGTTTCGTCCTCCAAGAACTACAAGGCGACGATCAACGGATACGTGATCGGGGGCCCCGGCAACCTGGGTGTGGCCTATGACATGAAGGGCCTGAAGGCCCAGATCGAAAAGGCGATGGCCGGAACCAACTTCCAGAATGCCCGCCTCATTTCCTATGTGGTCCGCGACATGGGGAATGAAATCATCAATACCTACAGCGCCACGGATGAATTCGCGGAGCGCAGCTGCATCCCGGCCGCGGCCGGCCCGCCTGAAATCGCCAGCGTCCAGGTGGACATCCAATCGGGCGCTGACGGCAAAGAGCCGCAGACCCAGTTCCATGTCACCCTTCTCGCAGGGAAGGGACTGAACGAAAAGAGGATCCTGGCGACCTACTACGCACCTTTTCCAATGAACGTTGAATATCAGCATGGATCAACCCATACCGTGTTCCTGAACAAGGTTCTTGACAGCCAGTTGAAAAATGAAGACCTGAACTACAACATGGACGATTTCATAAAGCATGGGGGTGGAACTTTAATCATCAACAATCCCTACTATAATTCCGGCCAGCCCGGCGCCACCGGCGGCATCAACTATGACATCTGGATCATCAATGGCATTAAATTAACAATAAATTACAAACCGCAAAAGGAAAATCCGAATCCCAAGCCGAACATCATCAGTTGGACCCTTGGCGGAAGCAACGCCATCACCCTGGATTCGAGGAATGCCCAGTCAACGGGCATGCTCTACTTCGACAAGAGTTTCCAGCAGTCCGGCCAACAATAGCCGAATAACCGTGAACAAGCAGGAAGCTGCTCCAGGCCCAGGCCCTGGACCCCATCGGGTGGGCGCTGGGCTTGGCTGCTGCCGGGCACGGCCAGTTCTTTGCAGGTTGCAGCCACCCCTCCCCAAGGAGTAACCATGAAAAAGTTGACCCTCAAGGCCGCGCTCGTCTGCACCTTCCTGGCAGCCGCCCCCCTGGCCGCCCAGGACCCTCAGCCCGCCCAGCCGCCACCTCCGGCCCAGGCGGCCCAGACCGCCGATCACCCTGCCTATCTTCATCTCCTTGACCATCTGCGCCACATCCGGGCCCTTCTCTTGTCCCACAAGGACAAACCCCAGGGGGCCTGGGACGAGGGCCCGACCGTCCTGGAGATCAACGCCACCATCCTGGAAATCCACAACGCCTCCATCGAGCAGGGGGTGAGGCCACCCGGAGTCCGGATCGACCCCAAGCTGGACTATCCAGGGCGTCTCCGCCGTGCGGCGGAGCGGTTGCAGAAGGCGCAGCAGGAATGCCAGGCCGACCCGGACGCCGCCTTCGGCAATGGGCTCCAGGCGCGGGTCATGGACCACCTTGGGCGGGTCAGCAACCTGCTCCAGCAAGGCATCTCCGCATCCCAGCAATGATGATCTCCCCCATCCACCAATCCCTCGCAGCCTGACGTCCACAACCCACCAACTTAGGAGACACCCCGTGCGAAAGATCGCAATCATCACTTGTCTTGTCCTGGGCTCGGCCCTC
>PLUC01000080.1:0-7989 GCA_003165415.1 Holophagaceae bacterium
TAATGTATTGGAGGCCCATATGCGTGATGAATTGGGCTTGAACGAATCCACCCGTTCCCATCCATTCCAGGCCGCCACTGTTTCCGCTGCCAGTTTCGGTTTGGCGGCCATCCTGCCCATCGGAGCCCTGCTGCTTTCCCCAGTCGGCCTCCGAATCCCTTTCATAGGTCTTTTCGCCTGCGCTGGTCTCGGCCTGCTAGGTGCCCTGGGAGGCCATTTGGGCAAGGCCCCCATGGGGCGAGCTGCGCTGCGGGTAGTGGTCGGCGGGGGGCTGGCCATGGCGGGGAGCGCCCTGGTGGGGCGACTGCTTGGAGTCATGGGGATCTAGTTTGACTGGGTCGGCCGCCGGCCATAACCTTTCTACGCTGTCCCTTCACACCAGGCCCAACCCCTATCACCTGTCAAATACTGCCGGGGCCTTGCTGGTCATCTTGGCCCTTAGCGCCCCACGTTTCCCACACCCGAGGTCTCTGATGCCGCTGATAAGCCGAATCCTGTTTCCTGTCTTTTCCTGTTTTGGGCCTTTATTCATGGTTCTCGGCCTTCAAAGTCCAAATAGGAGTCCAGTGAACAACGCCCTGGCATTCTGCGGCGGGTTCATGATTACTGGCGCACTTCTCATAATATATTTTTCGATTGCCAAGCACATTGCAAGTAGACCATAGGTCTAGCGGGACAGGTTCTTCACCACCTCGTCCCCTCCCAGCTGGCGCATCTGGCCCAGGATCCACTCCTGGCGGCCGCGCAGGTAGGGGCTGGGGGCGTCGGCCCGGAACCGGTGCGGGTTGGGCAGCACCGCGGCCAGCAGCGCCGCCTGGCCGGGACTGATGGCGCGGGCGGGGCGGCCGAAGAACTTGCGGGAGGCCGCCTCCACACCGTAGACGCCATCGCCGAACTCCACGATGTTCAGGTAGACCTCCAGGATCCGCCGCTTGGGCCACAGGGACTCCAGCAGCAGGGTGAAGTAGACCTCGCAGCCCTTCCTGACCCAGGAACGGGATTCCCACAGGAACAGGTTCTTGGCGGTCTGCTGGCTGACCGTGGAGGCGCCGCGCTTCTTCCGGCTGTGCTCGTTGTGGGCGATGGCCTTCTCGATGGCCTCCCAGTCGAATCCGAAATGATCTTCGAAATTCTGGTCCTCGGCGGCGATGACGGCCACGCCCATGGAGGGCGAGATCTCTTCCAGGGGGGCCCAGTGGTGCAGGGCGCGGTAGGGCTTCCCGGCCACCCAGGCCTCCACCCGGCGCTGGACCATGAGCGCGGAGAACGGTACCGGGATGAACCGCAGCAGCAGCACCAGGCCTACGCTGGCCGCCAGGAAAGCGAGCACACCCATGAACCCGAAGCGCACCACCCGCGACCCGAACGATCTCTTCGCCATACGCACATTATGTCGGCCCGGCGGCGGGAGCCGCAACCGAAACGAGGCTGCTACAGTGGAAATGGTCCTCTGTCCGAAACCTTCATGCCGGTGCCCATGTCCCCTGAGCCGTTCCGTTCCTCGCCCGCACGGGGCGTCCGGCCATGACCGCCCGCTCGGGCCGGCCCTCCATGCTGCGCTCCGCGGGGGTGGTGGGGCTCCTGACCCTCCTGTCCCGCATCACCGGCATGCTCCAGTCCCGGCTGGTGGCCAACTACCTGGGCGCGGGCCTGGCGGCGGACGCCTTCATGGTGGCCTTCCGCATCCCCAACCTGCTCCGGCGGTTCACGGCGGAGGGCACCATGACCTCAGCCTTCCTGCCCACCCTGAGCGAGGTGGAGACCACCCAGGGCGAGGCCGCCGGCCGGGAGATGGTGGCCAAGTTCCTGGGCACCCTTGGCCTGCTCCTGGCCCTTCTGTGCGCCCTGAGCGTCCCGGTCATGGGCCTGCTCACCGGGCTGCAGATGCTCGGCCGGCTCGCGCCCGAAGTGCGCTGGTGGCAGCAGTTCTCGGTGCTGCGGCAGGTGCTGGCGGGGACCCGGGCGGCGCCGGCGCAGTGGGTGCTCACCACCACCCTGGCCCGGATCATGATCCCGTACCTGGTCCTGGTGAGCCTCACCGCCGGGCTCTCGGCGGTGCTCAACCTGAGGGGGCGGTTCGGGCTCCCGGCCTCGGTCTCCACCTTCTGGAACCTGGCCTTCATCAGCTTCTCCTTCGCCTGCCTGCACTGGGGGCCCGCCCCCTGGCGGCGGCCGGAGCGGGCCGCGGTCTTCCTGGCCGCGGCCACCCTGGTGGGCGGCCTGGTGCAGTTGTTCGTGCTCTGGCCCGCCTTCAGGCGGATGGGGTTCGGCATCCGCTGGGGCCTGTACCTGCGCCACCCGGGCGTGCGCAGCGCCATGAAGCGCATGGCTCCCGGCCTGGTGGGCACCGGCATCCACCCCATCAACGTGGTCATCTCCACCGTCCTGGCCTCCCAGCTCGCGGTGGGCGCCCAGACCATCCTCTTCAACGCCAACATGATGGGCGAGATGGTGCTGGGCATCTTCGCGGCCAGCGTGGCCACCGTGAGCCTGCCCGCCATGAGCCGGCTGGTGGACGCCGGGGACATCCCGGGACTCAGGGCCAGCCTCGCCAGCGCCCTCCGGGGCACCGCGGTGCTGGTCATCCCGGGGTCGGTGGGCATGGCCGTCCTGGCCGGGCCGATCATCGCCCTCATCTTCCAGACCGGCCGCTACGACGCCGCCGCCGTGGGCTGGACCGCCCATACCGTGGCCTTCCAGGCGGTGGCCCTCCTGTTCATCGCCACCGGCCGCATCGCCGCCCAGTGCCTCTACGCCCTCAAGGACTACAGGATGCCCGCCTACGCCGCCCTGTTCGGGATGGTGGTCAATGTGGTCTGCTCCATCCTGCTCATGGGACCGCTGGGCACCGCCGGGATCGCCCTGGCCAACGCCGCCGCCAGCCTGGCGGGCCTGGGCTTCCTCACCGTGGCCCTGCACCGGCGCGCCGGCCACCTGCCCTTCAGGGCGGTCCTGGGCGGCTGGACCGCCATGGCCGGCGCCGCCGCGCTCATGGGCGTCCTGGCCTGGGCGGGCGCGCGGACCCTCGGTCTGGAAACCTTCCGGGGCCTGGGGGGCTCCAGCCTGAGGCTGTTCCCCCTGATCACCCTGTGCGCCCTCTTCTACGCCGCCCTGCTGTTCGCCTTCCGGGTGCCCGAAGCCAAGATGTTCAAGGATCTGGTCCTGCGCAAACTGACTAGACCTTAGGCGGCTCCACCCCGTAGGCGGACCAGCCTTCCTTGACCGGGCCGTAGATGGACGGCACCAGCAGGCCCGCCTGGCGCATGAGCACGGTCATCTGGCCCCGGTGGTGGGTCTGGTGCACCAGCAGCACCTGCAGGCCGTAGCCGCGCTTCCAGATCTCCCCGTACATCTCGTCCTCCCGCTCCAGGTCGGCGTCGGACCAGCTCTCGATCCCCTTCAGCAGGGCGTCGGACGCCGCGCTGTAGGCCTGGATCATGGCCTGCATGCTGGCGGGGGGCGGCCCGATGAAACCGCCCTTGACCAGTTCCGCCCCGGGGATGGCCAGGCCCATGTGGGTGGGCATTTCGATGGCGGATTCCACGAGGTGCCAGGCCAGGCGCTGGAGATCCCGGTGCCCCGGGGTGATGGCCGTGGCCAAGGCCGGATCCGGGATGGCCTCCATCACCGCCACGGTGTGCTTGGCCTCTTCCGTCCAGGCTTTCCTGAAATCGTCCAACCGCCGGAACATGGGACCTCCCTCGTGAGCATTATAGATTGCCACATTTTCCCGGACGGCACAGCGGGCTCAGACGTGGCCGAGGGCCCTTTCCAGGGCGGCCAGCAGCGTTTCCGCGGCAACCGGCTTGTGCAGGATCTCGGCCACCTGGAACTTGCGCAGGGTGGCGGCCACGTCCTCGTCCCGGTTGGCGGTGATGACGATCACCGGCAGGCCCGGCCTGGCCTTCATGACCATGCGCGCCACGGTGGCGCCGCTGCAGCCCGGCATCTGGTAGTCGGTGAGCACCACGTCGGGGGCGGATTCCAGGATGTGCGCGCCGATCTCCATGGCCGAGGGCGGCAGCCACTCCTCGATGACATAGTGGGGCTCCAGCACCCTGCGCAAGTACAGGGTCATCACCCGACTGTCGTCGATCACCAGCACTTTCACCATGATGACCATCTTCAGGCCGCCGGGGGACGCCGTCAATGCTTGGCCGGCTCGGGCGCCGGGAGCGGGCTTCCAGGGGTATCATGGTGTATTCCCTGGAGCCTCCATGCCCGTACCCATGCTTGAACTCGCCCCCCAGAACGTCTCGGTGAAGGAACAGATCCTGCAGGGGCTCGCCGGCATCATCGACCGCTCCAGCTTCATCCTGGGCACCAACGTGAAGGCCCTGGAGGAGGAACTGGCGGCCTACTCCGGAGCCGCCTCCGCCATCGGCATGTCCAGCGGCACCGACGCCCTCCTGGTGGCCCTCATGGCCCTGGGGGTGGGCCCTGGGGACGAGGTGATCATCCCGACCTTCACCTTCTTCGCCACCGCCGGCGTGGTGGCCCGCACCGGCGCCACCCCGGTGTTCATCGACCTGGACCCGGTCACCTTCAACGCCACCGGCGCGCTGGTGGAAGCCGCCATCACCCCGCGCACCAAGGCCATCATGCCGGTGCACCTGTTCGGCCAGCTGGCGGAGATGCCGGCGATCATGGCCGTGGCCGCGAAGCACGGCATCCCCGTCATCGAAGACGCCTGCCAGTCCCTGGGCGCCAAGGGCTGGGGCAAGTCCGCCGGCCAGTTCGGCGAGCTGACCGGGTGCAGTTTCTATCCCACCAAGAACCTGGGCGCCTTCGGTGACGCCGGCATGACCCTGGTGCGCGACGACGCGGCCCTGGCGGCGCGGGTCCGGAGGCTGCGGGTGCACGGCATGGAACCGGTCTACGTGCATCACGAGATCGGCATGAACGGCCGTATGGACGAATTCCAGGCCCTGGTGCTCCGGGCCAAGCTGCCCTTGCTGGAGGGCTGGCACGCGGGCCGGCGCCGCCACGCCCAGTGGTACCTGGAACGGCTCCAGGGCGTGCCCCAGGAGCAGATGGCGCTGCCCCTGGAAGCGGTGCCGGACGGCCGGCACATCTACAACCAGTTCACCATCCGGGTCAAGGGCGGCCGCCGGGACGCGCTCCAGGCCCACCTCAAGGCCCTGGGCATCGGCTGCGCCGTCTACTATCCCATCTGCCTGCACGAGCAGCCCTGCTTCAAGGATCTGGGCTACCGCAACGGCCAGCTGCCGGAATCCGAACGGGCCGCCCAGGAAGTGCTGAGCCTGCCCGTGTACCCCGAGATGACCGAGGCCATGCGCGAGGAAGTGGCCCAGGGCCTGCTGAGCTTCTTCAGCAACGCCGGGTGATCTCGAAGAACAGGTACGAGAAGGTATAAATAGCGCTCAAAATAAGGGTCAGAATGGCAATCACGCTCACGGGCTTCCTCCTGGAAGGAAGCTCGGGCGTGAGGCGTCAAGATGGCATCAGGAAACCCCGCGCAAGCCTCAGGATTGCGTCAAGATTTCAACTATCCAGCTCTTCCCTGAGCCCGGCCTGGCCCATCTCCACCAGCCGGTCGCTGGCGCGGGCGGCCCAGGGGCTGGTGGGGTAGCTTTCCACCAGCTTCTCGTAGTAGCTCTTGGCTTCGACCCGGTTCTTGGCGATCTCCCGGTCGGTGAGCTGCTTCAGCTCAGCCTGGTACTGGAGCGACTCGGCGCTGCTCAGCTTGGCCATGTCCTCCTTCTCGACCTTGGTCAGGAATCCTTCCTGGAACGCCTTGATCTGGTCCGGCTGCAGCTTCTTCATGCGCAGGGCCTCGGCCAGGAAGAAGTAGGCCCGCTCGCGGTCCACGTAGTCGGGGTAGGTCTCCAGGAGGCCCTTGAGCCGCTTTTCGGCCGGGCCGTAATTGAAGCTGTTCACGTAGAAGATGCCGACCATCAGCTCCGACTCCGCCAGTCGGCGCCAGCACTGGGTGATCTTGGCCTTGGCGTCCACCGCGTAGACCGAGCCCGGCGCCTCCCGCAGCAGGTCCTGGAAGGCTTCCATGGCCTTGCGGGTCTCCGCCTGGTCGCGCTCGGCGTTCTCGATGGAGGCATAGTGGCACAGGCCGATGCGGAACAGCGCGTAGTCCCGGCGCTCGGACCGGGGGAAATAGTTCAGGTAGCTCTTGTACTCCACCAGGGCTTCGGGATAGGAGGTGGTCGAACCGAAGAAGAAGCTATCGGCGATGAGCAGCTTGGCGATGGGGAATTCCGGAGAGGACGGCAGCCGCTCCTCGATGCTCCGCAGCATCCGGCGTCCGTCCTCCCACTTCCCGTTCTGCAGGTAGACCATGCCGGTGGCCAGCAGGTCCGGGGCGGTACGGGTCCGGTAGGGGTCCGGCTGGGTCTTGGGCTTGTTTTCGCAGGCCAGGACGGCCAGGAGCAGGACGGCCGGCAGGAAGAGGGACAGGGTGCTTCGACGGATCATGGATTTCCCTTAATTATTCATGCGTGGCTGGGGTCATGGCCAGGGTTCCCTTCCCCGTGGGGAAGAGGCGGTCCAGCCACTGGCCGGCGAGGCGCTCCGCCCCGTCCCGGTCCAGGTCATGGAAAATTTCGTGGTAGAAGCCTTCCAGGCGGTGCCGCTGCAGCAGCCCGGGGCGGACGGCGGACCACAGGGCCTCGGAGGCGTCGGGGTCGACCACGATGTCCCGGCCGGCATCCAGGAGCAGGATGGGACGGTCCAACTCGGCCCCGAAGCCCAGGAGCTCCTCCCGGCCTTCCTCCATCGCCGCCAGGAAACCCGCGGAAATGAACCGGTGGCACAACGGATCCTCCAGGTAGCGCCGGACCAGGGCCGGGTCCGAGCAGACCAGGGACTTGTCCCCGGGCAGATCCAGGGGACGGTGGGGCATCGTCCAGAGGCAGAGCTTCTGGAGTAGCTTCAGGCCGAAGGGCAGTTTCCGCAGCTTGAGCGCCGGGCTGGATAGGATCAGGGCTTCGAGGGTGTCCGGGTGCCAGAGCAGCACCAGCGCCGCCACCAGGCCGCCGAAGCTGTGCCCCAGCAGCACCTGGGGCAAGGGCTCCGGGCCCGTGCGCCCGCCATCCTGCGTCCGCTCATGGCGGAGAAAGAAGGTCAGGTCCTCCACCGGTCCCCGGATGCTCCGGCAATCGCCCCGGACCCCGCCGCTCCGGCCGAAGCCGCGGTGGTCCATGGCCGACACCGACCAGCCCTCCCGGTTCAGCCACCGGGCGGTGTGGCCGTAGCGCCCGAAGTGCTCGCCGTAGCCGTGGGCGATGACCACCCGGCCCCGGGGATCCGGGACCTCCCAGCGGGCGTAGGCCAGGGGCGTGTCCCCCACGCCGGTCAGGGACCCACGGAAAGTGGGCTCCAGGTCGTCGCTGGGAGCGGGGATCGTCTCGTCCATGGCTCCAGGATACCTTGGGATCGCGGTTCTTCCCTGAAGGTGTTTTCGGAGGATGAGGCCCAGCCGCGCTAAAGTGGAAGGCCGGCCCCTCGCGCACGGCCGCAGATCACGGATGGACCATGGATTTTGAGAGCCTCGTCAGGGCCAAGAACGAGTTGGAGCCAAGGGTCGCGCAGTTTTGCGACCACCTGGATCCCGAGCGCAAAGCTCTGGAGTTGGAGCAGATAGAAGAGCAGACCGCCGCTCCGGGGTTCTGGGACTCGCCCGAGGCCGCCAAGCCGATCCTCAAGAAGCGGGGCAAGATCACCGACGAGATCGCCCTGGCCAAGCGCCTGGCCGGGGAGCTGGACGACCTGGGCACCGCCCTGGAGCTGTCCCGGGACGACCCGGAGATGCTGCTGGAGGCCGAGGCCCTGGAAGGTCAGCTTCGCCGCGACCTGGACGATTCCGAGCTGCGGATGATGCTGTCCGGCGAATTGGACCCCAACAACGCCATCGTGGCCATCGCCCCGGGCGCCGGCGGCACCGAAAGCTGCGACTGGGCCGCCATGCTGCTGCGCATGTACCTGCGCTACTGCGAAAAGAAGGGGTGGAAGACC
>PLUC01000080.1:8024-8153 GCA_003165415.1 Holophagaceae bacterium
GCCGGCACACCAGCTTCGCCGCGGTCTACGTGAGCCCGGAACTGGACGAGACGGTGGAGATGGACATCCCCGACAAGGACCTGAGGATCGACGTGTTCCGGGCAAGCGGCGCCGGCGGCCAGCACGTGA
>PLUC01000154.1 GCA_003165415.1 Holophagaceae bacterium
TGTAATTAACACAGTAGTACTAGGGGTTGTGGATCCAGCCGTCAGAGTCGAAGTTGTAGGAGATTCGCGGGCCCCCTGGGAAAGCGCTGTACCACAGCCACGGCGGGGCGCCGGGGCGAAGGATGTAATGGAACTCGCTGCCCATCAGCGTGGGTTTGGCGGACCGCACCTCTGGCAGATAGGCTGGCACCAGGTAAAAGGGATGGACGGCCACCCTGATATCTGGCAGACCTGTTCCAGCGAGGTCACCCCATGAGCCGCCTGTTCGAACCGCTGCACCTGAGAACCCTGGTCCTGCCCAACCGCATCGCCGTGTCGCCGATGTGCCAGTACTCGGCGCGGGACGGACTGGCCAATGACTGGCACCTGGTGCACCTGGGCGGCTTCGCGGTGGGCGGGGCGGGGCTGGTGATGACCGAAGCGACCGCCGTCCAGCCCCAGGGGCGCATCAGCGCCGAGGACCTGGGGCTGTGGTCCGACCACCAGATCGAACCGCTGCGCCGGATCAGCCGCTTCATCAACGCCCAGGGCGCGGTGGCGGGCATCCAGCTGGCCCATGCCGGGCGCAAGGCCAACACCCGGAAGCCGGGGTCGGCCCAGCCGGGCACCGTGCCGTTGAGCGAGGGCGGATGGAACACCGTGGCGCCCTCGGAGATCCCCTTCGATCCCCAGCACCGGGATCCCGCCGCCCTGGCGGGGGAGCAGATCCGGGAAGTGGTCCAGGCCTTCGCCGCGGCCGCGGAACGGGCCCTGACCGCTGGTTTCCAGGTGGCGGAAATCCATGCCGCCCACGGCTACCTGATGCACCAGTTCCTTTCCCCGCTCAGCAACCAGCGGCTGGATCTCTACGGCGGCAGTTTCGAGAACCGGATCCGGATGCTGCTGGAAGTCACCGCCGCGGTGCGCTCGGTCTGGCCGGAGGGCCTGCCCCTGTTCGTCCGGGTCTCCGCCACGGACTGGGTGGAGGGCGGCTGGAACGTCGACGAGACCGTGGAACTGGCCCGCCGCCTCAGGCCGCTGGGAGTCGACCTGATCGACGTCTCGTCGGGGGGCACCGCGCCTCATGCCAAGATCCCGCTGGGACCCGGCTACCAGACCGGGTTCGCCCAGCAGGTCCGGCAGGGGGCCGGCATACCCAGCAGCGCCGTCGGCCTGATCACCCAGCCGGCCCAGGCCGAGCACATCCTCCGCACCGGGCAGGCCGACCTGATCATGCTGGGCCGGGAACTCCTGCGCGATCCCCGCTGGCCGCTGCACGCCGCCGCGGCCCTGGGGGACGGCGGGGTCCCCTGGCCCGAGCAGTACCTCCGCGCGGCCCCGCCCGCCACTCCGGTCCGCGCACCCTATACCTAATCTTCGCCCAGCGGTGCCTCCCGGCGGTGACCGCTCATGGCGGCCCCGGCGTCCCTGGGCAGCTGGGCGCACACCGGCGAGGCCAGGAAGGAGATGAGGGTCACCCCGATGAACGCCACCGTGAAGTCGGAAAGGCGGGGCGACCCGTGCCCGGAGATGGACATGGACAGGGCCAGGAGCGCCGACGACACGCAGATGCCCATGGACAGCATGAGCTGCTGGAAGGTGGCATAGAAGCTGGTGGCGGAACTCATGCGCAGCTGGGGAATCTCGGCGTAGGCGACCGTGTTGTAGGCGGTGAACTGGAGCGACTGGAAGAACCCGCCCGCCAGCAGCACCAGGTTGATGCACAGCATGGGCCAGCTGGGCCGGAAGCTGGCGCAGATGGCCAGGAACCCGGTGGCGATCAAGCCGTTCCAGACCAGGGTGGTGCGGAACCCGAACCGGCGCAGGATGGGACCGGTCACCACTTTCATGAGCACCGATCCGGCCGCGGTGCTGAAGGTGATGAGGCCGCTCCGGGCCGCGGAGAAGCCGAAGCCCAGCTGCATCATCATCGGCAGCAGGAAGGGCAGCGCGCCGCCGGTGATGCGGGTGAGGGATCCGCCGATCACCGAGATGCCGAAGGTGGGGATGCGCATCAGCCGGAAGTCGATGATCGGATTGGGCGCCCGGCGGGCATGGCGCACGTAGGCCACGCCCGCGACCAGGCCCAGCGCCATGATCCCCGCGGTGACCCGTCCCAGCCCGCCCCCGCGGCTGGTCATTTCCAGGCCGTACATCAGCCCCGACAGGGAGATGGAGGAGAGCAGGAAGCCGCGCAGGTCGAACTGCCCCGGGTCCGGTTCCTTGATGTCGTCGATGTATTTCGTGGCCAGGTACAGGCCCAGGATCCCGATGGGCACGTTGATGTAGAAGATCCAGCGCCAGGACAGGTAGGTGACGAGGAAGCCGCCCAGGGGCGGTCCCACCACGGGCCCCAGGAGGGCGGGAACCATCAGCCAGGACATGGCCGAGACCAGGTCCTCCTGGGCGACCGTGCGCAGCAGCACCAGCCGTCCCACCGGGACCATCATGGCCCCGCCGATGCCCTGGAGCAGCCGGGCCGCCACCAGGAAGGGCAGGCTCCGGGACTGGCCGCACAGGATCGAGCCGACGGTGAACACCGCGATGGCCAGGCGGAAGATCCGGCGCGCGCCGAACCGGTCGGCGAAATAGCCGCTGGCCGGGATGAACAGGGCCAGGCCCAGCAGGTAGGCGGTGAGGCCCGCGCTCATGTACAGCGGAGCCACCTTGAAACTGCGGGCCATGGTGGGCAGGGCCGTGGCCAGGATGGTGGAATCGAGCTGTTCCATGAACATCGCGCTGGCGATGATCAGGGCCGTGGTCCTGAAGCTGCGGTCTGTCCCTGTCATAGCACTATAGTAATTGGCCATGATAATGTTCCAAGGATGAAAGTCATTCCCGCCCTCGCCACGGCTGCGCTTCTCCTCACGGCATCAGCCTCCGCCCCGGGCGCGCAGGAGCCGGATCCCCACGAGGCCGTGCGCGTATTCACCAGCCGGATCACGGACGGCGCTACGAAAAAGGAGGCAGGCCGGGCCTACTACGGCCGGGGCAACGCCTATGCCTCCCTGGGAAATTATGAGGCGGCCATTGCCGATTTCAGCAAGGTGATCGAGCTGTTTCCCCTATCCCCCTCGGTCTATATCGTCCGGGCGCGCACCTGCTTCTGGACGTCCCCGCCCCGGTACGAGCAGGCGGCGGCCGACCTGAACAAGGCCCTCGAACTGAATCCCAATGCCAGCGAGGCCTACGACCTGCTGGGCGACCTGGCGAAGATCCAGAACGACTATACCCTGGCCCTTTCCCTGTACGGCAAGGCGATCGCGACAAACCCGGGCTACGGCGACGCCTACTGGGACCGGGGCCGCATCCATCAGTTCCGGGGCGAGTTCACGCAGGCCGCCGCCGATTTCCGGAAGACCATCCAGCTCCTGCCCACCTTCGAGTACCCGTACCTCCACCTGCTGCTGGTCACGCGGCTGGCCAAGGCCGATGACAAGGCCGTCGCCGCGTCCTTCCTGGCCTTCATCCAGGCCAATCCGTCCACCGACTGGGTGCGGACGCTTTCCAGCTTCTGCCTGGGCCAGGGCAAGCTCGACGAGGCGGGGGTCCTGGCCCTGGCCGGCAAGGGCAAGGATGCCGCGGATGTGAAGGCCCGGCGCGCGGACGCCTTCTTCTACCTGGGCGTCCAGCGCCTCATCGCCGGGAACCGCAAGGGCGCGGAGGACTTCTTCATCCAGGCCCTCACCACGGGCAGGAAATGGTCCCCGGACATCCAGGCCTTCATCGCCCTGATGCAGAGCGGCAAGCTGTGATGCCCCGCGCGGAGAGGAGAGGCCGCGACGGCATGATCAGGACCGATGGACTGCTGCTGGCCACCGCCTTCATCTGGGGCATCTCCTTCGTGGCCCAGCGCAGCGGCATGGCCGTGATCGGGCCCTTCGCCTTCAGCGCCGCGCGGTTCGCGCTGGGCACGCTGTCGCTGCTGCCCCTGCTGGCGTTATCCAAGCGCCGGACCGCCCGCAAGGGCCGGCCCCACCCCGGCGCCGAGCCCCTGAGCGTGGCGCGCAGGGCCGCCTGGGCCGCCCTGGCGGGCCTCGTGGTCTTCACCGCCGCGAACCTCCAGCAGGCGGGCCTAGTGCACACCTCCGCCGGGAACGCCGGCTTCATCACCTGCCTGTACGTCATCCTCGTCCCGGTCATGGGCATGTGCCTGGGCAGGGCCCTGGGCCCGCGCATCTGGGTCAGCGCGGCCCTGGCCCTGGCCGGTCTCTGGATCCTCAGCGTCCGCGCCGGCTTCTCCCTGGCCCCGGGGGACGGTCTCGAACTGCTTGGCGCCTTCTTCTGGGCCGGCCACATCCTGCTGATCAACCACCTGGTCCAGCGCATGGAGGCCCTGGAGATCGCCACGGGCCAGTTCGCCACCTGCGCGATCCTCAGCCTCGCCGGGGCCCTGCTCCGGGAACCCGCGCCCTTCGCAGGCCTCGCCGCCGCCGCCATCCCCATCATGTACGGCGGGTTCCTGTCCATCGGCGTTGCCTACACGCTGCAGATCGTCGCCCAGAAGACCGCGCACCCGGCCCATGCCTCGATCATCCTGTCCATGGAAGCCCTGTTCGCCGGGGTGGGCGGGGTGCTGCTGCTGCACGAACCCTTCACCTGGCGGCTTGGCGCCGGAGGGGCCCTGATGGTGGCGGGGATGATCCTTTCCCAGGTACCGCCGAAAGCGGCCAGGGCGCTGAATTCACTGGCCTAGCCACACCGGCGGCCGCTTGTCCAGGAAGGCGGCGATGCCTTCCCGCGCATCCTGGGCCCGCAGGTTCTCCGCCATCACCCCGCGGGTATAGTCGTAGGCCTCTGCCAGCGGCAGTTCGGCCTGGCGGTAGAAGGCCTCCTTGCCGATGGCCAGCGTCAGCGGGGACTTGGCGGCCAGCTTCCGGGCGCAGGCCAGGGTGCGGGCCTCCAGTTCGGCCAGCGGCGCCACCTCGTTGACCAGCCCGATGCGCAGCGCCGTGGCGGCGTCGATCAGGTCGCCCGTGAGCAGCATCTGCATGGCATGCTTGGGCGCCACATTGCGGGACAGGGCCACCATGGGGGTCGAGCAGAACAGGCCGATGTTCACCCCGGGGGTGGCGAAGCGCGCGTCCTCGGCGGCGAAGGCCAGGTCGGCGCTGGCCACCAGCTGGGCGCCGGCGGCGGTGGCGACCCCATGGACCCGGGCGATCACCGGCTTGGGCAGGTGTATGATGGCCTGCATCACCTCGGCGCACTCCACAAAGAGAGCGTCGATATAGCCCGGGTCGTAGCTGCTGTCGCGCAGTTCCCTCAGGTCGTGGCCGGCGCAGAAGGCCGGCCCGCTCCCGGCGATGATCACCACCCGCGCGGCCTCATCCGTGGCGATCTCGGAAAGGACCCCGCGCAGGGCCCGCAGCATGCCCAGGGACAGGCTGTTGCGGGACTGGGGCCGGTCAAGGGTCAGGGTGGTGACGCCACCGTCGTCGGTCCGCAGCAGAAAGGGGGTGTCGCTCATTAAGGACTCCTGTGGGCAGTCTGGATGCCATAATTGCACCAAACGACCATCCAGGAGCGTCCCATGCTGCTGTTCAGGGGAATCTGGAACCTCGCGCTGGTTTGCGCGGCATCTCTGGCGCTGGCGGCCGCCGCCCTGGCCGACGAGGTCCGGGTGGTCAGCTCCGGCGGCTTCGCCCCGGCCTTCCAGGCGCTGGCGGCGGAGTTCGAACGGACCACCGGCCACCATCTGATCACCCAGTGGGGTCCTTCCATGGGCGAGACCGCGGGTGCCATCCCCAAGCGCCTGGAGCGCGGCGAAGCCATCGACGTGGTCGTGATGGTCGGGTACGCCCTGGATGACATGGTGCGCCAGGGCAAGGTGGTTCCAGGTTCCGGCGTGCTCCTGGCCCGGTCCAGGATCGGCGCCGCGGTGCGCGCCGGGGCCCGGAAGCCGGACATCAGCACCGTGGCCGCCCTGAAAACGGCCCTGCTCAAAGCCCGATCCATCGCCTATTCCGACAGCGCCAGCGGCGTCTACCTTTCCAAGGTCCTGTTCCCCAGGCTGGGCATCGCCGAGCAGATCAAGGACAAGTCGCGCATGATCCCGGCGGACCCGGTCGGCCTCTCTGTGGCCAGGGGGGAAGCCGAGCTGGGATTCCAGCAGGTGGCCGAACTGAAGGCCGTCCCGGGCATCGATCTGGTCGGCGTGCTTCCCGCCGAGGCCAACACCGTCACGCTCTACTCCGCGGGGGTGGTGGTCGGGGCCCGATCCGCGGAGGCCGGCCGGGCCCTGATCAGGTTCCTGGCCTCCCCGGCGTCGGCGGCGGCCATCAACCAGACCGGTCTTGAGGCCGCCAGCCTGGTGGGCGACAAATAGCCGGAGCATAACCCTTCAATAATGGGGATTGATTATGCAAGGACTTGAGAACACCATTTCTAGCGGCGCCTGCTCCCCGGGGCGTCTCCTCTGAACGGAACGATCCCATGGCCTTCCGAGCCCCGGTATGGCACCAGCGGCCCGTGGACGTGGCGTGCCACGGCTGGATGATCCTCTGCGAAGCCGGCAATGCCTTCGTGCACAACTCCGACTTCCGCCAGGCATCGTCCCTGGCCTTCTACAGCACCATCACCCTGCTGCCCACCCTGCTCCTGCTGACCTTCATCCTGAGCCTGGGCATCGGTTCCTCCCACGCCGCCCTGGAGAAGACCTCGGCAATGATCCAACAGGTGGTGCCCCGGTTCGGGGAGGTGGTCCTGCGGGAAGTGCACGACCTCGCCAACTACCCCCGCACCGCCGGAGTCCTGAATGTGCTGGTGCTGGCCTGGACCCTCACCCCCCTGGTGGGGAGCCTGCGGGAAGTCCTGGAAGGCATGTTCAAGATCCATGTGGAGCGCCCCGTCATCACCGGCAAGCTCATGGACCTGGGCATCGGAATGGGCTTCATCATGGGCCTGGCCGGGATGGCCGGCGCGGGCGTGCTGGTGGAGTTCCTCACCGGGACCCCGGGGGGGATCCACCTCCCGGTGTGGCTGGGCTTCGTCCTCCCCTTCGCGGTCACCGTGGCCCTGGTCTGGGGGGTGTTCGCCTTCTTCACCACCCGGGTCCACCCGGTCCACCTGCTGGCGGGCGCCTTCGCCACCGCCGTGCTGTGGTACCTGCTCCGGCCCGCCTTCGTCCTCCTGCTGACCTACGACGGCGGCTTCGGCGTGGCCTTCGGCGCCTTCCGCTCCATCTTCCTGGTGGTGCTCTGGATCTATTACTCCCTGGCGATGATGCTGCTGGGGGCGGAGGTGGCGGCAGCCCTGCACCGGGGGGAGGCCCTGCTCATCCGCAGGCTCCTGGACGGCGGCGCGGGGCTGCCGGTGCGCAGCCGCGACCGCCTGATCCTGGAGGCCCCGGCCGGCTGGGTGTTCTGCCGGGAGGACGAGCCCGGCGACGAAATGTTCTTCGTGCTGGGGGGCACCATCAGCATCCGCAAGGGCGGCCAGGAACTGGCCCGGGTGGGCAAGGGCTCGTTCTTCGGGGAGATGACCTTCCTCCTGGGCATGGACCGCTCGGCCAGCGCCGTGGCGCTGGAGCCCTGCCGGTGCGTGGTCGTCCACGGCAAGAACTTCGAGGCCCTGCTGCGGGAGTTCCCGGGCATCGTCCGGGAGATGCTGGAGGAGATGGCCCGACGGCTGCGGGACCACTCCGCCAGGTCGGTGGCGGCGAGGGCGCCGGAAGCGGAGGCGGCTGGGGAGGCGTTGTCCGGGCAGCGGCGGTAGAACCCTTGACAAGCCCGGTCCAATGGGGAGAAAGTCCAGTCATTCTCCATCTCCTTCCGCCCGCTCCTCCGGACGGAATGTCTGCATGGCCAGATAAGGGAGGTGCCCCATGGCGCAGACCACCTCTTTCACCCTGAACGGAAAGGCCGTGCGGGTCACCGCGGACCCCGGCCGGATGCTGGTGTGGGTGCTCAGGCACAACCTGGGCCTCACGGGCACCAAGGTGGGCTGTGGCGCCGGCCTGTGCGGCGCCTGCACGGTCCTGGCGAACGGCGAGCCGATCTTCTCCTGCTCCACCCCCCTGGCGGATGTGGCCGGCAAGTCCGTGCTCACCATCGAGGGGTTGAGCCAGGGCGGGACCCTGCATCCGGTCCAGCGCGCCTTCCAGGAGCACAACGCCGTCCAGTGCGGCTACTGCACCCCCGGCATGATCCTGGCAGCCTACGCCCTCCTCAAGAAGAAGCCCCGCGCCACCCGGGCCGAGATCATGGAGCAACTGGAAGGCAACCTGTGCCGGTGCGGCGCCCACGTGCGGATCCTGGCCGCGGTGGAAGCGGCCGGCAAAGAGATGGGAGGTGCCCTGTGAAGCGGCGTGAGTTCCTCAAGGCCACTGGGCTCACCGGTCTGTTCATCCTGTTCCGCACCGAGGTCCTGGCCGCGCCCCAGCTGGTTCCGACCCGCCCCGCGGGCTACCCCATGGACTTCAACGCCTACCTGCGCATCGGCGCCGACGGCCGGGTGGGCTGCTTCGTCGGCAAGGTGGAGATGGGCCAGGGCAACATGACCTCCCTGGCCATGCTGGCGGCGGAGGAGCTGGACGTGCCCCTGGAGCGGGTGGACATGCTCATGGGCGACACCGACCTCTGCCCCTGGGACGGCGGGACCGGCGGCTCCCTCAGCATCTGGCAGTTCGGCCCAGTGCTGCTCGGGGCGGCCGCCGAGGCCCGGGCCGTGCTGCTGCTCATGGCCGGCGAGCGCCTCCAGGTCCCGGCGGACCGGCTGGAAGTGAAGGAAGGCGTGGTCTCGGTGAAGGGTGATCCGTCCCGGCAGGTGGCCTACGGCCAGCTGGTCCAGGGCAAGCGCATCGAGCGCCACCTGGCGGACGTCAAGCCCAAGCCGGTGTCGGCCTACACCCTGGTGGGCACGTCCGCCCCCCGCAAGGACGCCCTGGAGAAGATCAACGGCACCGCCCGCTTCAGCGCCGACCAGGGGCTGCCCGGGACGCTGCACGCCTGCATCGTGCGGCCTCCGGCCCACGGTGCCAAGCTCAAGAGCGCGGACACCTCCGCCGCCGAGCGAATGCCCGGCGTGCGCGTGCTGCGGGACGGCAACCTGGTGGCGGTCCTCCATGAGTTCCCGGACCAGGCGCGCAAGGCCCTGGGCCTGGTCAAGGCCACCTTCGACGGCACCCCGCCGGCCCTGGACGACCGCACCATCTACCGCCGCCTCGCGGACCGGGCGGCCAGCGCCAAGGTGGGGGTCCAGGAGGGTGACCTGAAGGCCGCCGAAGCCCGCTCCGCCACCCTGGTGGAAGCGGACTACCTCAACGCCTACGTGGCCCACGCCGCCATCGAGCCGCATTCGGCGGTGGCCCAGTGGAAGGACGGCAGGATGACCGTGTGGGCCGGGGTCCAGGCCCCGTTCCCGGTGAAGGCCCAGGTGGCCGAGGCCCTCGGCCTCCCGGCCGAGAAGGTGCGCATCATCACCCCCCACATCGGCGGCGCCTTCGGCGGCAAGGCCGCGGGGCCCCAGGCGGTGGAAGCCGCGCGGCTGGCCATGAAGGCCGGCGCCCCGGTGCAGGTGGTCTGGGACCGCAGGGAAGAGTTCTTCCTGGACACCTTCCGCCCGGCGGCGGTGGTGAAGATCCGCTCCGGGCTGGACCAGGCCGGGCGCATCACCTTCTGGGACTGCCTGGTGTCCGGCACCGGCGACCGGGAGGCCGAGATTGGCTATGACCTTCCCGCCAAGCGGTTCGCCTCCACCGGGGATTCCGGGGACATCGGCACCAGCGCCGCCGGCCTGCACCCCTTCCCCACCGGCGCCTGGCGGGCCCCGGCGGCCAACACCAACGTGTTCGCCCGGGAGTCCCACATGGACATCCTGGCCGCCAAGGTCAAGGTGGATCCCCTGGCCTTCCGCCTGCGCCACCTCACCGACAAGCGGGTGATCCGGGTGCTGGAGGCGGCGGCGGAGAAGTTCGGCTGGGTGGCAGGCGCCGCCCCATCCGGGCGCGGGGTGGGGGTCGCCTGCGGCGCTTGGCGCGGCACCCTCACCGCGGCCATGGCCGAAGTGGATGTGGACCGCAAAACCGGCCAGGTGCGGGTGAAGCGGGTGGTCCTGGCCCAGGACATGGGCCTGGTCGTCAACCCCGACGGCGCCCGCCAGCAGATGGAGGGGTCCATCACCATGGGCCTGGGCTACGCCCTCAGCGAAGGCCTGCGCTTCAAGGACGGCCGGATCCTGGACGAGAACTTCGACACCTACCAGATCCCCCGGTTCTCCTGGCTGCCGACCATCGAGACCGTGCTCATCCACAATCCTGAGCTGAATGCCCAGAGCGGCGGCGAGCCCCCCATCGTCTGCATGGGCGCGGTCCTGGCCAACGCCATCTACGACGCCGTGGGGGCGCGGGTGTTCGAGCTGCCCATGACCCCGGAGCGGATCCTGGAGGCCATGAGGAAAAGCTAGCCACGGCCCTCGACCAACCGACCTAGAACCGCCGCAGCGCACCCGCAGCCGCGGCAACCCCCACGGCGCCCAGGATCAGGAGGACGTACAGGCACGTCACCACCAGGGCGAAGATGCCCACATACCTCCAGAAGGTTTTCTGGGCTTCCAGCGCCCTGGTTAGATCCTCCGGCGCATGGCTGCGCAGGAGGACGCTGATCCGGCTGGCGTACCGGTTCAGGTAGACCACGGGGGGAATCTGGAGCGCACCAAACAGGATGTAGACCAGCGGCAGCACGATGCGCATCGGCGGCGGCAGCCCCTTGAAGGGGCCCTTGCCCAGGAAGGCCACCAGGAGGGAAACCAGGACCATCAGCACGATACCGATGGCGCCGAGGACCCCCATGAAGCGGGCCCAGGGCTTGGTCGCACGCAGGGCTTCCAGCGCCCCGGCGACGGCGGCCTGGGCTTCGAGCGACGAGGTTTCGGGAACCGATCGGACGTTGGCCCTGGGCGGCTCGAAGGGGCTTGGCCCCACCGGGTCCAGCGCCGCGGACCCAGGAAGGTCGGGGCTCGGAGGCAACAGCTCCGGGAACTGGCTCGCCTTGGTCCATTCCGCAAGACCCGGGCGCCAAACCAGGCCCTCCCTGGGCACCTGTCCAGTGCCGAGGAGCCGCTTCATTTCCTCTTCCGTCACGGGACCCTGCGGTTTCCCGTTCTGGAGATAGCTCCAGGATCCACTCATATGGTCTCCGGTGTTTTTCGAAATGATACTCCAACCGGTCAGCAACGGTGATTCCTGGTGCTCAGAATGGGGGAGAAATCAGGTTCGCCGCATGAATTGCAAACGGTTGAGCACCAGACAGACGCACGTTTCTTATTTTAGATTTGCCAATTTTTTAAAATAACTGATCATCTTATTTTAGATTCGGAAGGCACCCCATGCGCCGCCCCAGGACCGGAAACATCGTCACCCAGACCACCCAAGGGGAGGCCGTGCGAGCCTTTGTCCCGAACCCATTGCCCCCGGCCCCCCCCATCGCCTGGACCACGCCGTTGATCATGGCCCAGCAAAAGGCAGCCACCGCTCTCGGGCGACTTGACGGCCTAACCGCGCTCCTGCCTGACCCTGCGATATTCCTATACAGCTACGTCCGCAAGGAAGCTGTGTTGTCTTCGCAGATCGAAGGAACCCAGTCCTCCTTGTCAGACCTGCTGACCTATGAGAGCGCCCAAGCCCCTGGTGTGCCCATGGATGACGTCGTGGAGGTTTCCAACTACGTGGGCGCTTTGACCCATGGGCTCCAGCGGCTCAAGGAAGGTTTCCCCCTATGCCTGCGTCTTGTCCGCGAAATCCATGGAGTCCTGCTCTCCAAAGGCCGAGGAAGCGGCAAGCAGCCCGGAGAGTTCAGGCTGTCCCAGAACTGGATCGGAGGAAGCCGGCCCGGCAATGCCGCGTTCGTCCCCCCTCCCCATGAAGCATTACCGGAATGTCTGGCGGCCTGGGAATCCTTTCTTCACAGCCCCACCGACCCTCTCACCAAGGCTGCCCTGGCCCATGTCCAGTTTGAAACCATGCATCCCTTTCTGGACGGCAATGGCCGAGTAGGGCGCCTGCTCATAACGCTGATCCTTTCGGCCGAGGGCGTGCTGAAAGAGCCCATGCTCTACTTGAGCCTCTTCCTCAAGCAGCATCGGGCGACTTACTATGATCTCTTGCAAAAGGTCCGCCAGGACGGCGATTGGGAAGCATGGCTGGATTTTTTCTTCCAGGGAGCCGCGGAGACCGCAGATGGGGCCGTGACAACGGCCAAGAACCTGCTGTCGCTTTTCGATGCTGACAGGAATGCCATTCTGGCTGGACGGGCGGCCGCCTCCGCCCTGCGCGTTCATCACCACCTCCAGGGTCACCCCATCAGTCCTTCTTCTGCGATCTGCCAAGCCACCGGCCTCACGCCGGCCACAGTCAACAAAGCCCTGGATCACTTGGTGGGTTTGGGCATTCTGAAGGAGATCACTGGAGGACAACGAAACCGCCTCTTCGCGTATGGCCGGGTGTTGGAAGTGCTGTCGGAGGGCACGGAACTGTAGGCTTTCGGCGAGCGGCCGCCAGGTTGCCGATCGTTGCGGCGAAGTTACTGAAAGGGCGCTTCCTTCAGCTAGCACCGTGGGGCCTCGGTGCAACTGGGTGTCCGTGCTGGGCACAAGCAGCCGTAAGGTCGCAAGCGACCTAACGGCTGCTAGAATCGGGCCATGGAGTCAGCCGTGTCCGGACTGGTGGAATGGTTGAAGGAGCACGATCTCTACCATCTCGGCGGGGCCTTTTTCCTGCTGATCGTCTGCTTCTGCGCCTGGGCGGCATGGCACCGCGAGGCGGTGCCGTCGGCCCAGGGCCGGGATGTCTCGGAGTTGCGCCTGGTGGACCCGGGGGGGACCGTCCGCCGGGTGGGCGATCTGGCTGGAAGGGTGGTCGTGCTGGATTTCTGGGCCACCTGGTGTCCTCCCTGCCAGATGAGCCTTCCCGAGGTGGCCGCCCTCCAGAGCAGGCAGGGTGATGCCTATGCGGTGCTGCCGGTCTCCCTGGACCGGGGCGGGTTCGAGGACGTGCGCCCTTTCCTGAACCGGCACCCCCAATGGGGCCTCTTCACCGTGGTGCCGGTGGACTCGGCCTCCCTGGCTGACCAGGTGGGTGAGATCCAGGCCATACCCACCACCCTGATTGTGGATGCCAGCGGGCGGGTGGTGCGGTCCTTGGTCGGCTATTCCCCCGGGCGCCTGGAACGGGAACTGAGGGAAGTGCTCAATGCCCCCGCGCCTGCGGGCCGGCCGCGCCCATCCCAGGGCTCGGGCGCCCTTCGCGGCAGGGACAGCCTGTTCGGGTTAAGCGCGCGGGACTTCCTGGTCTGCTATCCCGCGCTGATGGCCCTCCTGCTGGGGGCGGGCAGGCTGCTGCGCCGGGCGGTGGTGGACCTCGGCTCCCGCCCCCCGCCGCGGGTGCCGGATCTCTATGGTGTCGCCTATCTCCGCGGCCGGGCGAGGGGGGTTCTGGAAACGGCCCTGACCCGCCTCTCCGTGCTGGGTCTGCTGGATGTGCACCTGGGTGCCAGGGCCATCCCGAGCGGCATGGAGTTGGACCCCATGGAGGCGGCCCTGCTGCATCAGGGGCGGTTCCAGACGGCCGCGGAAATGGAGCGGGCTTTCAAGGCCAGGGAAGCTTCCCGCTTAAGCAGCTACGAACGCATCTTGCAGGCGGAGGCGCTCATCCCTGATGCCACGCAGGTGGCGAAGTGCAACTGGATTCGGGGGATCTGCCTGCTGGCCGCGCTGGGCCTGGGCGGGCCCAGCGTGGTGGGAGCCTATGTCCTGGGGCAGAACGGCTTCTTCAGTCTGCTCTCCTTGGAGGTATGCATCCTGGTGATGCTGGCCATCCATCTCCTGAGACCGCCCTTGGCCACCTCCCTGGGCCGCGCCCTTTTGCGCCAGGTGGCCGGGGAGGTGCGGCACCCGTTGACCAAGGCCAGGGAATCGTCGTCGAGCCTGGAGGGCCCCGTGCCCCTTTCCCTGGCGGTGGCGGCCATCGGCCGGGGCGCCCTGGCGGGGACACCCTTCACGGATCTGGCCAACCATCTGCGGCCTCCCCGCAACCATGGCTAGGGAATGAGCCTACAGTTAAGGGGAAGAGATTCGGAGAAGCATGCCATGAAAGTCGTCGCCATCAACGGAAGCCCCAGGAAGAACGGCAACACCCACCTGTTGCTGGAAGCGGTGCTGGCCCCCATGACCCGGGCCGGCTGGGAAGGGGAGATCGTGCAGGTGGGGGGCAGGAACATCCATGGCTGCCGCGGCTGCGGACTTTGCCAGGAGCACCAGGACAATCAGTGCGGTTCCGGCAAGGACGTGTTCAACGAGGTCTTCGAGAAGGTGCTGGCGGCGGACGCGATCATCCTGGGCTCGCCCACCTACTTTTCGGACGTGACCGCCGAGATGAAGGCTTTCATCGACCGCGCCGGTTTCGTCTCCATGGCCAACGGTTCGACCCTGGCGGGCAAGCTGGGCGCGGCGGTGGTGGCCGTGCGCCGCGGCGGGGCCACCCATGCCTTCGACACCATGAATCACCTGTTCTTCATCTCCCAGATGATCGTGCCCGGTTCCACCTACTGGAACATGGGTTACGGCCGCGAGGAGGGGGAGGTGTCCGGGGACGCCGAGGCCCTGCGCAACATGAACCACCTGGGCCAGGCCTTGGACTGGCTGGGCAAGGCCGTGAAGCACAGCGAGGCGCCCTACCCGGTCCGGAAAGCCGGCGAAGCCTGAAGCATGACCAACCTGACGCCTTGGACCGGCGCCAGCCCCTGCCGCGCCCGCCCCATGGGCAGTCCCATCACCTGGCCCGTTCAGGCAATGTAGTTTGATGGCTCAAGAATGAAATCGGCCATTAGGATCCTTGTCTGCTTGTCGAGAATCCAGATCCGGTCAGGATCGAAGGAGGAACCCACCATCTGGTAACCCTCCAGGCCGTCCTGGGCTTCTCGCGCATCAGCAATGCGGAGCAGGAACCAGGCGACACGCTGCGTGGTTATTTCCTGCTTCCGCACCCATTGCCAGAAAGCCTGGGGCGATTCTGAAGGTGCGTCCTCGAAGACCGCTACCGCCTTGATCCTGGACCATCCTGCACCCTTGATTGGTCGCATAACGGTACCCCCGGGTGGTTATGATGTGGTTGATTGTCCACAGAAGACGCCGAAAAGCCTAGCATGTTCGTGGTCACCTTGACCTGGAATCATGGATTTTACGTATACTCGATTTTTTTGATTTATCACAGATCAACGACGAGGTAGGCCAGGGCCATTGGGGACCAAGCGAAAGGTCATTTCCTGATGACTTCCCGGCTTACCATCATGCGTTCGATGGCAGCTTCGTCGACGACGTAATGGATCGCGTTCTTCTCATCCGGAACAATCAGCGTACAGCGACTGGTGACATCGACCATGGGCACGGTGATGTCTTCCACGAAAAAGCGATGGGCCGGAGTGATGTCATTGGCCAGAGTGAAATTCGGCAGGCTGGCCATGGAGATGTTCTGCACCCGCCCGATGCCGGTTTCGGTCATGCCGCCACACCACACCGGAATGTCGTGCTTCATGCAGAGGTCGTGGATCCGGATTGATTCGTGGATGCCGCCGCAGCGGCTGGACTTGATGTTGATCACCTGGGCGCTGCCCAGGTCGATGGCCTTGCGGGCATCATCGAACGACGTGATGCTCTCGTCCAGGCAGATCCGGGTGCGAATCGCCTTCTGCAGCACGGCATGGTCGACGATATCGTCTTCGCCCAACGGCTGTTCGATATAGCTGAGGTTGAACTCGTCCATGGCCTTGAACAGATCGAGGTCGGCAAGGGTATAGGCCGAGTTGGCATCGACGGTCAGGGTGATGTCCGGATAGTGCTTGCGGATTTCCCGGACGATATGGATGTCCTTGCCCGGCTTGATCTTGATCTTGATGCGGTGGTAGCCCTCGCCCTGATACTTCTCGATCTTCTTGAGCAGCGCGTCGATCGTCGGCTCGATGCCAAGACTGATGCCGGCCTCCACTTCGTCGCGGGTGCCGCCGATGAGGGTCTTGAGCGACTTGCCGGTGGCCTTGACCCGGAGATCCCAGAGCGCGTTCTCGATCGCAGCGATGGCCAGCCGGTTGCCGCGCACGAAGGCGACACGCTCCAGGAAATCCTCCGGCCCATCGATGTTCTCGCCCAGGATGCGCGGCGCCAGGATGTTCTTCAGGAGGTGCAGGCAGGTGCCGTTGTCTTCGGCATTGTAGAGCGGGGCGTGAAACGCCTTGCACTCGCCGTAGCCGAAGGCTCCTTCCGAATAGACCTTCACCAGCAGGGCGTCGCGCACCAGGAAGCGCACGAAGCTGGTTTCGAACGGATCCTTGAACGGGTTGTTGATGCGGATGATGTCGATGCGGTCGATTCTCACGGGTTGGTTCCTCCATCAGGGTAGGATCCCATTCTGTTCACGCGGCATTTCCCGCAATCTAGGTCCAGGATGACGGTCACCACCAGCTTGCAGCGCTCGAACAGGGACTCGACCATGGCGTACTCGTCCGGCGAGTGGTTTCTTCCGCCCTTGACGCCCATGGAACAGATCGTCGGCACGCCGGCGATGACCGCGTTCGAGGAGTCAGATCCCCCGCCGGACTGGGTCGGCACCGGCCGGTTGAAGCCATTTTCCACCGACGTTCGGGCAACCCGCTCGAACAGCCGCATGATTTCCGGGGTGGTTTCCATGGGCTGAAAGACCATCCTGCCGGAAAGGGTGGTCCGCGTTCCTTCGATGTGGCTGGTCGCGGCAATCGCCTGGAGTCTCGCCATCCGTTCCGCCGCCAGGGAGATGCTGACGCAACGCATGTCGATCTCCATGGCCGCGCATTCCGGTATCGTATTGGAGGTCGATCCCCCCTTGATGGTTCCAACGCTGAAGGTCGTCCCCTCGTCCCAATCCGTGAGGCTCTGGATCTCGATGATCTTGTGTGCGATCTCCAGAATGGCGCTGCGCCCGGTCCGCGGGTCATTGCCGGCATGCGCCGCGACGCCGCGGACTTCCATGGTCCCAGTCACGGTCCCGGTGGGCGCATGGCTGGCGGGGGGGGTCCCCGTGAGGGTCAGGGGCGCGAGCCCCCAGGCCGTCATCAGGGCGAGGGAACGGCTCGGGTTCACGGATGGAGTTCCTTTCTGAATCGAAGGAAATTCGCTATAAAAAAATCATAACACAGATTCCGGCTCTGCTCCAATTCCTACGATCCGCCGAGGGCCGCCGGTTCCCACGTGGGGTCGGGGTCGTAGGCCGCCAGGGTCCCGGCGATGGCCCGGGTCCGCTTGCCCAGGTCCTTCTGCCGCACCACGCCGTCCTGGCCGACAATGAAGGTCATGACTCCGGAGGAGCGGTACTGGGCCGGGAAGGCCACGAAGGCGAAGCCCCGGGTCATGCGCCCCTGGACCAGGTAGCTCCGGGCGCCACCGGGCGCGTGCCGTCCCTGCGCGGTCAGGATGCGGAAAAAGTAGCCGCGGTACGGCGCCGGGCCTCCCTCCAGGCTGCGGGAATAACCGTGGGCCACGGCCCTGGCCACCAGAGGCCCGATCGGGCTCAGGGGCTCGCCCTCGGCGGCCTTCCAGTAGAGTCCGTCGCGCTTGCCTTCCGCGCTGAACAGGCTCTGGGCGTATTCTTGGTTCCGGGCGGCGAAGTACTCCTTCTGGGCCTCCGCCAGTTCCTGGCAGACCCGGATGGCCGAGGTTTCGTTGCGGCCGATCCGCCGGTACAGGATCTCCCGCAGGCCAGCTTCGGTGTCGAAGTACCAGGCCCGATCCCCGGAAGCTGATGGCCGTTCAACAAGGTTCGCCGCATAGGTCCTCGCTCCATTGGCAAAGGTTGCAGCCCGCCGGGACCCCGGCGGGGAATCAAAGGTGGTGCGCGCCGCCGCCGGCACTGTGCGTTCCGCCGCCCCCGTGCGCCGCACCGCCGTCCAGGCTGGAATTGCCGCGGGCCGAGAACCCCCGCTCCTTGCCGCCGTGCTGGTAGCCGCCGAAGGCGCCGGGTTCGGCCTCGCCCCGGGCCTGGGGCGGAGCGTAGCCGCGGGCGGCGCGGGCGTTCCCTTCGAAGGGCTGCACCGGGGCGTTGGGATGATCGTAGGGGTTCACCCGCCCCTCCGCGCGGTAGTCGTGCCCCGGAACGCTGCCGGCCAAGCGCGCTCCGGACGCGGCGCCCGCCCGCTGGTAGGAGCCGGCCCGGTTGTAGAACGTGCGGCTCCGGGAGACGTAGCGTTCGTGGTTATACACGATCCCGTGGTTGCGCCAGTCGAACCGCCAGCCGTACCAGCCCCAGGGGTAGGTCGCGAAGAACCCGATCGGACAGCCGATGCCGAAAGAAAGGGAGGGGCCGTCGAACCAGATGCCGGGGCAGGGGTACCAGTCCGGCCAGGGCGGCACCGGCTCGCCGTAGACCACCCACGGATCATAGGCCGGGAGGTAGACCTCATCCCCGCCGGCGGGTTCGATGGTGACCAGGTTGTCCTGGGTGCCCACGCTCTCCTCGGGCGTGGACTGGAGGGTCCCGGCGTCCTGGGCCTGGCGCCGCATCGCCTGGACGGCGTCCATCACCGCCTGCTGCTGGTTGAAGGAGGCGTCGCCCAGGGCGGAGGTCCAGGACAGGTTCTTGTCCATGCTGCCGAGCACGGCCGGGAAGGCGGTGAGCGCCTTGACGCTGGGATCCCAGGGCTGTTGGCTCACCGCCTGGGCCAGGAAGCCACCCTTCAGTTCGGGCTGCTGCTGCAGCCACCGGTCGGCCTCAACCACCTGCTCGGGGAAGGTGGCCGCCGCCAGGATCTGGGCCACCAGCGTGTCCGGGTACAGGGCGATGGGCGCCACCAGCTGCTGCAGCTGGGGGGGGGTCTGATGGGTGTAGGGCGGCGGGGCCGTGACGGCCGCCGGGGCCTGGGCGGCGATCCCGGGGCCCGCGGGCACCAGGGCCAAGGCCAGCAGAATCGCCAGGCGCGCTGGCCGCCAGCGGGTTTGCGAACAGCTTGGGACAGTTCGGAGCCTGGCCATCGTCATGACCCTCGGATGCAGAACCTTCGGGCTGGGGATAAAAAGCCATCGTTTTTCGAGCAAATCCCCGGGGGGCCGGTCCGTACCGGGTGCCCCGGGCTTCGGCATACGGTTATAGACCCGGCCGCGGGGCGAAGGTTCAAGGGGACCGCCACCGACCTGGACCGGGTGCGGGCGGAGAGCGAATACCTGGACGACATCGCCAGGAACCTGCAGAGGGCCTCGACATCCCTTCTGGGCGCGAGCTGCCGGACCCGGTGGTGTATCTTGGAACCTTCATGAAAGGTTCGACGTGCAGGCGGCTGATGTGATCTCCCCCATCCGGGTACGGGCCAGGGAACTTGGCACCTTCCGCGTGCTCGCGCTCTGCGCGCTGGTCATCCTGCTGGAGGGGTTCGACCTCCAGGCGGCCGGGGTGTCCGCGCCGCGGCTGGCGCTGGAGTTCCGCTTGGCTCCGGCCCAGACCGGCTGGTTCCTCGGCGCGAGCTCGCTTGGGATCTTCCTGGCCTCGGCCCTCGGGGGCATGCTGGCGGACCGGCTCGGCCGCCGCCCGGTGGTGGTGGCCGGAGTGGCCCTGTTCGGGGTCTTCTCGCTCTCGACTTTGCAGGCTGGTGGTCTCGGACCGCTGGTCGCCGCCCGCTTCCTGACCGGCCTGGGGCTGGGCCTGGCCATGCCGGCGGTCATCGCCATGGCCAGCGACCACAGCCCGGCCGAATGGAAAAAGCGGGCGGTGGGCTTCGTCTACTGCGCCATCCCCATCGGCGCGCTGCTGGCCGGAGCGGTGATCCAGTCCGGCTGGTTCGGCCCTGGCTGGCGCTCGGTGTACCGGGTGGGGGGCCTGGCTCCGATCCTGGCGGCGCCGCTCCTGTACCTCCTCCTGCCGGGATGCGGGGATCCGGCCGCCGCAGTGCGCACCGAGGCCTCCCCCAGGCAGTTCCGGGAGGGGCTTATTGGCAAGGAGCATGCCGGGGTAACCCTGGCCCTCTGGCTGGGCACCTTCGGGACCCTGCTGGTGATCTACCTGCTGCTCGGGTGGATGCCGTCCCTCCTGGTGGGCCTTGGGCTGCCCAGAAGCCAGGTCCAGTTCGTCCAGATGGCCTTCAACCTCGGCGCCTGCCTGGGCGCGGCAGCAAGCGGACTGCTGCTGGATCGCCGGCTCACCCGTTCGACGCTGAGCGTGGCCTACTTGGGTTCAGCCCTGTGCCTGGCCCTGTTCGGCACCATGTCCATGGGGTTCCGCTCGGCCCAAGTCCTGGCCTTCGTGGTGGGCGGCACCGTGACCTGCGCCCAGGCGGCGATCTTCGCCCTGGCCCCGCTATGCTACCGCCGGGAGGTGCGTGCCACCGGCATCGGGGCGACGGTGGCCGCGGGCCGGTTCGGGACCATCGCCGGGCCCCTGCTGGCGGGCTCCCTGCTGGGAGTTGGCAAGTCCGCTGCCGAGGTGCTGATTGTGCTCATCCCGATCACCCTGCTCTCGGGGCTGGCGGTGCTGCGGGCGGCGGGACTGCCGCCGGCCTAAGTCCGGGTATCTTGGTGTTGACCAGGGCCAAGGGCTCAGTTCCCTTTGACGCGGGGGCGACCCATGGCAATGCGCCAATCGGTTTCCTGGGGGTGAAATCTAGAGTTGGGGAAGCCGAAGGCAACCCCCTTGATCTCGCCGGCGGTATCAGCGTAGAGACGAATGTGTCCTCGACCCACCCCCTTGTAGTTAGGGCTCGCAATCGTGCCGAACTCGGCTCCCCGGGCCCGGTTCTCCTGGCGCGTCTTTTCGTCGGCGACATAGCGGGTATCGTCGAGGCTCTTGGCCTCCTGCGATGTGTCAATGACCCAGACCTCATATTGGTCGAGACCATCCACCATTGGCGCATACGGCTCTATCTTTACCGGGTTGGAATCCACGAACAGGATGTGCCCCGGCAGCTGATGGTGCTCCACGTAAAGCCACATCACGACGTCCCCCGGCTGCAAATCCACCACTTTGTTAAGCCGGATAAAGGCTTCCGATGTAGCAATGCTCGAATAGAAGTCACGAAGACTATAATGCGAATATTTTTTGGTGCGTATCTGCTCCAGCACTCCGGACTTGCTGCGATAGAACATGTTCTCGACAAAACTACTGCAATCGGCATGCACGACGTATTTCGAGGCAAAGAGGTCACCAGGCATCTCTGTATAGATTCTGCTATTAGAATAGGAATTATTTTTCTGCATTGTATGTGCCACGAAATTCCTCGCGATCTTAAGATGCTCTGGCAATGGAGCATCCTGTGCTGATACAAACCTCATACATGCATACATAATAACGGCAATAAACACACCACAAAATCGTTATGATGAAGTGTTGTGGTATGTTCCAGATGCTGCTTGCATTCCTTCTTCCCCTCGAAAGGTACCAGACCTGACACCACCAAGGATACACATACGAGACCTCCGGTTTGGATGATTCTGCTCCGGTGTGGATAGGCCAGCATTTTACTCCGCCCGGCCATCGTCAATGGCGTTTCCCTGGGCCAGCACCGGGACAGTGGGCGAGACCACGGTGGGTGTATGGAATCGTTCTCACGAATCACTCCATTGGAAGTGGGCGGCGTGAAGGCTGTGCAGGAACGTATCCAGCCTCGGGTGGCGCCCTGCCCACGACAATTTAATTCGGTCTTAACCTCATCTCAGGCTTGTCTTAACTGGGTTCATTCAATAAAAATCGGTTGAAACTTCATTGAAATATTACAGCTGGGGGCTTAGAATCCTGACCCACCTTGATCCCAGCCATGCATCCCCTTCTTTCGGCCACCCCCCGTCGCTATCGATTCGGCGCCTTCGAAGCGGACACCCGCTCCGCGGAACTCCGCCTGAACGGGGAGATCGTTCCCATCCAGGACGTGCCGTTCCGGTTCCTGGGGGAGGTCCTTGCGGAAACGCTCCCCCCCGCCGTCCCACCTCCGCGGGAATCGCCCCTGATTTTGGCCTTCCGCGCCATTGCCCGGCACTGGCGCATTTCCGTCCCAGCCTCGGCCCTGATCCTTGTCATGGCTTCCGGGCTTGCATGGCGTCTGGTCCATGAATACCGGGTCCACTGGGCCCTGACCGTTGCCCTGCCCGAGATGGCCCAACTCCTCAAACAGCAACGGATTCATGCCGCCTTCCGCCTGGCCCGGCAGGCGGAGCGCTACGTGCCGGAGGCCCCCCAGATCCAGGCCCTGCGCCGGAATGCCTTGATCCCGGTGACGATCCGGACCACACCCGCCGGCGCCCAGGTCTTCATCAAAGACTACACGGACATGGACGGGGCGTGGGAGATGCTGGGTCGCACGCCCCTGGAATCCGTATCTGTGCCCAACGGTGATCTGCAATGGCGGATCATCCTGCCAGGCTATGCCCCCATCGAATCCGCGTTCACGCCCAACCGCTCCGTTCGGTCGGAACTGGTCCTGGACTCCCTTGGCAGCGTGCCTGACGCAATGGTCCACGTGCGGCTCCGAGGCTTCGGTTACCTGGCAATTGGCGGGGCCAGATAAAGGAGGCCCTCGACTGGCTGGACCACTACCTGGGTCCCCCTGCGGGTCCAGTGTCCCAATAGGAGGCGGCCAGGAATCGATCCTTCCAGGTCGTTCACGAGCAGCCTCCGTTCCATGGGCGCCCCCATCACCGTCAATAAGGATCAGGCCATGGCCGACCTGCTCCAGGCCGCCGTCACCGAAGCCCACGGCGCGGACAGCTTCATGTGGTTCCTCGACCCCACCCTGGGCGGCGAGGATTTCGGTGAATACCTCAAGCGGGTGCCCGGGGTGTTCTTCTTCCTGGGTGTCGATAATACCGCCCCGCACCACCATCCCAAGTTCAACATCACCGAAGCGGTGCTGGGCAAGACCGTGGCGGTGGTGGATGGCCTGATGCGCAAGTGGGCAGCGGCCCGCTGACTTCAGCCTAAGAACAGGTTTCAGGCGGAATCCAGGCCATCTCCCTCCACAACCGGCTGGCGAGCCACACACTACCCTTTCTGGCTAGCTTGCTTGGCTGCCATTCCAAGGAAGTGTGGGATCAACCTGTGGCCTTCCAGGTCTTCGATGACGTGGAAGGTCGCCGCGACCCCAGGATGGCCAAGGTCCTTCACGGAAACCTGGCCAACCTCGCACGGGGACTTGACCAGCGGAACCGGGCCGGGGCGGGGATCTTTCTCGCGGTAAACGGGACGGATGGCGTGGACCGATCCAAGGCCAGCATCCAAGTGCTGCGCGCCTGGTGGGCGGACCTGGACGAGAAGGTGGCCTCGGCGGCCTTCCACGTCAAGGATCTCCCCCTCGCGCCCTCTCTTGTGGTCCGAAGCGGCCACGGAACTCATCTCTATTGGCGCACCCGGGAACCCTAGACCGCCCTGGGAACCTCGTTATTTTTTGAATTCCATAGGGTTCCAGCCCGTTCCCACGGTTCCCCACGGGAACTGGCTGTCAGGGCGGTTCCCCCCTTTCCCTACCGCTCCGCGAGTTCGGAATTGAAGTCATGGCTGGGACGACGCGCTCAGGCCCGAAACCTTGAAACCACCCAGCTGGTATAAGTTATATAATTGGGTCTCCAATGAACACCATCCCGTTCCGTGACCTGAACGAATCCCAAGTCCTCGCACTCGCCATCACGGCCGAGGAAGAGGACGCCCACATCTATCGCGATTTTGCCAACTGGCTGAAGACGGATTTCCCGACCGACGCCGAGTTGTTCAACCGGATAGCCGGCGAAGAGGACGGCCACCGGCAACGGCTGCTCGACTCCTACCACCAGCGGTTCGGTGAGCACGTCCCGCTCATCCGGCGCCAGGAGGTCAAGGGCTTCTTCGTGCGCCGGTCCTCCTGGCTCACCCGCACCCTGCAGCCCGAGCGCGCCCGCAAGGAAGCGGCGATGATGGAGATCGAAGCGCGCCGCTTCTATCAGAGCGCCGCCCAGCGGGCCGAGGATCCCGGCCTCCGCGAGATCCTCGTCGGTCTCGCCAGCGAGGAGCAGCGTCACGAATCGATGGTGGAAGCCATCACCGAGGAGCAGGCAGCCTCGGGCGATCTGGGCCGCCAGCACGAGGCCGCGACCCGGTTCTTCATCCTCCGCTTCGTCCAGCCGGGTTTGGCCGGATTGATGGACGGCTCGGTCTCGACCCTCGCGCCGCTGTTCGCCGCCGCCTTCGCGACCTTCAGCACCTCGGCAACCTTCAAGGTCGGGTTGGCGGCCTCGGTTGGCTCCGGCATCAGCATGGGCTTCGCCGAAGCCCTGTCGGACGACGGCAAGCTCAGCGGGCGCGGAGCGCCCTGGCTGCGCGGAACCATCTGCGGGCTGATGACCGCACTCGGCGGGTTCGGGCACACCTTGCCCTTCCTCATCCGGGACTTCCATTTGGCGACCAGCATCGCGTTCCTGGTGGTGGCCGTGGAACTGGCCATCATCTCCTGGATCCGCAAACGCTACATGGACACGCGCCTGCTGTCGGCGGTGTTCCAGGTCGTGGTGGGTGGCGTGCTAGTGTTCCTCGCCGGCTGGCTGATCGGCGCCGGCTGACAGTAGCGGACGATGAACTCCCCAGTTTCAAAATGGGAATTTGGAAACAACCTGTTTCACTTTTCGATGTCGGGGTAGCTGACCTCGCCTGCGGAAACTTTTCCGGTCCCCGGGATACCAGCGGGATACCAGAAAAAAAGCCCGATTTTGAGATCGGGCGTAAGTGGCGGAGAGAGAG
>PLUC01000158.1 GCA_003165415.1 Holophagaceae bacterium
GAGTTGAAATCCCAGGTTGGCCTCGGACAGGTCCAGGTCTGGGCCGACAAGAGCTTACCCAGGCTCCACCCCACCCTGGTCGCCGCCTAGTCTTTTTGGAAGGTGGACCAGAGTATGGAGCCGGACCGATGGGCAGGCGCCGTCAAGATGACTCAGCCATGAGTTCAGCCATTGGAGGACGACTAACGATTCGGACTTGTCCGCCCGCAGCTTGCGAGGACGGAAAGTCCGAATCGTACCCGTGGGTCGGCGCCTTACCGGGGGACCCGGTGTGGGTCGGCGCGAGTCGACTGGGAACAGACAATGCATCAGGGGCTGTCAGCAGACAAAGCCGCATCGGGACCAGGGCGCTCCGGTGGGGAGGAAAACGTCCAAACTGCAGGCCTGGACGGGTTCTAGTTCTTGAGGATGCGCGGGGTGATGAACAGCAGGAGTTCGTCGTTCTGGTCCTGGTTGTTCTTGCTCCTGAACAGGAAGCCGATGATGGGCAGGTTGGCCAGGAAGGGGACCCCGGTGGTCTGGGCGGTGTTGGTGTTCTGGTAGACGCCGCCCATGACGGCGGTGCCTCCGTCCTTCACCAGCACCTGGGTCTCGATCATCCTAGTGGTGATGGTGGGGGTGCCGGCAACCTCCTGGGCGAAGTTGGCGTCGTCCTTTTCCAGGTGGATGTCCATGAGGATGGTGCCGTCGTTGGTGATCTGCGGGGTCACTTCCAGGGACAGGTTGGCTTCGGCGAAGGACACGGTGATGGCGCCGGAGTTGGTGCCCGCCTGCTGGGCCGGATAGGGGATCTTCTGGCCGGACAGGACCTTGGCCTTCTTGTTGTTCTGGGTCACCACCTTGGGCGAGGAGACCACCTTGATCACCCCCTGGGATTCCAGGGCCTGCAGCACCACGTTGACGCTCATGCGGTTGCTGAGGAAGGACAGCCAGAACTGGCCGGCCGGCCCGGAGATGTCGGTGACCCCGGTCTGGCCGGGGGAGAACCCAACCGCCGCGACGTTGTTGGAGCCCGTGGCCAGGTTGTTGATGCTGTTCCAGGACTGGCCGTTGGAGGTGATCCAGGGGGCGGCGGTACCGGTGCTGGTGGTGAGCGTAGTGGCGCCGTTGTTGGTGGTGGGCCACTGGACGCCGAACTCCTGCTGCCAGTTCTTGGTGGCTTCCACCACCCGGGCCTCGATCTGGACCTGCTGGATCTGCACGTCCAGCTGGGCGATGAGGTCGTCGATCAGGGGCAGGTTCCGGGGCAGGTCGGTGATGATGAGCGTGTTGGTGCGGTCGTCGATGATGATGGTGCCGCGCTTGGTGAGGATCTTGTCCAGGACGGCCTTGGCCTCGTGGGCCTTGGCGAAGGACAGGGGCCGGGTGATGCTCACGGTGTCGCCGGACAGGGCCCGGGCGTCGTCCAGCCGCTTGCGGTCCTCCTCCTCCTTCTGCAGCTTCTCCACCTTGGCCACCCGGATGATGCCGTTGCTGATCTCCTTGCCCAGCCCGGCATGCTTCAGGATCACGTCCAGCACCTGGTCCCAGGGGGTGTCGGTGAACTTGAAGGTGTAGATGCCCTGGACGTCGCTGTCCACGATGAGGTTCAGGTGGGCGGTGTCGGCGATGATGCGCAGGAAGCTGGTGAGGTCGGTGCCCACCACGTCGATGGTCATGCGGGTGCCGGTGTAGCGGCCGCCCACATCACCGAGGGTCCTGCCGCCGCGGCGCTCCTCCTTGCGGGTCTCCGGAGTGAAGCGGGGGGCCGGCACTGGAACCAGGGGCGCATTCTGGGGCGCGTCCTGGGCCACGCCGGGAGTGGCGGGCAGCAGGGCGTTCACCGCCAGGGCCGGCAGCGCCTGGAAGGGGGCATTGAGGGCCGGCAGGGGCGCCAAGGGCGCGGGACGAGACTTGGGGGCGGCGGCGGGCTGCGCGGCCATCGGAACGGGCGCGACGGCGGCCTGTGCCACCGGAGCGGGCGCGACGGCGACCTGCGCCACCGGAGCGGGCGTGACGGCGACCTGCGCCACCGGAGCGGGCGCGACGGCGACCTGCGTCACCGGGGCGGGCGCGGCGGCTACAGGTTCGACCGGAGCGGGTTCAGCGGCGGCCTGCGGCGGCTGGGCCGGGCGGGCCTGGGCCAGGTGGACCTGGATGGGCCCCTGCCCCGGGTTCAGGAAGATGCTGACCCCTTCGGCGTCGCTGCTCACCTCGGCCGTGGTGCCGGGCAGCACTTCCAGCACCACGCGGGTCAGTTCGGGCTTCACTGTGTTCTGGGACACCCTGCAGCGGAGCACCTGCGGGCAGGTGAGCCCCTTCAGGAGCTTCCGGGTGAGGCTGGGCCCGCGGTCCACGCCGGGCAGGTCCACCACGATCCGGCTGGGATTGGGGAGCACCTGCAGCCTGGGCGACCCCTGGTAGCCGGGAATGGCGAGCTGCAGCAGCACCCCCTCGCCCGGAGCGGGGAGGAAGGCGGCGCCCTTCAGGATGGAGATCGGGCTGGGCACAACGGCGTCAAGGGCGGCTCCATGGAGGGATCCTTGGATCCCCGCCAGAACGACGCCCCCCGCCACCAGCAAGGAACACAGGCGAGCATTCATCGTTTTGCCTCCTCGCGCTTGTAGATTTTGACGATGGTCCGGTAGATCCTGGTATTGGTTCCGGTGGGGTCCCACTGGTGGAACGTGACGGATTTATCATCAATGGCCACCAGCACGCCATCCCGGAACTTGAAACCGATGGGCAAGGTGCGGACATTGCCCCGCGCGTCCGAAACCACCGCCAGGGTCTTGCCGCCGGAGACGACCCGGCCCTTGACGGCGATATCGTCCACCAGGTCGCCCTTGTTGGTCTGCTCGGCGTCGGTGGGGGTCGCGAAGGGATCCCGGATCAGGGTCGGGTGGTAGGGGATGGCGCTGGTCACCAGAAGTTCATCGGTACTGATGACCGGGGCGGGGGCGGGCGCTGGAGCCGGCGCGCCGGGCTTGGGCGTGCCCTGGGCACCGAGTTGAAGGCCGAGCGCCAGGGCTGCGAGCATGGAACAGATGCGTGGCATGAGGGCTCAGTCTCCTTGGTCTTTTTTGGCGGCGGACGGAGCCCCGGGACGGGGGGCTGGGCCCTTCGCCGCGGGAGCCGGCTTGGCCGGGTTGTAAACGAAGGCGCTGATCTTGCACGTGACTGCGACCGGGTAGAGGGGGTTGCCCGAGGTCCGGGTCATCTGCAGGTCGGTGAGGTCGATGATCTTCCCGTAGCCGGAAAACAGGGAGGTGAATTGGCCCAGGGTGTGGTACCCGGCCTTGAAGGTGAACAGCACGGGATACTCCGTGTAGTACTCCTTCACCGCCGGCGGCTGCAGGGAGAACGAGACCTGTTCGATGCCCGCGGCATCCGCCAGCTTCTTGATCCGGTACGGCAGCTCGCCCCGGTCCGCGTCGGTGGGCATGATGCTGATGAGCTGCTCGATGACCTTCTCCTGCTGGTCCACTTCGGCCTTGAGCTTCTCGTAGATGTCCTTGAGGGCGTAGCCCCGGTTCACGTCGGTTTCCAGGGCCGCGTTGGAGGCCTTCAGGGCGGCCAGGTCGTCCCGCTTGCCCCCGAGCAAGAAATAGATGAGGACCAGGATGAGCAGGCCGGACATGCCGCCTATGAGAATCTGTTTCTTGAATTGCGGGTTCATGGGCGGCCTCAGGCGGAATTCTTCAAATCGCAGGAGATGGTGAACTCAACCGTGCGATCCTTCTTGTTCGCCGCTGGATACTGGACGTTCTGGAACCACTTGGTCTGTTCCAGAAGACGGCTGCGGAACTGGTTGATGGCCTCGAAGCTGGAACTTTCCCCCCTGATACTGATGTTCATGCCTTTCTGGGTGACCTCCTTGAACCAGACATCGTCCGGCAGGCAGTCCGCCAACTGTTCCAGCAGGTGCACCGGAAGCTGCTGGGCGGTCTTCAGGCCCATCATGACTTCCTTCTTCTTTTGCAGGGATTCCTTCTGGGCCCTGAAAGTCTTCTCCAGCTGGATGTACTTTTCCAGGTCCTTCTTCTTGGCCTGGAGGTCCACCTGGGTGGCGCGCGCCCGCTCCACTTTGCCGTTGAGGTAGACGTAGTAGACGCCGCCCACGCACGGGAGCACCACCCCCAGCAGCACGCCCGCGATCGGGAAGCTGGAACGCCCGGAGGCTTCGGCTTCCGCATAGACCGGAAGGGCATCCGGCGTCGAAGGTTTCTTGCCGCTGACCTGGGCGAGGGTGTCGCCCAGCAGGTTGATCTTGATCATCGGTCCCCCACTTGGCGCAGAGCCAATCCAACCGCCACGGCGGCGGTGCAGCCGATGTCCCGGACCACCGCGGGATCCACGCTTCTTTCATCCACGTCCACCGACTGGAACGGGTCCAGCCGGTCCACGGGAACCCGGAGGCGCTCCCCGAGGATGTCGGGGAGGTGGATCACCTTGGCGCTGCCGCCCGAGAGCAGCACCCGGTCCAGCCGGTCCACCTTGAAGCTGGAACGGAAGAAGTCGATGGTCCTGCCCAGTTCGTCCGCGAAGCTGTCGGAAATGGCGGAAAGGGACGGTTCCACCTCTTCGGGGGTGCGGCCCTCGGCCGAGACCCCCTCTTTCAATTGTTCCGCCGCCTCCCGGGAGATTCCCCAGTCTTCCATGAGCTTGTCGGTGAAGCGGTGGCCGCCCCAGGCGATATCCCGCCAGAACAGCGATTTCCGGCCCACGAGCATGGTGAGGTTGGTGAACTGGGCCCCGATGTTCACCAGGGCCACCACTTCATCCCGGGCACCCTCGCCGGCGCCGATCTCGTACAGGTTCTGGATGGCGAACACGTCCACGTCCACCAGCACCGGCTTGGCCCCGGCCATGGCCACGCAGCTCAGGTAGGCCTCGATCTTGTCCTTGCGGCAGGCCACCAGCACCACGTCCATGTTGCCGTCGGCGGGACGCTCCTCCAGCACGGCAAAATCCAGGGCGTAGGCGTCCAGGCCCTGGCCCGCGGGGAAGAAGCTCTCCGCCTCCCAGCGCACGGATTCGGCCAGCTCGGCCGGGCTCATGAGCGGGAACGTCACTTTTTTGACCATCACCTGCTGGCCGGCCACCGAGATGGCCACGTCCCTGGCCTTTATCTTCTGCTCGGCCAGTACCTGCCGGATGGCGGTGGCCACGGCGTTGCTGTCCATGATGTCGCCCTCGACGATGGCGTCGAAGGGCAGGACGGCGATGCCGAGCTTTTGCAGCCGGTAGTGTTGGCTCCCGCCCTTTCCGGTTATCTGCAACTCACAGATTTTCACGGAGCTGGAACCAATATCCAAGCCTATTAGCTGCTTCTTTTTATTGCCGAAAAGACCCACCGGGAGCCTCACATATGAAGGATAGGGCTATCCAGTCTAACGTTTCGTAGTCAGCGGTCAACCAATACTTGGTCCCATCTTAATTTACTCGGGGTCAAAAGCCACGATCACAACGGTAATATTGTCCTCCCCGCCATTTTCCATGGCCTTGCTGATGAGGTTTTGCGTGGCGGCTTCCACCTCCGGAGCCGCGTTCATGATTTCCCAAATGGCCTGATCTTGAACCATTCCTGACAGTCCGTCCGAGCAAAGCAAAATGCGATCCAATTCCTTGACTTGGATTTCCTGGACTGCCACATCCAGATCGCCGCCGTTGCCCAGGGCCTGGGTGATCACGTTGCGGAACGGGTGGTGGCGGGCTTCCTCCGGGGTCAGGATGCCGTTCTCCACCTGCTCGGCCACCCAGGAGTGGTCCCGGGTCACCTGCTGGATCCCTTGGGGGTTCACCAGATAGGCGCGGCTGTCGCCCACGTGGACGAGGGTGGCCTTGTCCCCCTGGACCAGACAGGCGACCACCGTGGAGCCCATGGATTCCCGCTCCGGGTTGCCCTGGATGTCGCGCAGGATCCCCTGGTCCGCCATGAGCAGGGCCGCCTTGAGCCGGTTCCCGTCGTAGCTCATGGCCATGTCGTATTCCACCGGCCAGGTGCGGTCCCGTTCGGCGGTCTGGGTGATGAACTCACCGACCTTGTCCACCACGATCCGGCTGGCCACTTCCCCGGCGGCATGGCCGCCCAGGCCATCGGCCACCACGAACAATCCCAGATCCGGCTCCATCAGGAAATTGTCTTCGTTGTGCTTGCGCACACACCCCACTTCCGTCCTGCCGGACGCCACCATCCGCATGCTCAACCCCTCTTCAGTAGGCGATCGATCGTTTCCTTGGCATTGGCCACCAGGGCGGTCCACTGCTCCCCCAGGCTGGGCTTCTCGCTGTTCTTGCCCTTCTTCGTGATCTTCACCGGAGAGAAGATGGGGTGGGTGGGCGCCAGATTGTGCACCACGTTCCAGAGCCGGCTGGCCCGGGCATGCATCCCCAGGGCCTGGAAGGTCTCGGCCAGGAGGATGGTGGAATCCACGTCCTTGGGGTTGAGCCGCAGCGTCGTCTCCAGGGCCCGGACCAGGGTCCGCTTGTCCCCCTTGGTGGTCTCCAGCAGTCTGGCGTGCAGGGCATGGAACTCGGCGTGCTCGCTGTCCAGGCGGATGGCGTACTGGATCAGGCCCAGGGCCCTTTCCGGGGCCTTGGCGTCCGCGGCCGCCTTGGCGTCCCGGAACCATTCCTCGGCGGTCTTGTTGGTCCCGGACTTGGTCTCCGTACTGTGGTCCAGCTGGATCTGGGGCGAGGCTGAGGAGGCCGTCGGGACGGACGTCGCCGCCGGGATGGGCTCCCTGGCCGGAGTTTCCTTGAGCATGTTGTAGGCCTCGGCCAGCAACCGGAAGCGCTGTTCCGCCTCACTCTTGGCCGCGCCCGTATAGCGGTCTGGGTGCCATTTTTTCGCCATGCCGTGATAGGCGGCTTTGATCTCATCCGGCGAAGCGCCTGCAGCTATTTCCAAGACTTCGTATGGGTTCATAGGAGATCCGTGGCGCTCGAGATGATTAAATTATCTGTTTCAGGCCTGCTACCCAGATATTACTCCAATTCCGAAACAAGCATAGTCCACGATGCGAGCCCCGCGCACTACCTCCGTGACCCGAATGCTGGCACACTCTAAGCTTCGAGTGGGAGCAGGGCATGGGCTCGGGTCCTTTGACGGCTTGGCGGGAAGGGTTGGCGGCGGGAGACCTCTCCGCCGAATTCCTGGCGTTCGCCGCCCTGGACCGCATGGACCGCCTGGAGGGCCTGCTCAACGCCACCGTGCACCGGGACCGGGAGGCCAGCCTGAGGGCCGCCCGGGCGGCGGACGTCCGTCTGGCCCGGGGCGAGCGGAGCCCCATGCTGGGGATCCCGGTGGTGTTCAAGGACAACCTGCACTGGCAGGGCGCCCCGGTGAGCAACGGCTCCCGGATCATGGGCGGCTACCGCGCCCCCTACCACGCCACGGTGGTGCGCAGGCTGCTGGAGGCCGGGGCGGTGCCGGTGGCCAAGGCCAACATGGACGAGTTCGCCATGGGTTCCAGCGGCGAGTACAGCGCCTTCGGACCCACCCGGAACCCCTGGGATCCCCGGCGGGTCCCCGGCGGCAGTTCCTCCGGTTCCGTGGTGGCGGTGGCGGCCGGCTACGCGCCCTTCGCCCTGGGTTCGGACACCGGCGGTTCGGTCCGGCTCCCGGGCAGCTTCTGCAACATCACGGCGCTCCGGCCCACCTACGGCGTGCTGAGCCGCTACGGTGTGACCGCCATGGCCTCCTCCCTGGACCAGGTGGGCCCGGTGGCCGGCAGCGCCCAGGATCTGGCGGCGGGGTTCTCGGTCATGGCCGGGGCCGACCCGCTGGACGCCACCAGCATCCACCTTCCGGACGCCCACCGCCTCGCCGCCCTGCGCCCGGCGGACCTCAAGGGCCTGCGCATCGGCCTGCCCCGGGAGTACTTCACCGCGGGCATCGAGCCGGGCGTGCGCGCCGCCCTGGACGCCGCCCTGGCGGTCCTGGGGGCCCAGGGGGCCGAGCTGGCGGAGGTCAGCCTGCCCCACACCGCCTACGCCATCGACACCTACTATTTGATCAACACCTCCGAAGTGTCCAGCAACCTGGCCCGGTTCGACGGCATGCGCTACGGCGCCCGGAAGCCGGCGGACACCCTCCAGGGCATGATCGCGGACACCCGGGACCAGGGTTTCGGGCCCGAAGCCAAGCGGCGCATCCTGCTGGGCGCCTTCTGCCTGTCCAAGGGCTACTACGATGCCTTCTACCTCAAGGCCCTGAAGACCCGCACCTTGATCGCCCGGGACTTCCAGGAGGCCTTCCGGCGGGTGGACCTCCTGGCCACCCCGGTGTCCCCCGGGACCGCCTGGACCTTCGGCGCCAAGAGCGCCGACCCGCTGGCCATGTACCTGGCCGACGTGTTCACGGTCACCCCGGCCCTGGCCGCCCTGCCCGCGCTTTCGGTCCCGGCCGGCTTCGCGGGCGGGATGCCCGTGGGCCTGCAGCTCATCGGGCCCTCCCTCCGGGACGTGCAGCTGCTGGAAGTGGCCCACGCCTTCCAGCAGGCCACCGCCCACCACCGCCAGCTCCCACCTCTCTAGGAGAATCAGCCATGGCCTTCGACGTCGTCATGCCGCAAATGGGAGAGTCCATCACCGAGGCCACCATCCTCAAGTGGCACCGAAAGGCGGGGGAGGCCATCGGCAAGGACGAGACCTTGTATGAAATCTCCACCGACAAGGTGGACGCCGAGATTCCCGCGCCGGTGGCCGGGACCCTCCTGGAGATCCTGGTGGAGGCCAACGCCACGGTGCCGGTGGGCACGGTGGTGGGCCGCATCGGCGCCGCCGGCGAGCAGCCCGCCGCCGCCCCGGGCGGGGTCCCCGCCGCCGCACCGGCCGGGGTCCCCGCCACCCCGGCCGGGGCGGATGCCGCCCCCGGCGAATCCGCGCCGGCCGAAGGGAAACCCGGCGAGGACTCCCTGGAGGGCCGCCTCAGGACCCGGTCCAGCCCGCTGGTGCGGCGCATGGCCGGGGAAACGGGGATCGACCTGGCCACCGTCAAGGGCACCGGCCTCATGGGCCGGGTGACCAAGGAGGACATGGAAGCCCACCTGGCGGGCCGCGCCACCGCTCCCGCCGCTCCCGGCGCCAAGGCCCCTGCCCAGCCCCCCCCTCAGCCTCCGGCCCCCCAGCGGCCCGTCTTCGCCCAGGGCGAACGGGTGAAGGTGGAGCCCATGAGCCGCATGCGCAAGCTCATCAGCGACAACATGGTCGCCTCCAAGCACACCAGCGCCCACGTCTACACGGTGTTCGAACTGGACATGAGCTGTGTGTCCCGCCTGCGGGCCCGCCACCGCCAGGCGTTCGAGCGGGACTACGCCACCCGGCTGAGCTTCCTGCCCTTCACCCTCATGGCCGCGGCCAAGGCCCTGCGCGCCTTCCCCATGGTCAACGCCTCCCTGGACGGGGACAACATCGTCTACAAGCTGGACATCAACATCGGCGTGGCCGTGGCCCTGGACTGGGGCCTGATCGTGCCGGTGATCCGCAACGCCGACCAGCTGAACCTGGCCGGCCTGGCCCTGGCGGTGAACGACCTGGCCGCCCGCGCCCGCTCCAAGCAGCTCAAGCCGGAGGAGATCCAGGACGGCACCTTCACCATCACCAACCCCGGCTCCTTTGGCGAGACCTTCGGCCTGCCGGTGATCAACCAGCCCCAGGTGGCCATCATGGGCATGGGCGCGGTGAAGAAGCGCGCCGTGGTCATCACCGACGCCGACGGCCAGGACGCCCTGGCCATCCGGGAGACCATGTTCAGCGCCCTGAGCTTCGACCACCGCCTCATCGACGGCGCCACCGCCGATCTGTTCATGGCGGCGGTGAAGAAGGAGCTGGAGACCTCCAGCTTCGGCCTGGAATAGCAAAGCGCCCACCGCGAGGTGGGCGCGCTTCGCTTCAGGTCGCCGGTCTACTTCTTGACGAACTTCTTGCCGGTGTCATTGAGGTTGGCCTTGGTGCCGGGCAGGGCGGCATGGCAGGTCTTGCAGGTGTAGGTGGTTCCGTCCTTCTTGTCGTTGGCGGCCTTCTGGATGGTGGCATTGGCCATGGCGAGGGGAGCCGCGGAAACCAGGATGGCGGCGGCGATGAGGGTTGAGATCTTCATGGGGTTCCTCCAGGGTGATGGAATCTCTATTCTAGTAGAAGAAGACCTCGTTGTCGCAAATATAGTTTTTCAATCCAACATGCCTTCCACCCGCACGGGATCGCTCTGCTCCTGGAGGTGGGGGGTACCGCTGAAATCGATGAAATGCCCCGAACGCCGGGCCTTGGTCTCCAGGTAGAACCGGTTGTGCGGGTTGGGCGGCAGCAGGTGCGGCAGCCGGCTGGCCACCTTCACCCCGTACTTCTGCAGCTGATTGACCTTGTCGGGGTTGTTGGTCATGAGCTGGATCGAGCCGATGCCCAGGCTGAGCAGCATGTGCGCGGCCACGGCGTAGTCCCGCTCGTCGTCCCGGAAGCCCAGGGCCAGGTTGGCCTCCACCGTGTCCAGGCCCCGGTCCTGCAGGGCGTAGGCCCTGATCTTGTTGGCCAGGCCGATGCCGCGGCCCTCCTGGCGCAGGTACAGCACGACCCCGCGCTCCAGCGCGCCGATGCGGGTCAGGGCGGTCTCCAGCTGGTCCCGGCAGTCGCAGCGCAGGGATCCGAGCACATCGCCGGTCAGGCACTCGGAGTGCAGGCGGGTGGCCACCTCCTCGGCGCCCAGGACGTCGCCGTGGACGATGGCCAGGTGGTCCTTCTGGTCCCGGTTGTTCCAGAAGGCGACCACCCGGAAGTCGCCGAACCGGCTGGGCAGCTTGGCCACCGCCACGACGCGGACGCATACCCGGTCCGGACCGAAGCCGGGGCATTCGTGTTCCCGGTCGCGCTCGACCAGGTCGTTCAAGTGGGCGTCCAGGGCGTCCATAGGGGTCATTCAATCCTCCTGCAGCAGGGATTCGGCCAGGCGCGCCCCGGACAGCCAGGCCGCCTGGACCCCGCCCCCGGGGGTGAAGACATCGCCGGCCAGCCCCAGGGACGGACCCTGGGGCAGCTTGAGCCGCACCGGGCGGGCCAGTTCGCAGGACCGGTCCACCCGGGCGTAGCGCCACCGGTGCGGGAAGGTCCAGAGCGGCCTGAGGGCCCAGGGCCCCAGCACCGCCCCGGCCGCCTCGATCAGCTCCGGCGACCATTCGACCATGGGCTGTTCCAGCCGCGCCCGGGACCATCTGGGCCGGGCCTGGTAGACCAGGGTGAGGAAGCGCGGATCCCGGCGCTTGGCCGAATCGTGGGCGATGAGCTGCAGGGCCTCGGACGGGTCGGGAAACAGCAGGTCCCAAGGGGGGGTGTTCGCGCCCACCGGATAGCCGGCGATCACGGTCAGGGAAGGCACGCTGAAGAACATGGCCAGCAGGGCCTGGACGCTGGCCAGCTCGGGGCTGGCCGGCAGCGTGGCCAGAAAGGCCCGGGTCTCCTCCAGCGCCAGGGCGAGCACCAGGTTACGGCCCCGGAAGGTGGTGCCGTCCCCGGCGGTGGCCTCGAACTCGGCGCCCACCGGTCGGATCCGGGTGACCGTGGTCTGCAGCCGCACGTTCAGGCCCTCGGCCAGGTGCCTGGTGAACGCGTTCATGCCCTCGGCGAAGGCGAAGTGGCGGGTGGAGGGATCCAGGGCTCCCGGCTGGCACGGCGCGCCGCCGCCCTCCACCCGGCCGGGCCAGCCTTCCAGCACCGTGACCCCCGCCACCTCATCCAGGGCCTCCAGGAAGGCCGGCTCCTGGCCGTGGAAGAACATCGGCCCCACGTCCACCGGCTGCCCCTCGAAGCGCCGGGTGGCGCAGCGGCCCCCCACCCTGCGCGCCTTTTCCAGCACCACTACCGAGCGCCCGGCCCGCTGCAGCCTGCGGGCGCATTCCAGCCCGGCGACCCCCGCTCCCACGACAATCGTGTCCTGTGCCATCCAGCCTCCATCCTCCGGAAGCATGGCCGGTTGTTGAGGGCCCCAACCGAGGCCCCATGAGACCATGTGCGCGAAGTCTATCCAGAAAGTCGTTCCGGCAGGATCACGTTTTTATATTGCCGGCAGCGCCCGGAACAGGGTGAGCACGGCCAAGTCGCCCGCTCCAGCCCGGACCAGGGCCTGGGCGCAACGCAGGAGGGTGGTGCCGGTGGTCCATACGTCGTCCACCA
>PLUC01000076.1 GCA_003165415.1 Holophagaceae bacterium
TCGTATGCTAAAGGTCAGCAACCTCCAAGTCAAATATGGCCAGATCCAGGCCATCACCGACGTGTCTTTCGAAGTGCCCGCGGGCAAGATCGTCTGCCTGATCGGGGCCAACGGCGCCGGCAAGACCACCACCCTCCGGGCGGTGAGCGGCCTGGAAAAACCAGCCAGCGGCACCGTGATCTTCAAGGGCAAGGACATCACCGGCATCCCGGCCCACAAGCTGGTCGCCATGGGCATCTCCCACGTTCCCGAAGGCCGGAAGATCTTCCCGACCCTCACCGTGCGGGAAAACCTCGAGATGGCCGGCTGGACCGTCAAGAGCAAGGACGAAGTCAAACGGCGCATGGAAGAGGTCTACGAGCTGCTGCCGCGCATCAAGGAGCGCATCAGCCAGCTTGGCGGAACCCTTTCCGGCGGCGAGCAGCAGATGCTCGCCGTGGCCCGGGCCATGGTCACCGGCGGCGACATCCTGCTGCTGGACGAGCCCAGCATGGGCCTGGCCCCGGTGCTGGTGGACGAAATCTTCGACAAGATCGTCCAGATCAACAAGCGGGGCACCACCATCCTGCTGGTGGAGCAGAACGCCACCGAAGCCCTGGAGATCGCCGATTTCGCCTACGTCCTGGAAGTGGGCTACACCACCATTTCCGGCCCGGCCAAGGAGATCGCAGCCGATCCCCGCGTCCGTGAAGCCTACCTGGGCGTCTAGTCCCTGAGCGCAATACCACAGCGGTGAGCCGGATCCCATCCGGCTCGCCGCTTGTTTAGTTCCCGCAGTCCGCGAAATTTCTGAAAATGAGGCGGTTCTGCTCCATGCGGGCCGGCTCCTCCGGGGCCGGGGGGATCATCCCCGGGGTGCAGCAGAACACCTCCTTCCAGATGCGGTCGCCCTCCTCGGCGCCGTATTCGGGGTGGAACTGGACCCCCCACACCGGCAGGTCGCGGTACTGGAACGCGTGCACCGCGCAGTCGGCGCTGGCGGCCAGAACCTTGAACTCCGGGGGCAGGTCGCAGGCTTCGTCGAAGTGCGAGGTCATGGCCAGGGTCTCGGGCAGGCCCCGGAACAGCGGATTGGGCGCGAGCCGGAGCGTCAGGAAGCCGAACTCGGGCTTGGGCGCCTTGCGTACGTGCCCCGGGCCGGCCAGGACCTTGGCCAGGAACTGGTGGCCATAGCAGATGCCCAGGACGGGCTTGCCGGCGTCCATGAATGCGCGCACCAGTCCAGCCAGCGGCAAGTCCCAGGGCTGGTCCTCGGTGGCAGAGGCCACGGAGCCGGAAATGAGCAGGTGGCTGTATGGGGAGGGGTCGCCCAGCCGTTCCAGCTCGGCGGCCCGGAGAAAGCGGCAGGGCTGTGCCGATCCCTCCAAACGCCCGGCCACCACGCGGTCGAAGTCCACCGCAAAGGCCTCTTCTTTGAAGCAGTTGACCACCAGTATCATGGGCCTCCCCCGATGCTCTCCCTAGATCATAGCTTCGGAATGCGACCCGGTGGGTACGCGTCAAGGTTCCGAATGCCCGGGGACATTCGGAACCTTGACGATGAAACCTTCGTTTACGGGTTGACGGTGGTCTTGTAGACCTGCTTGCCGCCCTTGATCTCGATGATGACCGCAGACTTCACCGGGTTGCGGTCGCCGTCGAACTTGATCTGGCCGGTGACGCCGGTGAAATCTTCCTTGGTCATGGCTTCACGGATCTTGTCGCCGTCGGTGCTGCCGGCCTTGTTGATGGCGTCCAGCATGATGTTGGTGGCGTCGTAGCCCAGGGCCGCCAGGGCGTCGGGGGCGCCGCCGTACTTGGCGCTGTAGGCCTTCACGAAGTTCTGCACCAAGGGCGTGGTGTTGTCCTGGGAGTAGTGGTTGGTGAAGTAGCAGCCTTCAACAGCCGCGCCGCCCACTTCCACGAGCTTGGGGGAATCCCAGCCGTCGCCGCCGACCAGCGGGCCCTTGAAACCCAGTTCGCGGGCTTGCTTGGCGATCAGGGCTACGTCGTTGTAGTAGTCGGACACATAGAGCATGTCGGGCTTGGCGGCCAGGACCTTGGTCAGCTGGGCCTTGAAGTCGGTGGTGCCGGTGGCGTGGCCTTCATAGCCGACCACTTCGCCGCCCAGGGAGGTGAACTTGGCCTTGAAGAACTCGGACAGCCCCTTGGTATAGTCGTTGCCCACGTCGAAGATGCAGGCGGCCTTCTTGGCCTTCAGGTCCTCGAAGGCGAACTTGGCGCCGACGGTGCCCTGGAAGGGATCGATGAAGCAGACCCGGAAGATGTAGTTGCCCACCAGCGTGACCTTGGGGTTGGTGGAGGAGGTGGAGATCATGGGGATCTTGGAAGCCTGGGAGATGGGGGCGCCGGCCAGGGAGCACTTGGACATGACGGTGCCGACGATGGCACAGACCTTGTCCTGCTCGATCAGCTTGGTCCAAACGGTAGCGGCTTCCGCGGGATCGCCCTTGTCGTCGGCGAAGGCCATCTTGACCTGCTTGCCCAGCACGCCGCCCTTGCCGTTCCATTCGGCAACGGCCATGTCGAAGCCGTTCTTGGTGGAGGCGCCGAAGGTGGCGGCTTCACCGGTGGCGGGTGCGACGCCGCCGATCTTGATTTCCTTGGCGCCCTTGTCGCAGGCAAGGAACGTTCCGGCGACTAGGACGGCCATGGCCGCGGTGATGGCGTAGAACTTCATGAGACCTCCTTGTGGGGTTGGAAGTGGGTCAAAGTGGCCAGCCATCCTGCCATCTCGACCGGTCCGGGGTGAGAAGGAAGGAGGGTGGAAATGGACATCCCAAAGGGAGGCCGAACACCACCTGACACGGAATGAAAATAGGGATTTGAGTCTGGATTAAGAGAATTTCATAACTCGATCCAATGTCAAGGTAAAAATGAGCCCTGATCTTCCATCGCCCGTCCATGGATGGGGCGGGGGTGTCAGCGGAGGGAAGGGGGTGTCAGATGGTCTTGCGCTTGGCGATGAGGGCATCCACCACGGTGGGATCGGCCAGGGTGGTGGTGTCGCCCAGGTCGGTGTAGTTCTTGGCGGCGATGCTGCGCAGGATCCGGCGCATGATCTTGCCGGACCGGGTCTTGGGCAGCCCGGGGGCCACCAGGATCATGTCGGGGCTGGCGAACGGGCCGATGTGGTGGCGCACTTCGTTCTTGAGTTCGCCGATGAGCTCCTGGTTCTCTTCCCACTCGGGGTTGAGGATCACGTAGGCGAAGATGCCCTGGCCCTTGATGTCGTGGGGATAACCCACCACGGCCGCTTCGGCGCAGGCGGGATGGGTGACCAGGGCGCTCTCCACTTCGGCGGTGCCCAGGCGGTGCCCAGAGACGTTGATGACGTCGTCCACCCGGCCGGTGATCCAGTAGTAGCCGTCCTCGTCCCGGCGGCAGCCGTCGCCGGTGATGTAGTAGCCGGGGAAGGGGCGCAGGTAGGTGTCCACGAAGCGCTGGTGGTCGTTCTGGATGGTGCGGGCCATGCCCGGCCACGGCCGCTTGATGGCCAGGAGCCCGGACACGCCGTTGCCGGGGATCTCCATCCCCTTGTCGTCCAGCACCACCGGCTCCACCCCGAAGAAGGGCAGGGTGGCGGACCCGGGCTTGAGCGGGGTGGCGCCGGGCAGCGGGCTGATGAGGATGCCGCCGGTCTCGGTCTGCCACCAGGTGTCCACCACCGGGCAGCGGCCCTCGCCGACGATGTTGTAGTACCAGCGCCAGGCCTCGGGGTTGATGGGCTCGCCGACGCTGCCCAGGACCCGCAGGGAGGAGCGGTCGTAGGGCTTGACGAAGGTGTCGCCTTCCCGGGCGATGGCGCGGATGGCCGTGGGCGCGGTGTAGAACTGGGTGATGCCCAGGCGCTGGACCATCTCCCAGTAGCGGCCGGCATTGGGGTAGGTGGGGATGCTTTCGAACAGCACGGTGGTGGCGCCGTTGCACAGCGGCCCGTAGATCACGTAGGAATGCCCGGTGATCCAGCCGATGTCGGCCACGCAGGCGTAGATGTCGCCGGGCCGGTAGTCGAAGACGTAGCGGTGGGTCATGGCGGCGTGGAGCAGGTAGCCGCCGGTGGTGTGGGCCACGCCCTTGGGCTTGCCGGTGGATCCCGAGGTGTAGAGCAGGAACAGGGTGTCCTCGCTGTCCATGTGCTCGATGGGGCAGAACGGGCGCTCGCCGTCCATGGCCTCGCGCAGCCAGACGTCGTGCTGGGGGTAGAACGGGATCTTGTTGCCGGTGCGGCGCACGATGAACACGAACTTGACGGTGGGGCAGGCCATCACGGCTTCGTCCACGGTCCGCTTCAGGGGGATGATCTTGCCGCCCCGGAGCCCTTCGTCGGCGGTGATCACAGCCTTGCAGCGGGAGTCGTTGATGCGGTCGCGCAGGCTTTCGGCGCTGAAGCCGGCGAACACGACGTTGTGCACGGCGCCGATGCGGGCGCAGGCCAGCATCGCGTAGACCGCCTCCAGCATCATCGGCATGTAGATGGCGACCCGGTCGCCCTTCTTGATCCCGTGGTGGCGCAGCACGTTGGCCAGGCGGCAGACCTCGCGCTGCAGTTCCCGGTAGTCCACGGTCCGGCCTTCGCCCGGCGTGTCCGCTTCCCAGATCAGGGCGATCTGGTCCCCCTTGGTGGCCACGTGCCGGTCCACGCAGTTGTGGCAGGCGTTGAGCCGGCCGTTGAGGAACCACTGGACCTGGCCCCACTCCCAGTCGAACTCGCGCACCCGGCCGAACGGGTGGAACCAGTCCAGGGTACTCAAGGCCTCCTCGCGCCAGAAGGCCTCGGGCTCGTTGATGCTCCGATCATACATCCGCTGGTAGGCCTGGAGGGATGCCACATGGGCCCCATCGCTGCTGGCGGCGGAAGGAGGATAAATGGGGTCACGGAGTTCGCCTTCAGGGGTTTGGGACATGGATGCTCCAGTCAAAGAAGGGGGTGGTGGCGCACAGCATAGCCCTATTTTGAGTCTCAATGAATAGTAGATTTCAAACATCTTTTGGACGGGTGCGGCTAGACTGCGGGCATGGAGTCTTCCACACCCGCCGAACAGGCCCTGCAACTGCTGTTCAAGAAGCTGCATCCGCACCTGGAGGACGCGGCCCACGCCCTGGCGGCGGGCACCGGCAGGCCCGCGCTGGAGAAGCTCCACCTGAAGCTGGTGAGGGCCTGCTTTGAAGCCTCCGAGATCCTGGACGGGCTCGCTTCGGCTTGCGAAGGGGAGCTGGCCGAGATCCTGGGGACGCTGTCGGCGAATCTCCTGCCGGTGGGCGCGACCTTCCAGCAGCAGCTCACCCTGGTGCAGCTCTGCCTGGAGGAGGCGCCCGCCGAGCTGCTGCCGTTCGCCCCGGCCGGGAGCGCGGCCTCGTCCGGCTGGGGCAAGCGCATGGTGGATTTCCTGGGCCGGCTGGAGGACCCCGCCTTCCACGGCCATGCCCGTTGGGCCGGGGTGGCTCCGGACATTGGCGACGAAGCCAAGGAATACTAAGTTACTATGGAGCGAAACCCAGCAAGGAGGTAGCGATGTTCCGGTTCCCGGTTCGGTTCCTGGCCCTGGGGTGCGCCTTGCTGGCTCTGGGTATCCTCCACCTGTCGGCCGAGGAGGCCGTCCACAACAAGATCGCCCTGGTGATCGGCAACGATTCCTACCAGCACGTGGCCTCCTTGCGCAACGCCCGGGCGGACGCCCGCGCCATCGCCCGCGCGTTCGAGCGGGTTGGCTACCGGGTCCAGCTCAAGCTGGACGTGAACGAAAAGAACATGAAGGACGCCATCCGCGCCTTCAAGGCCCAGGTGGCCGGAGGGGATGTGGCGGTGTTCTACTTCTCCGGCCACGGGGTCCAGCTCGGCGGGGCCAACTACCTGTTGCCGGTGGATATCCGCGGCGACAACGAGGACCAGGTCCGGGACGACTCGGTGCCGCTCCAGCGGGTCCTGGACGATCTCCATGACCAGAAGGCTCAGTTCTCCCTGGCGATCATCGACGCCTGCCGCAACAACCCCTTCAAAGGCGCGGGCCGGGCCCTGGCCGGCCGGGGGCTGGCGGTGACGGCGGCGGCCACCGGGCAGATGGTGCTGTTTTCCGCTGGCGCGGGCCAGCAGGCCCTGGATTCCCTCGGCCCCGCGGACAAGAACCCCAACGGGGTGTTCACCCGGGTGCTGCTGAAGGAGATGGATAGGCCGGGCGTGCCCGTGGACCGCGTGCTGCGCAACGTCCGCGACGAGGTTGTGCGCCTGGCCCAGGGCGCCGGCCAGGAGCAGGTTCCCGCCCTGTACGACCAGGCCCTGGGCGAGTTCTACTTCATTCCCGGCGCGCCGGCCCCGGCCCCCGGCGCGCTGGCCCCGGCCCCCAGCGTGCTGGGCGCCCCCCCCGCGGCTTCGGCCCTGGTGGGCGGCCTGCAGGTGGCGGTGAACGTGCCGGGGGCCGTGGTCTACCTGGACGGGACCCGGAAGGGCGAGGCTTCGCCCACCGAGGTACTGAACCTCCGGGACCTGCCCGCCGGATCGGTGTCGGTGAAGGTGGAGGCGCCCGGCTACCTCCCGGCCACCCAGGCGTTGGTGATCCAGGAAGGCCAGTGGATCCAGGCCAAGTTCGTCCTGGTCAAGGGGACGGAGGCTCCGGCCCAGTCCGGAAACAGCCAATGGGGGCTCCTGGGTTCCGTGCTGAAGAAGACCCCCACCCCCGCCCAGCCGGGGAGCGACGGCACCCCGCTGTCCCGGGCGGCCATGAAGGGCGATGTGGAGCGGGTGAAAGGGCTGGTGGAGGCCGGCGGGGGCGTCAACGACTTGGACAAGTGGGGCTGGACAGCCCTGCACTGGGCCGTCTACTACAGCAAGCACCCGGTGATAGACTACCTGCTCGACCACGGCGCGGACCCGAACGCGAAGACCGTGAAGTCCTACAGCCACATCAAGGCGGGATCCACCCCGCTGATCATCACCGCCTACTACGGCTATGCCGAACCCATGGCGGCGCTGCTGAAGAACGGGGCGGACCGGAGCCTCGCGGACGGGGGCGGCAAGACGGCCCTGGATTACGCCACCCAGTTCCGGTTCGAGGAGTGCCAGGCGATGCTGCAGGGGAAGCCGAAGGGGAAGCAGAAGGGGAATCACTGAGATAAGGCTATGATGGATCAGAGGGTCCCATGGCCAAGATCATGATCGTGGACGACAGCCGGCTGGCGCGCACCTTCTCGGCCGCCTGTCTGCGCAAGCAGGGCCACGAGGTGGTGGAGGTGGATCCCACCGGCATCTTCGACGTGCTCAAGGCGGTGAAGGAGGCGGTTCCCGACCTGCTGATCATGGACTTCCTCATGCCCAATTGTCCCGGCGCCAGCCTGGCGCGGGTGTGCCGCGAGGATCCGGGACTCAAGTCCATGCGGGTGCTGGTGCTGACCGCCCTCCGGGACCTGGAGGTGAACGAGCGGCTGCGGGGCATGGGCGTGACGGAGGTGATGTTCAAGCCCTTCGAGCCCCAAGCCCTGGCGGACACCGTGAGTTCCATCCTGGGCAGGTAATTACCGCTACTCCCGTTGTCCCGCCCATCGCGCCTTTCTGTTTCGTTCGGGTCCCCGGGCAATGCGCCGACCCACCGGTGCGTGAATCTCTTGAAGCGTCCTCGCTTCGCTGCGGGCGCTGCAAGAGTTCACGCAGGCCTTCCCCGCCTGATTTTTGGGATACGTCACCAGTCATTGGAAAACGATGCGCGGCAATCATTCCGGGACCCGGAGTCTATGGGATCAGACCCTTGCCACCCTCGCCGCCATTGCCATCACTGAACCGCAACCTGGAATCCAGGCGGGGAAGGCCAGCGTGAACGCTTACTTGCCCGCAGCGCAGCGAGGACAAGCAAGCGGTTCACGCATCGATGGGTCGGCGCACGGCTAGGGAACCCGAACGAAACAGTAGGGCGCGATGGGCGGGACAACGGGCGCCTCTACTCGAAGGTGAGCACGCCGTGGTCCTTGCGGTAGGCGAACAGCTCGCCCCTGCGGCCCCAGGAGACCAGGGTCTCGAAGGTGAGTTCGGGGTCCTCCATGGGCAGCCGGCCGGCGATCTCCTGGACCAGTTCCTCCCGGGACAGTTCCCCTTCGCGCAGTTTCAGCAGGTCCCGCACCACCCGGAACAGCTTCAGCTTGAGGAGCTGGTCGCGCCAGATCTGCTTGCGCTCGTCCATTTCCGCCTGGACGAACTTGCGGCCCAGGGGCGTGAGGTTCACTGCGCGCCGGGGCGTATCCACCATTTCCATCATTTCCAATCCCTTCACGATGGGGAGCACCTTCTCGAACGGCACGTGGGTCTGGGCCACCACCAGGAACAGGTCGCAGCCGCCGCCCTGGCCTTCCAGGAACTCCACCAGGCCGAGCATGTCGGAGTAATGGGCGTTGGGCAGGGGCTCGATGAGGTCCTCCTGGATAACCGGAGCCACCGTGCTGACCGGGAGGTCGGGCAGTTCGGCATTGGTGATGATGTCGTGCAGATGTTCCACCAGGGCCTGGAATTCAGGGGAGTGGGTGTCCCGGGGCCGGGGCAGGGGATTTTCGACGATGGTGCGGATCCGTCCCGGGTTGGCCGACACCACCACGATCCGGTCGGCCAGGAAGACCACTTCGGAAATGTTGTGGCTGACCATGAGGACAGAGGAGGGATTGCGAGTCCGGTCGTCCCAGATGTCCAGAATCTCTGCGCGCAGGCCCTCGGCGGTGAGGGCGTCCAGGGCGCTGAAGGGCTCGTCCATGAACAGGATCTCCGGGTCCACGGACAGGGCCCGGGCCATGCCCACCCGCTGCTTCATGCCGCCGGACAGCTCCCGCGGATAGGCCTCCTCGAAGCCTTCCAGTCCCACCATCTTGATGGCGTCCTTGGTGCGTTCCTTGATGTCATGGCTCTCCATCCCCTTGGCCTGCAGGACCACCTGCACGTTCTGCTCCAGCGTCAGCCACGGGTAGAGGGCGAAGGCCTGGAACACGATGGCGAGGCTGTCCAGGAGCCCCTCGTGGGGCTGGCCGTGGAGGAAGATCTGGCCTTTGGTCGGCTCGATCAGGCCGGCGGCGATGCGCATGAGGGTGGATTTGCCGCAGCCCGACGGGCCGATCATGCAAAGGAACTCATCCCGCCTGATCCCCAGGTTGATATCCTCCAGCACGCGCAGGGTCTTGCCGTTGCCCCGGTCGAACGATTTCTGGATGCCCTTCAGCTCCAGGATGTTGTCATCGGTCGTGCTGTTGCCGCCCATCGCTGCCTCACTTGTCCAGGGTATAGCGGGTGAAAGCCAGTTGGTAGCAGCGCTTCCAGACCAGCCGGTTGAAGGTGACCACGATCGCCGACATGACCAGACAGCTCGCGGCCAGCAGGGTGAGATTGCGGTCGGTGGCGGCCTGGGTGATGGTGTTGCCCAGGCCGAAGGTGGTCAAGGTCTTGCCGCCGAAGTTGTAGTACTCGGCGACGATGCTGGCGTTCCAGGCGCCGCCGGCCGCAGTCACCCAGCCGGTCACCAGGTAGGGGAAGGTGGCGGGCAGGTAGAGCCAGGTGAACCGCTGCCAGCGGCTGAACCGGAAGCTGGTGGCGGCCTCGCGCATGTCGCCGGGGACGGCCATGGCGCCGGCGATGACGTTGAACAGGATGTACCACTGGGTGCCCAGCAGCATCAGCACCACGCAACCGTAGTTCAGGCCCACACCGAACTTGGCCATGACAAAGATCACGGCGGGGAACAGCATGGGGGCGGGGAACGACGCCGCCACCTGCACGATGGGCTGGAAGAACTTGGCCATCCGGTCCGAGAGGCCGATGGCCAGCCCCGCCGGCAACGCCCAGATGGTGCCGATCACCGTGGTGACCAGCACCCGGGTCAGGGTCAGGCCGCCGGCCTTGACCAGGAGCCCCCAGGTGCTCCGGGAGATGTCGGTGAGGAACTTGACCAGCTCGAAGGCACTCCAGAGGACCAGGCCGGCCAGGGCCGCCAGGGCGAGGGTGGAGAACCAGCGGTAGCTGGTCCGCGCCTTGGCCGGAGCCTGGTTGACCTTGGCCTTGCTTCCGGAGGGCGGGCCCTGGAGGGTCCGGCGGTGCACCCGCCGGGCCACCCACAGCCGGAACATCCGGGACCGCCGCAGGAGGCGCAGCAGCCAGCTGCGCGGAGCCTGGCCCTGGCTGGTGTCCTCGACCCGGAACCGCTGGGCCAGCACCACCACCGGCCGCCAGAGCACCTGGTCCAGGAACACGATCATGGCGATCATGGCGAGGACGGAATAGATCATGGCCGGCACGTTGCCCTTGTCCGCCGCCACGCTCATGTAGGAGCCCAGCCCGGGCAGCCGGAAATCCTGGTCGCCCAGCTGGAAGGCCTCGGTGATCATGAGGAAGAACCAGCCGCCGGCCATGCTCATCATGCTGTTCCAGACCAGGCCGGTGGTGCCGAAGGGCAGCTCCACCCACTTCAGCCGCTCCCACCAGTTGAACCCATAGGTGGTGGCGGCCTCGTGGAACTCCTGGGGCACGGACTTGAAGGAATGGTAGAGGCTGAAGGTCATGTTCCAGGCTTGGCCGGTGAAGATCATGACCACCGCCGCCAGTTCCAGGCCGAGGTTGCTGTGCGGGAACAGCGCCACCAGGGCCAGCACCACGCCGGGCATGAAGCCCAGCACCGGGATGCTCTGGAGGATGTCCAGGATCGGGATGAGCAGCCTTTCGGCCCGCTCGTCCTTGGCGGCCCAGTAGGCGTAGACCAGGGTGAAGAGCAGGGAGATCACATAGGCGGCCAGGCCCCGCATCATGGAGAGCAAGGTGTACTTCGGCAGGGCCCAGATGGACAGGTTGATGTCCACCACCGGCCGGTGGGCGCCGGTCCATTGCCGCCCCATGGTGACCAGACCGTACAGGATCGCCAGGCCGGCCAGGACCACTACGATGTCCATATAGTAGCGCCGCCGCCGGGGGGGATAAAAAAGGGCATTGGCCTGCCCCCAGGCGCTCTCAAAGATCTGGTTGAACATTTGGGGATCCAGGGTCGAAGATGGGGGGAAGGTTCAAAGGGCCGATCCGAAATTGTCCCACGGGGTTTCGACATCTTTGTTACAAATCCTTTAACCCCAAATTCCTCTAGTTTTTCCCCTGCGCCGCCAGGTGCGCTCCGCATCTCAAGGAGATTCTCATGGACACTCGCAAGCTGGGCTTCAATACCAAGCTGGTGCATGCCGGCATTCCGGACGATCCTCTCGGCAGCGTGACCACACCCATCTACCAGACCTCCACCTTCGCCTTCCGCAACGCCAAACAGGGCGCCGACCGCTTCGCGGGCACCGCCGATGGTTTCATCTACAGCCGGATCGGCAACCCCACCACCAGCGCCCTGGAGCAGAACGTGGCCCAGCTGGAGAACGGGTTCGGCGCCACCGCCACGGCCTCGGGCATGGGCGCCGTCTCCACGGTGTACATGGCGCTGCTGGGCCAGGGCGAGCACATGGTGAGCACCGCCTCGGTGTACGGGCCCTCGCGGGTGTTGATGGAAAAGCACATGGGTCGGTTCGGGGTGGAGTCCACCTTCATCGACACCACCGACCTGGAGCTGCTGAAGCGCTCAATCAAGCCCAACACCAAGGTCGTCTACGTGGAGTCCCCGTCCAATCCCGCCATGCTGGTGACGGACCTGGAGGCCGTGGCCGGAATCGCCCACGCGGCCGGGGCCCTGCTGGTGGTGGACAACACCTTCGCCAGCCCGTACCTGCAGAAGCCGCTGGATCTGGGCGCGGACGTCGTGCTGCACTCCGTGACCAAGTTCATCAACGGCCACGCGGACGTGGTGGGCGGCATCCTGGTGGCCAGCACGGAAGCGCTGCACAAGCAGCTCCGGGCCATGGTGGTGATCATGGGCTGCAATATGGATCCGCACCAGGCATCCCTGGTCAGCCGCGGCCTCAAGACCCTCGCCATCCGCATGGAGCGGGCCCAGGCCAACACCATCGAGATCGCCAAGTGGCTGGAGAAGCACCCCAAGGTGGAGTGGGTGAGCTACCTGGGCCTGCCCAGCCATCCCCAGTACGAGCTGGTGAAGCGGCAGATGTCCGGTCCGGGCGCCATGATCTCGTTCGGGGTGAAGGGCGGGGTTGAGGCCGGAGCGCGGCTCATGGATTCGGTCAAGCTGGCGGCCCTGGCGGTGTCCCTGGGCGGAGTGGAGACCCTCATCTGCCACCCCGCCTCCATGACCCACGCCAGCATGGGCCGGGAGGCGCGCCTGGCCGGGGGCGTGTCCGACGGGCTGGTGCGTTACTCGGTGGGCATCGAAGACCTGGCGGACCTCATCGCCGACCTGGAGCAGGCGCTGGACAAGGTCTGAATAAAACTTATGATTCAGAATTTTTTGGGGTTGACCATCCCAGGCCCAGCGGCCACTCTCGAAAGAGGTCATGGACCAGAAAGGAGGTTGAGATGGAAAACCGCGAACAAAGCGAACCTCCGTCGTGCAGCCTCCTCCCGGGGTCCTGATCATCCCATGGCGGATGGGCAAGGAACCGGTCGGGACGGCCATGGATGCCACTGACCGGTAGGCAGTGCGGAAAGGGGAATGCCTGAGGCTGAAGGCCCAGGGTCCCACTCCGGACCTGCCCCATCGCCAAACCATGGGTCTCAGGGACACCAGGCGGAGGTTGCACCACGCGCCCCGGCCCAGGCCGGACCGTGTCTTCAAGCCCCCATCCTTCAGCGTCTGAAGCGTCTGCGGGGGCAGCAGCAGTCTCCAGCACCGGAACAGGGACGGGCGCCCGCGCCCACACGGTCCCTCCGTTCCTCCCGCCATGCCCAGTTGTTCAGCCAAGGGGAGGTGACCCATGTTCGTTTCCATCACCGACGAGATCATCGACGCCATCATCCAGAACGAGACCCGCCATGGGCGCCGCCCCGGGCGGCAGCAGCGCTTCGCCCCCGCGCCCCGGACGTCCGGGAACCGGGCGGACCTGAAGCCCGATTGGGGCCAGCTGCCCCCCGGCGCCCTGGAGGCCGGCCTCCCCTTTCCCCGCAACCGGGCCTGAAGCATCCTGCCAATCCGACGAGAACCCTGAAAGCTTCCGCCATGACCCACACGAATGACGTTTCCAAGACCGCTCCAGGTATTCAGTTCGGCCCAGGGGATTTCCTCAGCCGCACCCGGCTGGTGAAATCCCGCTGGATGGTGCGCGTGCTCACCTTCCTCATGGTGTTCGGCCCCGGCCTCATCGTCATGGAGGCGGACAACGACGCCGGCGCCGTTTCGACCTACACCCAGGCCGGCGCCCAGTACGGCCTGAAACTCCTTTGGCTGCTGCTGATCCTGCTGCCCGTGACCTACTTCTGCCAGGAGATGGTGGTGCGCCTGGGCATCGCCACCGGCGAAGGCCACGCCGCCATGATCTACAAGCGGTTCGGCAAGTGGTGGGGCCGCTTCTCCCTGTTCGATCTGCAACTGGTCAACTTCTTCACCCTGGTCACGGAGTTCGCCGGTATCAGCCTGGCCTTCGCCGCCATGGGCGTCTCGCCCTGGGTCTCGGTCCCCCTGGCCACGGTGGGCCTCATCACCATGGTGGTCACCGGCAGCTACCTGCGCTGGGAGCGGATCACCATCTTCCTCTGCCTGCTGGACCTCACCTGGCTCTTCCTGGGCTGGAAGTGCGGCTTCCACTTCGGCGAAGTGGCGCACAACACCCTCATCCCCTCCATGCCCGACGGAGGGATCACTTTCGACTACATCTTCCTGGTGATCGCCACCGTGGGCACCACCATCGCGCCCTGGCAGCTGTTCTTCCAGCAGAGCTGCGTGGCCGACAAGAAGCTGCGCTTCAAGGACCTCAACGCCTCCCGCTGGGACACCTTCATCGGCGCGGTGTTCACCATCGTCGTGGCGGGTGGCATGATGCTGGTCGGCGCCATCCTGTTCAAGAACAAAGTGGCCTACACCGATCCGGCGCAGTTGGCCACGGTCCTGGGACCCCATTACGGCACGTTCTTCAAGTCCGCCATCCTGATGCTGATGGTGAACGCCTCGGTGCTGGGCACCACCGCCGTCTCCCTGTCCAGCGCCTGGGCCTGGGCGGAAGTGAAGGGCTGGGACCACAGCCTGCAGCTGAAGTTCAAGGAGGCGCCGGGATTCTACCTCACCTACATCGGGGCGACCATGGCGGCCGCGTCCGTGGTGCTGATCCCCAGGGCGCCCCTGCAGGTCATCATCATCGGCGTGCAGGTGCTGGCCGGGGTCATGCTGCCCAGCGCCCTGGTGTTCCTGCAGATCCTGCTCAACGACAAGGAACTGCTGGGCGAGCAGTTCGTGAACCGGCCCTGGAACAACCGCATCAACTGGGTGATCATCGCGCTCATGTTCGCCCTTTCCGCTGTCCTGGCCGCGCAGGTGCTGCTGCCCGGGCTGTTCCCCACGCCTTCCGCCTGAATCCCCTGACCCGATATCCAAGGAGTTCGCCATGACCTACCAGACCGAAACCATTGACACCTTCCTGGACCGGGAGCCCATCCACAACCCCCGCGCGCCCAAGGGCTTCGTGGTGATCCACCCCCTGCACGACGCACCCGAGGCCAAGTGCAACGCCGATCACCTGGGTCCCATCAAGCTGACCCCGGCCTGCCGGGTCGCCCTGGTGGCCGTGCGCTGCTACCTGGTGGCTATCATGCTCATGGGCGGTTACCGGGTCGTGACCCTGTTGGGCGCCCTCAGGCACTGAGATCTTCGGCAACTTTTTCAAAGGACTTCCGTTATGAAGTATCTTGGCTATGCCCTGCCCATCGCTCTCGCCACGGCCCTGATCAGCACCGGGCTGTTCGCCCAGGAAGCGCCTTCCCCCAAACCGCTCCGGGAACTCTTCACCACGCCCGCGGGGGTGACCGATCCCGGGGTCATGATGCTGGATGCCGGATACCAGACCGCCCGCTTCCGGGACGGTTCCCAGGCCCAGCAGTTCCCCACCCAGGTGGACCTGGGGATCTGCCAGTGGTTTGATCTGCGGGTCGACTGGAACGGTCCGACCACCTTGAAGGATCCCCAGGGGGACAACCAGAGCGGAGGCGCGGATCCGCTGTTCGGCGGCCAGTTCCAGGCCCTGCGCCAGGAAAAGGCGGGACTGGACCTGGGCCTGGCCTACTGGCACAAGCTGCCCCGGGCCAGCGTGGAGAAGGGGATCGGCACCGGCAAGGCCGACGACACCCTGCTGCTGACGGCTTCCCGCACGCTCGGCTTCTGGGAAATCGACATGAACGGTGGCGCCAACTGGCTTGGCAAGCCCGATGGCGGCCGGGCACGCCAGGGGGTGATCTCCCTGGCGGTGACCCGTCTCTTCGCCCCGGGCTGGAACGCGTCCCTGGACACCTACGCCCTGGCACCCACCGACCTGGGCCCCCGGACGGCCAGCGCCCAGGGGCAACGGACCATCACCAGCATCCTGGCCGTGAGCCGGGACATCGGCCCCAGCCTGACTCTTGACCTGGGTGTGGAGGCGGGCCTCACCCGTTCCGCGGAGCGCCTCGCCTTGGATGCCGGGCTGGTGTGGCGGATGGGGCAGTTCTGGGGGAAGAAGTAGGGCCAGGTTCAATCGGCCAATGTGGAGAGGTCTCCCGGATCCTCGCCCATCTCCACCGCCTTGAGGTAGCGGCGGACGATCTTGCCCGAGCGGGTCTTGGGCAGGGCATCGCGGATCTCGATCTCCGACGGGGTGGCGATGGGGCCCAGGTCCTGGCGGACGTGGTCCTTGAGCGAGGCGATGAGGCCATGGCCGGGGACGATGCCCGGGCGCAGGACCACGAAGGCCTTGATCCGCTCGCCCTTGAGCGGGTCGGGCAGGCCGACCACGGCGGCTTCGGCCACCGCGGGGTGGCGGGCCAGGGCGCCTTCCACGTCGGCGGTGCCGATGCGGTGCCCGGCCACGTTCATGACGTCGTCGGAACGGCCCAGCACGGCGAAGTAGCCGTCCCGGTCGCGCACGGCGGGGGTCAGGGGCATGTAGATGATGACCCGGTCGCCCTTGCCCAGGCCCAGCCGCTTGAGGGTGTTGGCCAGGCGATTGACCTCGCGGTAGAGGCGGCCGTAGGTGTAGGTCTGCTCCTCGCCGTCCTCGCCCACCCAGATGAGGGCGGCCTTGTTGCGCCGCTCGGAGTATACGTGGCGGTCGATGCAATTGACGGTCACGTTGAGCTTGCCGCCCACGAACCACTCGTGGCGCGGCGGATCGAACCGGCTCACTTCCTGGTACGGCTCCATCCAGTCCACCAGCTTGGCCCGCTCGGCCCAGAACGCGTCGGGATCCCGGTCGGCATGGGCGCGCTCGACATTGTCGTTGGCGAGGTAGGCCTGGCGGGACAACCAGACGGGCGCGGGAATGATGTTCTCGTCCTTCTGCAGGCGCATGATCGCCGCCTGCTGGGATTCGCTCAGGGGTGCGCCCGCTTCGCGCACGCCTCCTGCGTTCGTCCTGGATCCGTCAGTCGCCATGGCGCCCCCCCCTCGAATCGGGACCGTCCCCTCTGGGCGGATGCGAAGAGCCTAGACGGATTCACCCACAAGTCGAACTTTATATTTGGGATGGGTTATTCCGGTGGAAGGGCGAGCTTGCGCGCCACCTGGGCCTGGAGCGCCTCCCCCGTGGTCGCCGCCACGGGCGAGGGATGCCGCTTGGCCGGGGGCACATAGGGGTCCATCAGGGCACGGGGGGCGGCCCCGGCCCAGGGCACGTCCAGAGACGGCAGCAGCAGCCGCGGGACCCCGGGGGAAAAGGCATGGTCGGGGCTCCCGGTCCAGCCGGGGGCGCCCCGGTAGAAGGCGGCCAGGTCGGCCTTTTCCAGGGGCCGGGAGTGCTCGTCCAGGTAGATCATGTGGCCGCCGTTGTAGTGCCTGATCTGGAGGTTCGGATGACGGCCCATCCTGGCGAGGTCCAGCTCGGTCTGGTAGAACGGCGTCGCCAGGTCGTGGTAGCCGTTGAGGGAGAGGATCTTCAGGCGGGGATCCCGGGCGAGGGCCGCCATCAGGTCAGGAATGGTGTCGGGCAGGGCCAGGCCGTCATGGGAAAAATCCCAGTCGTCGTTGGCCTGGCCCTCCACTGCGTAGTCGGCGCCATGGCCATAGCCCAGGAATCCGTCCAGGAAGCTGGCGATGGCCTGGGTGAACGGCCCGGTGATGAAGGCGGAGGAAGGGTCGCCGTCGATGGCCAGGGGGCTGTCCACGGGGGCGGACACCCGTCCGTCATAGCGGCCGATGAGGATGCCAGGGAGCAGGTTGTCCTGGAAATCGCCGGGGACGAGGTTGAGCTCCTGCTGCCAGAGAGACGCCTGGATGCCGGTGTCGGCCTGCAGGCTGGCGGTCAGTTTGGAGGGCGGAGGGGTCTGGTCGTCCATCCAGGCGGCCAAGGCCGGATCGAAGGTCCTGGCCGTGAACACGCGCATGGCCTGGATGAATCCGGGGAGGTTGCCTGGCGCCGGCCGGTCCAGCCGGTAGTAGGCCCCCAGGGCCGAATAGGAGGGCAGGAAGCCGGCGCAGCTCACCCCCGAGCCCACGTCGCCGCTGGAATTGTAGTTCAGGATCGAGGACTGCAGGACCAGCCCCGCCGGCTTGATCCCGGCCGCGCCCAGGAGGTTGGCCAGCACGGCGGTGCGCGGGGTCCCGTAGGATTCCCCGAACAGATACAAGGGAGAGGCCTGGCGCTGGTTGACGGTCAGGTAGCGGCGGATGAAATCCCGGAACACGGCCGCGTCCTGGTCCACGCCCCAGAAGGTCTGGTTGCGGTTGGGGGCCACCGCCTCGGACAGGCCGGTGCCCACGGCGTCCACGAACACCAGGTCGGTGGTGTCCAGCAGGCAATCCGGGTTGTCCACCAGGGGGAAGGGGACCGGCTCGGTGGTGGCGGGGTCGCCGGTCACCAGCCGCTTGGGGCCGAAGGAGCCCAGGTGCAGCCAGACTGAGGCGGACCCGGGACCGCCGTTGTAGCAGAAGGTCACGGGCCGAATGGCGGCGTCCTTGCCGTCGGCGGTGTAGGCGACGTAGAAGAAGGCGGCCTCGGGCTCTCCTTTGCGCAGGCTGGTGGCGGTGAGGTGCCCGGCGGTGGCGGTGTAGACCAGGGGCGCGCCGTGCAGGGTGATCTGGTGGGAACTGCTCACGGTGTCCTCCAGCGGCCCGGGCAGCGATGCCGTGGGGGCTGTGGAAAACCCTTTGGCCGGGGCCGCGAACGGGACCAGGGCGGAGCAGGTCAGGGCGATGGGAAGCCAAGGGCGCATCGATAACTCCAGGCAATGCCGTCCTTCGGGGCGGGAAGCGAGTGAAGCGCCAAGGGTAGACCCATTGCCGGATTGAACGATCAAAATTTGTGCATAAGTTTTTGATCTATAAAATAATTAGATCTGATCGCCCGGCTGCGCCAGGTCAGCGACCGGGGAGCCGCTCTGCGCCTGGGACCCGGACTGGTTGAGCCGCTTCCGGATCCGGCGCAGTTCGTGCTTGTCATAGGGCAGGAGGAGCTTGGGCTTGTTGTGGGACATCTCCACGCCGTGGAGCTGCTGGTAGAAGTCAAGATGGTGGTGGTTGATGGTGCTCTCGATGATGCGGTGCTTGGACAGCTCGGACCGGTGGATGAGGTTCCTCAGGTTGTCGTTCTCCGGGGCCACCAGGCAGGTGTAGAAGATGTACTTGACCTCGAAGATGGTGAGCTGGGACATGAGGATCCGCCAATAGGGCGTCCGGCTCTCGATGCCAGGCAGCTCCTGCTCGATCTGTTCCAGGAGGCACTCCAGGGTGCCGAGATAGCGGGTCTGCCGGTTGAGGATGCGCTGGGTTTCCATGAATAATTTGAAATAATACACTTTTTTATCTTCTTCGTCTTCGGAGTCAAGAAAGTGGCTGAAGTTCTGCATCGAGGTGTGCAGTTTCTTGATCAGGAACATCAGCCCGCCCACGCCTTCATGCACGGCGCCGGCGCGGTGATCGATGATCTTGATGTCGTCCAGGTTCTGCCGGTAGTACCCCAGCAGGCGGTAGAACGAATCCTCGAACCGCTCCTTGCGGAAGGTCTCCTTGGACTCGGCCAGCTCATGCCGCTGCAGGTGGATGGTGAGGATCAGGCCGGCGAAGGCCAGCCCTGAGAAAATGGTGTTGATCACCCCGAAGCTCTCGCCGAAGACGCCGCTGCGGGCCAGGGAGAAGTCGCGGATGGGCCAGTTGATCCAGAGGATCAAGGCGCCATAGAGGAACGTGATGCCGATCACGACGCTGAACAGGGCCGTGGCGATCCGGTTGAACTTCATGGGGGCTCCTGGGCTGAGGATCGTCTCTAAGTTACCCCGAAATTCCGGCCGGCGCCCCGGTGGAGGTATGCTCAAACCCGGGCCGGTTCGATCATTTCCGCAGAGGCACCCATGACGGCATCCACATCCATCTCGGCGCTCTGGGGCAGGGTCAGCCTGGCCCTGGCGGCGGCGGGGGCCGCGGGTCCAGCCGCCGCCGCCGAGGTCCCGGACAGGCCGGCCGGGGCGCTGCGGATCCTCCAGGTGGACGACGACGACCTGATCCTGGCGTCCATTCCGCTCATGCTGGAACTCCAGGGCCACACCGTGGAGACCGCCGCCGGGGGCCAGGAGGCGCTGGAGCGGCTCGGGGCCGGCCTGGAGGTGGACCTGGTCATCCTGGACCTGAACATGCCCGGGATGAACGGCCTGGAGACGCTGCACCGCCTGCGGGAGCTGCGCCCGGGGCTGCCGGTGCTCATGGCCACGGGCTACCTGGACCCGGAGACCGACGCGCGGCTCAAGGAGGTGGGCAAGGTCCTGAGCATTGCCAAGCCATTCTCCATGGACGACCTGGACGGCATGCTCAAGAGGATCGCGGCCCTGGACTGACTGTATGCGCTCAGAACAGGCTGACGCCATCCATTTCCGCCGGCTGCGCAAGCCCCATGAGCTTCAGCAGGGTCGGCGCCACGTCGGCCAGGGCGCCGCCGGCGTGGAGCTGGACGGCCTCGAAGCCCCGGGCCACCAGGACCGCGGGCACCGGGTTGAGGGTGTGGGCGGTGTGGGGGTTGCCCTTCTCGTCGCGCATGCACTCGCAGTTGCCGTGGTCGGCGGTGACCAGGAGGGCGCCGTCCCGGGCCAGGGTATGGGCGGCGATCTGGCGGATGGCGTCGTCCACCACCGCGCAGGCGCTGGCGGCGGCCGAGAGGTCGCCGGTGTGGCCGACCATGTCGGGGTTGGCCAGGTTGCACACCAGGAAGCGGTACTGGCCATCGTCGATGGCCCGCACCAGGCCGCGCACCACCTCGTGGGCGCTCATCTCGGGCTGGAGCTCATAGGTGGCGACCTTGGGCGAGGGCACCAGCGCCCGGTCCTCGCCCGGGAACGGCACTTCCCGCCCGCCGTTGAAGAAGTAGGTCACGTGGGCGTACTTTTCCGTCTCGGCGGTGCGCAGCTGCTTCCAGCCCTGGCGGGACACCTCCTCGCCCAGGATGTTGGCCAGGTTCTGGGGCGGATAGGCGACGGTGACGAAGGGCTCCAGCTCCCGCTCGTAGTCGGTGAAGGTGACCAGGTGCACCTTGGGCACCCGGGCCCTCGGGAATCCGTCGAAGCCGGGCAGCACGAGGGCGTGGCACAGTTCCCGGGCCCGGTCGGCCCGGAAGTTGAAGAAGATGACCCCGTCGCCGTCCTGGATGGGCTGGAACGCCGCCAGCCGGGTGGGGGTGACGAACTCGTCGGTCTCGCCCCTGGCGTAGGCGGCTGCGATGCCCGCCTGGGCGTCGGCGGCCTCCCACTCGCCCGTGCCGTCCACCAGAAGCTTCCAGGCCCGCTCCAGCCGCTCCCAGCGCTTGTCCCGGTCCATGGCGTAGTAGCGCCCGCAGAGCGAGCCGATGCCCACCAGGGGGCAGGCGCGCAGCTGGAAGGCCAGCCACTGCAGGTAGCCGTCGGAGCTCTTCTGTTCGGTGTCGCGGCCGTCCAGGAAGGCGTGGATGGTGGTGGCGACGCCCTCGGCCTGGGCCCACTGGGCCAGGGCCACCAGGTGGTTCTGGTGGCTGTGCACGCCGCCGTCGGAGACCAGGCCCATGAGGTGGAGCCGGCCGCCCGAGGCCTTCAGCTCCGCCAGCAGGGCGCCCATGGCCGGGTTGTCCCGGAAGGTGCCCTTGCGGATGGCCGCGTCGATGCGGGTCAGTTCCTGCCACACCACCCGGCCGGCGCCGAGGTTCATGTGCCCCACCTCGGAGTTGCCGAACTGGCCCTCGGGCAGGCCGACCCCCTCGCCCCCCGCCTGGAGCTGGGTGGCGGCGTAGCGCCGGCGCAGGTCGTTGAAGTGGGGCATGCCGGCGACGAAGGTGGCGTCGAAGGCATTGCGGGGCCCGTCCCCGAAGCCGTCGAGGATGAGGAGCGTAATGGGGCCTTCAATCATGGGCGACTCTCGGAGGGACTTCATGTCCGGGCTCGGCCCGGGCATGAAGTGGGGGTTTGGGGGGACGGAGAGCGAACGAAGTGAGCGCGCGGTCCCCCCATCGCAGTATCAGGGCACCTGCTCGCCGTGGGGATTGCAGAGCAGGAACAGCACGGCCATGCGCACCGGCACGCCGTGGGTGACCTGCTGCAGGATCAGGCTGTTGGGGCCGTCCGCCACTTCCGAGGTGATCTCCACGCCCCGGTTGATGGGGCCGGGATGGAGCACGGCCACGTCCGGCTTGCACAGCTTCATCCGGGCCGCGTTGAGCTGGAAGAAGCGCGCGTACTCGCCCTGGCTGGGGATGAAGGCGCCGGTGCCCCGCTCGAACTGGCAGCGCAGCATCATGACCGCGTCCTGGTCCGGCAGGGTGGCCTCCAGGTCGTGGCTGATGGCCACCGAGGGCCAGGTTTCCTGGATGCCTTCGGGGATGAGGGTGGGCGGGCCCACCAGGGTGACCTCCGCGCCCAGCTTGGTGAGCAGCCAGAGGTTGGAGCGCACCACCCGGCTGTTGCGGATGTCGCCGACGATGGCGATGCGCAGGCCTTCGAGCCGGCCGAAGCGCTTGCGCAGTGTGTAGGCGTCCAGCAGGGCCTGGGTGGGGTGCTCGTGGGCGCCGTCGCCGGCGTTGACGATGTTGGCCCGCATGTGCCGGGCCAGGAGCGCGTGGGCGCCGGGGGCGGCGTGGCGCATGACGATCAGGTCCGGGCGCATGGATTCCAGGTTCAGGGCGGTGTCGATGAGGGTCTCGCCCTTGCTCAGGGAGCTGGTGTCGGCGTCGAAGTTGATGATTTCCGCCGACAGGCGCTTCTCGGCGATCTCGAAGCTGTTGCGGGTGCGGGTGGAGTTCTCGAAGAACAGGTTGACCACCAGGCGCTTGCGCAGGGCCGGGACGATCTTGATCTCGGGCCGCTCGCACACTTCCTCGAAGCCGCGGGCCTGGTCGAGGATGGCGGTGATGTCCTGGGGACTGAGCGGCTGGATGCCCAGCAGGTGGCGGTGGGGAAAGAGGTAGCGCGGTGCGGTCATGTCAGCTTCGCCCTTCCAGGAACACCCCGTCCACGCCGTCCACTTCCTGCACCTTGACCGAAACCCGCCGGTCCAGGGGCACGTCCAGCTTCAGGCCCATGAAGTCCGGCTGGATCGGCAGCTGCCGCCCGCCCCGGTCCGCCAGGACCGCGAGCCAGATCCGGTCGGGCCGGCCGTGGTCCAGCAGCGCGTCCATGGCCGCCCGGATGGTGCGGCCGGTGAAGATCACGTCGTCCACCAGCACCACGGTGCGGTCCTTCAGGGTGAAGGGGATCTCGGTGGGGCGCACGATGGGGCTGCCGGTGAGCTCCGACAAGTCGTCCCGGTAGAGGGTGATGTCCAGGGCGCCCAGGGGGATCTCCTTCCGCAGGATGTCCTGGAGCATGGTGGACAGCCGCTCGGCCAGGTGCAGGCCCCGGGTGCGGATGCCCAGGAGCGCCAGGGACTCGTTGTTGCCGAAGGCGGCCACGATCTCCCGGCAGAGGCGCTGGAGATGGATTTCCACCTGCCTGGCGTCGAGCAGGCATGGCGCATGGGAATCTGGCATGGAACCTCCTGGATCAGCTCTGGTCTTCCAGTGTATCGGATCCGAACCAGATTATGACTGAGGGGATGCAACGCATGCGTTGCATCCTGCTCGCGTTTCTCGCTCTCCGTCCCCCCTCAGGCTCCCCCACGCCATGTCCGGGCTGAGCCCGGACATGGCGTCTGCAGTTTGGACATTCCGTACCATTCCATCATGACCTGCCGGTGGCTCTGGAATGGTCCGTCCGGGTCCCTCGGCTT
>PLUC01000121.1:0-2698 GCA_003165415.1 Holophagaceae bacterium
TCAGCAGCGGGTTGGACGGGGTCTCCACCCAGATCATGCGCGTGCCGGGACGCAGGGCGGCCCGCACCGCATCCAGGTCGGCCAGGTCCAGGTAGGTGGTGTCCAGCCCGTAGACCAGCCGGGCGTGCTCCAGGGTGCGAAAGGTGCCGCCGTAGCAGTCCTCGGTGCAGAGCACGTGGCTGCCGTGCTCCAGCAGGTTCAGGGCCACCAGCACCGCGCTCATGCCGGAACTGGTGCAGGTGGCCCCGCTGCCGCCCTCCAGCAGGGAGATGGCCTGCTCCAGCCGCTCCCGGGTCGGGTTGCCGCTGCGGGTGTAGTCGAAGCCGCCGTTGGCGCGGATGTCCGAGAAGGCGAAGGTGCTGGTCTGGTAGATGGGCGGGGCCACCGAGCCGAAGGCGGGGTCCGGCAGGGACCCGGCGTGGATGCACTGGGTGGCCAGCGCCGCCCGGCCGATGAGGTCCTTGCGACAGCCCCAGCCCGCGGCCGGGATGGTGCCGGGGGGCAGGACCGTGAAGTGGTAGGCCGGGTTGCCCGGCACGTTGCTGTCCAGATGCTGTTCAATCATGGTGTCCTCCAAGGATGGAGAACCTCCGCCGTTCCGCCGCGATCCGGATATTGAAAGTGCCTTGATCAGTCCACGACTGCTCGGCATCTATCCCGCGGCTGTCGCCGCGGGCAGGAATTGGCACCACGCTCGCATGAGCAGGTTGCCAAGGTTTCACAGGGCCCGTCCCTCCACCTTTCTGGATATCGCGCTATGGAACTGACAAAGATCCTCTGGAAGACCATCCTAGAAGCAGTGCGTCACCGTTTCAAGAGAAAATTTACCGATTTAGTCAATACGTTCTGAAAACGCGGTCCGGAGCAGATGCGTCCCGGTATCGAAGTTTTCTTCCTGGAAAGATAAATTTCCCCTTGACGTGCCCGGGACCCGGGGCCTAGGCTTGAATCATTCCTGATCAATATCTATGGCACCCCCCTGGAGACCTCCGATGACCAAGCTTCCCGAACAGCAGACACCCGGCCTCGGCCCGGCGTGTTGTCGTGGGAGCGTCTCCGCGGCGGCCCCTGGATAGATCTGCCATCTTCACCTGAACCAGGCCGGACCGATCGCGCAAGAGATCGTTCCGGCCTTTGGTGTATCTGCCCCCTTCCCCCACCTGCCCCCCTGGTCATCCGGCGCCCGCGCCGGCAGGAGCCGGATTGCCCCGGCCTGGCCACCCTACGATAAGGAGCACATCATGCGCCTCGATCCATCCCCGTTCTTCCGGACCGCGCTCCGAGCGGCCATGGCGACGTTCCTGCTCTGCCCCGCCGCCCGGGCCGGCGACAGCCTCAAAGTGGGCTACCTTCCGGTGACCGGCCACGCCAAGTTCTTCGTGGCCAAGGAGTATGGCCTGTTCGCCCAGCAAGGGCTCGACGTGGAACTCATCGAGTTCACCAATTCCGCGGACGGCCTGGCCGCGCTGCGGGCCGGCAAGCTGGACCTGGGCGCCTTCGGCACCACCGCGCCGCTGGTGCACATCGCCAAGGGGGCGAACCTGCGCATCATCGGGGGGGTGATGGGCGAGGATGCCGCCATCGTCACCACCGCAGCCAATGCCGGCGGGATCCGGAGCGTCAGCGACCTCAAGGGCAAGAAGGTCGCCACCGTGCGCCTGGCCACCGGCGACGCGGTGCTGCGCGGCGCCCTGGAGAAGGTCCACATCAACTGGAAGAAGGATCTGCAGATCTTCGAACTGAAGAGCCCCCCGGCCGTGATCGAGGCGGTAAAGTCCGGCCAGGTGGACGCCGGCGTGGTGTGGGGCCCGTTCGATCTGCGCGCGGAGCAGGAGGGCCTGAAGGTCGTAATCCACAGCAAGGACCTGGCCCCCGGGCACCCCTGCTGCCGCCTGACTGTGGATGAGAAGAGCCTGACCAGCCATCCGGACACCTGGGAGCACTTCATCCGCGCCATCCTCCTGGCGGAGAAGTACACCCGCGACCACCACCCGGAGACCATCGCCGCCATCGCCAAGTACGTGAAGCTCGACCCGGCGCTGCTGGAGAAGGGCTACTACAGCCAATACCTGGACCAGTCCTCGGACCCCAACGTCAAGGGCGTGTCCGATTTCTGGGCGACGATGCAGGCCAGCGAATTCGTCGATTCCAGGCAGCCCATCCGGCCGTTCATCGACACCACCGTCTATAAGAAGGCCCTGGACACCCTCGCCCGGGAGAACCCCAGGGAACCCTACTGGAAGAACCTGCAGAAGGTCTTCGCCCAGCGCGACAGCTAGCCAACCACCCCTGAAAGGCAACCTCATGGCCAAGAAACCCAGGCAGATCGCGATCTACGGAAAAGGCGGGATCGGCAAGTCAACCACCACCTCCAACATCAGCGCGGCCCTGGGAGCGTCCGGCCTGAAAGTCCTGCAGGTGGGCTGCGACCCCAAGAGCGATTCCACCAATACCCTCCGGGGCGGGCGCTACATCCCCACCGTGCTGGATTCCCTGCGGGAGAAGGCCGACGTGAAGCTGGAGGACGTGGTGTTCGAAGGCTTCGGCGGCGTCTACTGCGTCGAGGCCGGCGGGCCCGCCCCGGGCGTGGGCTGCGCGGGCCGGGGCATCATCACCGCCGTGGACCTGCTCAAGCGCAAGCACGTGTTCCAGGAACTGGACCTGGACCTGGTCATCTTCGACGTGCTGGGCGACGTGG
>PLUC01000121.1:2710-3293 GCA_003165415.1 Holophagaceae bacterium
GGCGCGCTGCTGGGCGGGATCATCGCCAACTCCATCAACGTCGCCCATTCCAAGGACATCATCGATCATTTCGCCGAGCTCACCGGGACCCGGATCATCGAGTACGTGCCGCGCTCGGTGACTGTCACCCAGGCCGAGCTGTCCGGCAAGACCACCATCGAGGCGGCGCCCAGCTCTGCCCAGGCCGGGATCTATCGCGAGCTGGCCGACCGGGTCTACCGGCTCACCGAGGCCACCGTCCCGGCGCCCCTGGACGAGCACCAGCTGCGCGACTGGGCTTCCAGCTGGGCCAGCCAGATCCTCGAGCTGTCCGCCGCCGAACAAAAATCCGCCTATTCCATCTGACAAGGAGAAAGCCATGGCCAGGATCCACGAGAACCTCACCGAGCTCATCGGCAACACCCCGCTGNNAACCCCGGCGGCAGCGTCAAGGACCGGATCGGCTTCAGCATGATCCAGGACGCCGAGGCCAAGGGCCTGCTCAAGCCAGGGTCCACCATCATCGAGCCCACCAGCGGCAACACCGGCATCGCCCTGGCCTTCGTGGCGGCCGCCCGCGGCTACCGGCTGATCCTGGTCATGC
>PLUC01000155.1 GCA_003165415.1 Holophagaceae bacterium
CGAGGCCCGGGCCCTGATCGAGTCCTGCGGCCTGCGGTTCGAACCGGGCTTCGACGACCTGGTCACCCTCTACGACCAGGAACGCCTGGTGGCGTGCGGAGCCCGGGCCGGCTATGTCCTAAAGATGCTGGCCATCGCCCCCAGCCACCAGGGCTCGGACACCCTGGGGGAGCTGGTCACCCGGCTCATCCAGTCGGGGCAGGCCGCCGGGCACGAAACCCTGTTCGTGTTCACCCCGCCCCAGAACGCCCCCTCCTTCCAGGCCCTGAACTTCCGCCTGCTGGTCACCTACGGCCAGGCCGCCCTGCTGGAGTATGGGCCGGGACTTCCGGCCTATCTGGCCGCCCACGCCGCCCAGATCAGCCCTGGCCGCAACGGCGCCGTGGTCATCAACGGCAACCCGTTCACCCTGGGCCACCTGCATCTGGTGGAACAGGCCGCCGCGCGGGTGGACCGCCTGTATCTCTTCGTGGTGCGGGAAGACCGCTCGGTGTTCCCGTTCGCCGTGAGGTACCGCCTGGCCCGGGAAGCCACCGCCCACCTGGCCAACGTGACCCTGCTGGACACCTCCCGCTACGCGGTGAGCGCCGGCACCTTCCCCTCGTACTTCCTGAAGCGGCTCGATGCCCTTTCGGCCGCGCAGATGCAGATCGACCTGTGCCTGTTCGCCGAGGCGCTGGCCCCCCCCTTCCACCTGGCCACCCGGTTCGTGGGCGAGGAGCCGCTGTGCCCGACCACGGCGGCCTACAACCAGATGATGGCGCAGGTGCTCGGGGAGCACGGCATCGGCCTGGTGGTGGTGCCGCGGATCGAGGCGGGGGGCCTGCCCATCAGCGCCACCCGGGTGCGCGCCGCCTTCCGGACGGGGGACTTCGACACCATCGCGGAGCTGGTGCCCCCGGCCACCCTGGCCTTCCTGCGCTCGGAGGCCGCCCGTCCCATTCAAACCCAGTTGGAGGAAGTCTAGCGTATGCGAATCCGAAGCAAGGCCAGTGCGGGCACGATGCAGTCCAGCGACCTGATGGTCGTGGTGGAACCTTCCGAAACCTTGCAGATCGACGTCGATTCGACGGTGAAAAAGCAGTACGAGCACCTGATCCGGGCCCAGATCGGCGCGACCCTGGAGCAGCTCCAGGTGAGCGCGGGCCACATCCAGATCTCAGACCGCGGGGCGCTGGACTATGCCATCGCCGCGCGCGTCGAAACCGCCATCCGCCGAGCGGCGAAGGAGTAGACCATGGACAAACTCTGGTACCGGGAATGCAACACCGGACGCCGGTTCATCATCAAGCTTGAGCCGGGGGCCCGGATCACCACCTCCCTGGTGGCATTCGCCCAGGCCAAACAGCTCCCCTTCGCCTCCCTGGTCTCGGCGGTGGGTTCGGTGCGCGACGTGGAGGTCACCGGCATCCAGGCCGGCGCCCACCTGCCCATGACCGAGCCCCGCTACAAGATCAACAAGCTGGAGGGCCCGCTGGAGCTGATGGGGCTGGAAGGCAACATCGCCCCCGGCCCGGACAAGCAGCCGGCTGGGGAGTTCTACCTGCTGGCCTCCAAGTCCAACGGCGACGTGGTGGGCGGACGGCTGGTGGAAGCGGTGGTGTTCGCCACCTGCGAAATCGTGCTGGCCGAATATCTGGTGGAGGGCATCGAACGCCACCACTCCGCCACCAGCGGCGTGGACACCATCTTCATCGAGGATTCCAAATGATCCTGCGCCGCTCGCTGCTCTATGTGCCGGGCAACATGCCGGGCATGCTGCAAAACATCCCGGTGTTCGAAGCCGACGGGGTGATGATCGACCTGGAGGACGCGGTGCCCCTGGCGGAAAAGGATTCCGCCCGGCTGCTGACCCGCAACTTCCTGGCCTCCTACAAGGAACGGACCAAGGAGATGTTCGTGCGCATCAACGGGCTGGACACCCCCTACGCCGCCGACGACCTGCGCGAGGTCCTGCCGGCGCTGCCCACCGGCATCCGCCTGCCCAAGGCCGACCACCCCGACACCGTGGAGCGGCTGGACACCCTGCTCACCGAGCAGGAGGAGAAGCTGGGCCTGGACATCGGCCACTTCAAGATCATCCCCTCCATCGAAAGCGCCCGGGGCGTGCTCAACTGCGTGGAGACCGCCAAGGCATCCAAGCGCCTGGTGGCCCTGGCCTTTGGGGCGGAGGACTACACCGCCTCCATGGAGATCGACCGCACCAAGACCGGCGAGGAGCTGTTCTCGGCCCGCACCCAGGTGGTGTGGGCGGCCAAGGCCGCGGGGATCCAGGCCATCGACTCCATCTTCTCGGACGTGAACGACATGGAGGCCCTGCGGGCGGAGACCCTGCTGATCAAGCGCCTGGGCTTCACCGGCAAGTCCCTGGTGAACCCCAGGCAGATCGAGGTCATCCACGAGGTGTTCCGGCCCACCGCCGAGGAGATCCGCCATGCCCTGGAGGTGATGGACGCCATCAAGCGGGCCCGGGAGATGGGCACCGGCGTCATTTCCCTGAAGGGCAAGATGGTCGACGCCCCGGTGGTGACCCGCGCGGCCCGGACCATCCGGGAGGGCGTGGCCTTCGGCATGCTGGAATTCGACCTATCCGATGAGGTGATCCATGGCGAAAAATAGCCTCGGACGGGAGATCCCGGCCCAGTGGCGGGGACGGACGCTGGATCCGTACCTGGACCCCTGGAGCCGGCAGCCGGAAGTGCTCCGGGCCACCCGTCCCCTGGTGCGGCGCGCCCCCGGCGACAGCAAGCTGCTGCCTTCCCTGCGGGCCGCCATCGAGGCCTGCGGGCTGAAGAACGGCATGACCATCTCCACCCACCACGCCCTGCGCAACGGCGACCTGCTGCTGAACCTGCTGGTGAAGGAAATGGACGCCATGGGCCTGCGCGACATGGGCATCGCCTCCAGCTCCGTGCACGGGGTCCACGCCGAGATCATCCCCTCCATCCGCAACGGCACCATCACCCGCATCGAGACCGGGGTGAACGGCCTCATCGGCGAACTGGTGAGCAAGGGCGAGCTGAAGTGCTCCATCGTGGTGCGCAGCCACGGCGGGCGGGCCCGGTCCCTGGTCACCGGCGAGGTGGAAGTGGACGCCACCTTCATCGCCGCCCCGTGCTGCGACCTCACCGGCAACCTGAACGGAGTGTCCGGCCCCGCCGCCTGCGGCTCCCTGGGCTACGCCCACACCGACGCCCGCTATGCACGCAAGGTGGTGGCGGTCACCGACCACATGGTGCGCTACCCGGCGGCGCCCATCAGCATCTCCCAGAGCGACGTGGACTACGTGGTGCAGATCGAGTCCCTGGGCGATCCCGCCAAGATCGTCTCCACCACCACCCGGCTGACCCGGGACCCGGCGGGGCTGCTCATCGCCAAGTACGCCGCCGAGGTGATCGAGGCCTCCGGGCTGCTCAAGGACGGCTTCTCCTTCCAGACCGGCGCCGGGGGCACCTCCCTGGCGGTGGCCGACCTGGTGCACCGGAAGATGAGGGAGGGCAAGATCAAGGGCAGCTTCGGCTGCGGCGGGATCACCGGCTACTTCGTGGACATGCTGGAGGACGGCTGCTTCGAGACCCTGTTCGACGTGCAGTGCTTCGATCTGCGCGCGGTGGAATCCATCCGCCGCAACGCCGGGCACCGGGAGATCAGCGCTGACCTGTATGCCAACCCGTTCAACCGGGGCGCCGTGGTCAACATGCTCGACTGCGTGATCCTCGGCGCCACCGAGGTGGACGTGGACTTCAACGTCAACGTCAACACCGAGTCCAGCGGCCTCCTGCTGCACAACACCGGCGGCCACTGCGACGTGGCGGCGGGGGCCAAGCTGGCCATCGTGGTGGCGCCCTCCATGCGCGGCCGGCTGCCCATCGTGCGCGACGCGGTGACCACCATCACCACCCCGGGGGAGACCGTGGACGTCATCGTCACCGAGCGGGGCATCTGCGTGTCCGACAAGCACGAGGACCTGAAGCGCGAGCTGAGGCGGCGCAACCTGCCGGTCAAGGACATCCGCCAGTTCCACGACGAGATCACCCGCCTCACCGGCGTTCCCAGGCCGGTGGACTTCGAGGACGACATCGTGGCCCTCATCGAGTACCGGGACGGTTCGATCATCGATGTGGTGCGGCGGGTCCGTGAATGACCCGGAACTGAGGGCGGACCTGCTCGCGGCGCGGGATGCCCGGGCGGAGCAGGTGCAGTCCGCCCTGGCCCGGAACCCGGTCCCGGTGCTGATGATCAGCGCCAACGTGCCCGGGCCGGACAAGTTCCGCCCGGGCCTCGCCCGCATGCTCCAGGCCGCGCTGGATTCGCTGCACGCGGCCATCGGGCTGGAACTGGTGGTGAGCCGCCGGGATCGCGGCGGCCCCTTCCACCTCGCCGCCTCCGCGGCCGCGCCCGCGGCGGCCAAGCGCGCCGCGATGGCGATCGAGGCGGGCCCCTCCGGGCGCCTGCTGGACCTGGACGTGTACGCCCCGGACGGCGTCCAGGTGGACCGGGCCCTGCTCGGGCTGCCGCCCCGGCCCTGCCTGGTCTGCGCCGAGCCGGCGCGGGAGTGCATCCGGCTGGGCCGCCACTCCCCGGAGGAACTCATGGAGCGGGTGGACGCGCTGCTGCGGCCGTGGCGGCCCACGCCCCGGCCCCTGCTCCCGGAAACCCTGGCGGCCAACCTGAGCCTGGGCGCTCTGCGCGAACTGGAGCTCACCCCCAAGCCCGGCCTGGTGGACCGCCGGGACAGCGGCTCCCACCCGGATCTTTCCCTGGCGCGCATGCGCGCCTCCGTGGCCCTGCTGCCCCGGTATTTCGACAGCATCCTGCAATGCTCCCGAGAGGGACGGCCCTTGCCGGCCTTCGTCCAGGCCGGGATCGAGGCCGAACAGCGCATGACCCAGGCCATCCAATGCAACGCCCACAAGGGCTACATCTTCCTGGCCGGGCTGGCGCTCATGGGCGCCTGGGCGTGCGGCGGCCGCCCGGAGCTGCTGCCGGGGGCCATCGCCGAGCGCGCCCAGGCCTTCTTCGCCCACTTCAGCGCCCAGGATTCCCACGGCGCCCGCATCCGCGGCCAGCACGGCCTGGGCGGCATCAGGGCCGAGGCCCTGCAGGGGCTGCCCGCCGTGTTCGAGCACGGCTGGCCGCGCTACCGGGAAGCCCTGGAGACCGGCTGGGATCCCGACCACGCCGCCTTCTACCTCATGGCGGTGCTCATGCAGCGGGTGGAGGACACCACCGCCGTCAGCCGCTGCGGACTGGAGGGCCTGGACCGCCTGCGCCGGGACGGCGCCGCCCTGCAGCGGCTGCTGGAGCGGGGACACGATCCGGAGCCCATGCTGGCCGGACTCAACCAGGAGTACCGCGCGGCGGGCCTGACCATGGGCGGGGTGGCGGACTGCATGGCGCTCACCTTCGCCCTGGAGGAAACGGCCCAGTAACCCCTGGTCTCAGGCTAAAAAAGTGCCATTCTGGTCGCATCATCAGAACTGTCTTGTTTATGCGTGAGGGGTAGCCATGGCTGTCAGTTTCGACTTGTCGAGCATTGGGAAGCGCTGTTGCCATCAGTTCCTCATCCTGGTCACCGCCATCCTGGCCCTGGCATCGCCGGCCCCTGCGGGGGAGCGCCGGATCGCCCTGGTGATCGGCAACGGGACCTATTCCGCGACGCCCTTGCCGAACCCGGTCAACGACGCAACGGACATGGCCGCCGCCCTCAGGCACCTCGGATTCAGCGTCAGCCTGAAGACGAACGCCGGTCTCCAGACGATGGAGGACGCAGTCAGGGAATTCGGCGCAGGGCTCAAGCAGGGAGGAGTCGGGCTATTCTTTTATGCCGGCCACGGTGTCCAGATCGCCGGCAGGAACTACCTGATCCCGATCGGCGCCCGGATCACCAAGGAGACCGACGTCAAATACCAGGCCGTGGATGCCGAAATGGTCCTGGACGAGATGGCGGGGTCGGGCAGCGACATGAACATCGCCATCCTCGACGCCTGCCGGGACAACCCGTTCGGCACCGGCTTCCGGAGCGCCACCCGGGGCCTCGCGATCGTTTCCGCGGCCCCCAAGGGAAGCCTGATCGCCTATTCGACCTCCCCGGGCAAGGTGGCCGTGGACGGCGCCGGCCGAAACAGCCCGTACACCGCAGCGCTGCTGAAGTACATGGACCAGCCGGGGCTGTCCCTGCTGGACGTGTTCATGAACGTGCGCCAGGAGCTGGTCCGGAGGACCAGAGGCCAGCAGGTGCCCTGGGAGTTGTCCTCCCTCGAGGGGCACTTCTACTTCAAGGAAGCTGACGCCGCGGGAGGCGAAAAGGCCGCTCCGGCCACGGCGGCGATGCCGAAGGCCGTCGGGGCCGAGGACAAGCCGGCCGCCAGGGACTGGCTGGACAAGGGGCAGCGCCTGGCCGAAGCGAAGGGCTACAGCGGGGCCATTGCCTGCTACGACAAGGCCATCGCGCTGGATCCGGAAAGCGCCTCCGCGCTCGCGGCCCGTGCGGCCTCCAGGATGATGCTGGGCGATTGCAAGGGGGCGCAGGGCGATTGCGACCTGGCGATCGGGATCGACCCCGCCTTCGCGCTCGCGTACGTCTACCGCGGTTGGGCCAAAGGCGGGCTGAACGATTTCGGCAATGCCATCAAGGACTGCGACACGGCCATTGCGCTCGACGCCACGCTGGCCCTGGCGCACTACATGCGCGGGTGGGCCAAGTGTGGTTCCGGGGATTACCCGGGTTCCATCCGCGACCTGGACCAGGCCCTCAAGCTCGACCCCCGGATGGCGTGGGCCTATACGCACCGTGCCACGCCCAAGCTGATGCTGGGCGACGTCAAGGGGGCGCTGGAGGACTGTGACCGGGCGATCGGGATCGATCCCTCCCTGGCCTATGCGTATGTCAACCGCGGATGGGCCAAGGGCTGCCAGAACGACTTCGGCGCCGCCATCCAGGACTGCGACAAGGCGGTCCAGCTGGATCCCCGGCTGGCCATGGGCTATTACATGCGCGGCTGGGCCGAGGCGGGCATGAAGCAGCATGCGGCGGCGATCACGGACCTGGACAAGGCCATCGAGCTCGCCCCCAGCCTAGGCTACGCCTATTACTTCCGTGGGGTTTCCAGGGCGGCGCTGGGGGATGCCGCGGCGGCGGACAAGGATTACCTGGCTGCGGCAAGACTGGGGTGCGCGGACGCCCAGAGGCTGCTCACGGGGAAACAAAGGACCCAGTGATGCCGGCGCTGGACTTAGTGTTCCGTCCTCCCAGGCCCAATGGGCACCGGATCGCGGACGACCTCGATCACGATCCCTTCCAGCCTCACGTTCCTCCATTCCTGTTCGGTGGTGAGCACGATGCCCCCATGGATCTGGGCAGTGGCCAGGCAGATCCGGTCGCCCAGGGACAAGCCCAGGGGCTTGCCGATCGTGGCGAGGCGCCCTGCATGGATGGCAACCCTCTCGTCGCAAGGGGTCACTTCGGCGGGTATGCCCAACATGATGGCTTCCGCTTCTTCTTCAGGCAGGCCGACCGTGACGAGTTTGGCAAGGGCCTCGCTGAGGTTGACCGCGGATACGACGCACTGGCCCTGCTCCAGGGCCTGGGTGATCCGCTCCGCACCCCTTTCCACCTGGATCAAGGCGAGCAGCGCGCTGGCATCGAGGACGAACTGGGTCATGTCAGCGGTCCCGGTAGGCTTCGGCCGCCTCGGCGGCCCGGTCCCGGGAGAGGTCATCGGCCAGGGAAGGTCTTCCCTTCAGATAGGGTGCGGCCAACGCCTGGACCTTCTGCACCGCCTCCCGGACCGACAGGACCCGGAGCACCGGGCCACGGTCATCCAGGACCACCTCTCCGTCCGCCAGACCATACTTCTTCCGCATGGCGTTGGGGATCACAATCCGCCCTTGGGTCATGGGGACTTTCTGCACAGATCCTCCATCCCGCAAAGAATAGTCATTGTTCTAAAAAGTGTCAATTTAAAATTTTTGGATGAATATTGAATCTAGGCACGCCTGAACACCCCTGGGCATGCCGTTCCGCACTGGCCGCACGCGCCCATGGCCGTGAGGTTCATGGCGGTGAGCCGGTAGCGGTCCCGGCCGATGAGCAGCTGCCCGCAATGGTGGCAGTACGTGCTTTCCCCCTCCGGGCAGATGACGTTGCCCACGTAGACGTGCCGGAGGCCGTTGGCCAGGGCGATGCGGCGCGCCTCCAGCAGGGTGGCCAGGGGGGTGGGGGGGATGTCCATGAGCTTCCAGGCGGGGTGGAAGGCCGAGAAATGCAGGGGCACATCCGGGCCCAGGGTGCCCGCGATCCACTGGCTCAGGCGCTCCAGTTCCCGGGGCGAGTCGTTCTCGCCGGGGATGAGCAGGGTGGTGATCTCCAGCCAGGTGGTGGTCTCCTGCCGGATGTACTGCAGGGTCTCCAGCACCGGCTGGAGCTGGCCGCCGCAGATCCGACGGTAGAAGGAATCGGTGAAGGCCTTGAGGTCGATGTTGGCGGCGTCCATGTGCCGGTAGAACTCCGCCCGGGGCTCGGCGTTCTGGTAGCCCGCGGACACCGCCACCGGGCGCAGGCCCAGCTCCCGGCAGGCGGCGGCGGTGTCCACGCAGTATTCGTGGGAGGTGACCGGATCGTTGTAGGTGAAGGCGACGCTGGCGCAGCCCAGTTCCCTGGCCCGCTGGGCGATGCCTTCGGGACCGGCGTCGGCCCGGAGCGCCTGGGAGTCCCTGGTCTTGCTGATGTCCCAGTTCTGGCAGAACTTGCAGGCCAGGTTGCAGCCCACGGTGCCGAAGGAGAGCACCCGGGTTCCGGGCAGGAAATGGAAGAGCGGCTTCTTCTCGATGGGATCCACGGCGAACCCGCTGGCCCGGCCGTAGGCATGCAGGACCACGGCCCCGCCCACGTTGCCCCGGACATAACAGAAGCCGCGCTCCCCGTCCCGCAGCCGGCACCGGCGCGGGCACACCCCGCATTCCACCCGCCCTTCGTCCACCGCGCGCCAGAAGCGGGTGGGGTGGTGCGGTTGAGAAAGGGTCGCGTCCACGGGACAACCTTTGATATGGATCTACTTTGGCTATTGACATCAAATGGGGCGAGCCGATTGTTTTACTTGATCCCGCCCGCTCAAGCCCGGAGAACGTCATGGAGCATCTGCGCCTGCCCGTCGTCGCGGGCCTATTCTACCCCGCCGATCCGGACCAGCTCAGGGAAATGGTCCAGCACCTGCTCAGGGGGGCGCCCGCCGACGGCGCGCCGCCCAAGGCCATCATCGTGCCCCATGCTGGCTACGTCTATTCCGGTCTCACCGCCGCCCGGGGCTATGCCCGGCTGGGCCTCGGCCGCTCCCGCATCCGCCGGGTGGTGCTGCTGGGGCCCTCCCACCGGGTGGCCTTCCGGGGTCTGGCGGTGAGCAGCGCCGCGGGCTTCGTCACCCCCCTGGGCATCATCCCGGTGGACCTGCCGGCGGTGGAGCAGGCCCTGGACCTGGACTGCGTCCGCCGCTTCGACCCGGCCCACGAGCGGGAGCACAGCCTGGAAGTGCAGCTCCCCTTCCTGCAGGAAACCCTCGAGGCCTTCACCCTGGTGCCCTTCGTGGTGGGCCAGGCAGATCCGGCGGAGGTGGCCGAGGTCCTGGAACGGATGTGGGGCGGGGACGACACCGCCATCGTGGTCAGTTCCGACCTGAGCCACTACCAGGAATACGGCGCGGCCCAGCGGGCCGACCAGGCCACGGCCGCCGCCGTGGTGGCGCTGCGCCAGGACGCGGTGGACAGCGACGCGGCCTGCGGCGCCCTGCCGATCCGCGGCCTGCTGCTGGCGGCCCGCAGGCGCGGCCTGTGCGTCCAGGCCCTGGACGTGCGCAATTCAGGGGACACCGCGGGCGACCGCGACCGGGTGGTGGGCTATGGTGCCTTTGCCTTCGCTTGAGCGCTCCGGCGACCTGGGTTCCAGTCAGCGAGAGCTGCTGCTGGGCATCGCGCGGGCGTCCATCCGCCACGGGCTCGCCCATGGCCGCGCGCTTCCGGTGGATGCCGGGACGCTGGCGCCGGAGCTGGCGGAAGCCCGCGGCGCTTTCGTCACCCTGACCAGCCAGGGCAATCTGCGCGGCTGCATCGGCCACATCAGCGCCTGCGCCCCCCTGGCCGAGGACATCGCGGCCCTGGCCTTCATGGCGGCCTTCCGGGACACCCGGTTCCCGCCGGTCACCGGCGAGGAACTGGCGGACCTGCGCATCGAATTGTCGCTGCTCACCGTCCCGGAACCCATCAGCTTCACCTCCGAGCCGGACCTGGCCGCGCAGCTGGTGCCGGGACTGGACGGGCTCATCCTCCAGGCCGGACAGCGCCAGGGTGTCTTCCTGCCCACGGTATGGAAAAGCCTGCCGGAACCCATGGAATTTCTCCGGCACTTGAAGATCAAGGCGGGGCTGTCCCCGCGGCATCCGGCTGAAGGGCTGGAAGCTTATCGTTTCCACACGGAATCCATCCGGGAAGCCGGCGGCGGACCGGCTGAAGATTGAGGTTTCCGCCGCAGCCAGCTTGTTCGTCCGAGGCACTGCATGCAGCGCCTCAGTCCGGACTCCGAGCCTACGGGAGTTCCGGGTTCACGCCTCCCGCGGCAGACCGTTTTCGAAGCAGTAGTAGATCTCCTGGAACCTGCCCCGGAAGTCCACCACGTCAGCCAGCACCCGCTCCACGGGCTCCTGCTCCACCAGCACCCGGGCCATGAAGCCGGCGATGGTCTCCATGTCGGCCCCGCGCATGCCCAGCCGGGTCACCTCGATGGTGCCGATGCGCAGGCCGCTGGGCCGGTCCCATTGTTCCGGGGTGTCGCCGGGGATCAGGTTCTTGTTGGTGATGACGTTGGCCCGGGCCAGCAGGTGCGCGGCGTCGAGGCCGCCGCCGAAGGCGCTGACGTCGGCGATCACCTGGTGGGTCCGGGTGAACCCCCGCCGGGCCCCGACCACCGGCACGCCGCGCCGCTGCAGGGCGGCGCCCAGGGCCTGGGCGTTGCTGACGATCTGGGCCATGTAGACTGGGCCGAAGGCCAGCATCTCCGCGGCCGACACCGCCAAGGCGGCTACCCGGTTGACCTGGTGGGTCGCCGCCAGCACCGGAAACACCGCGTGGGTGAGCGGTTCGGTGAGCTCCGGGGCGTTCCAGGCCATGATCCCGCTCTGAGGGCCGCTCCAGGTCTTGCCGGCGGAACCGGTGAGGACGCAGGCGCCCTCGCGCAGGGGATCCTGGAACTGGCCCCCGGCGATCAGGCCCAGCTGGTGGGCGCCGTCGAAGAACAGCCGGCCGCCCCAGGGAGCGAGGATCTCGGACATTTCCTTGCATGGCAGCGGGAACAGGGTCATGGACATGCCCAGGGTCACCAGCCTGGGACGCTCCCGCTCGGCCACCAGCCGGAAGGCGGCGAGGTCCACCTCCAGCTCGGGGGTGAAGGGGATGTCGACGATCCGCAGGCCGCGCACCCCGGCGGGGCCGTCGGGGCGGTTGCTGGAGTGGCCGCCCATGGGCTGGGGCGCGGACATGATGGTGTCCCCGGGCTGGGTCAGGGCCGTGTAGACGGCCAGGTTGCCGATCATGCTGGCGCACAGCCGGTGGTCGGCATAGTCGGCGCGCAGGGCCCGCTTCAGCAGTTCCATGCAGAGCGCCTCTACCTCGTCGATGTACCGGGTTCCGGCGAACCAGCGGTTCACCGCGCCGATGTGGCCCTCGGCGGCCCGGGTGCCGATCTCGGCCGACAGCAGGGCCCGCACGGTGGGGCTGGTGGGGGCCTCCGGGGCCAGCAGATTGAGGCACTGGCGGCCGCGCCAGGCCGCATTGCGCTCCACCGCCGCAACCACCTCCTGGGCCATCTCGCGGGGGCCGCGGCAGGCGTCCAGCAGCTGGGAGGCCACCAGCAGGGTCCTGGGGTCATGCACTTCCAAACGTTGTTCGGTGGCCATGGGGCTTCCCTCCTGGCCCCAAGGTAGGCTCCCCCGGGGCTTGTTCACCGAACAATCCTGCCCTTTTCGGCCAAACACTTCGGTACACTCTGGCAAGTGTTCGGAGGAAGGGGCCCATGCCGACCAGACCGCAGCTCGACTCCGGACCGATGGAAACGGACAGTCAGCGCCTGGCCGGCGAACTGCGGATGCGGATCGCGGCCGGCCACTGGCGCCCGGGCGAGCGCCTGCCCTCGCTGCGCGCCCTCGCCTTTGAAACCGGGCTGGGCCTCCACGCGGTGCTGGGGGCCTACGGGGAACTGGTGGGGCAGGGGCTGGCCGAGGCCCGGCACGGTTCGGGGTTCTACCTGGCCGGACCGGCCCGGGCCCTGCCGACGCGCCACGCGCCCGGCCTGGACCGACTGCTGGACACGGCCCTCCTGATCCGGGGCCTGGTCGAACCCAGCGAATTGCTGAAGTGCGGCAGCGGCGCGCTGCCCAAGGACTGGCTGCAGGATATCGGCTTGCCCCGCCACCTGCGGGCGGTCGCCGCCCAGCAGGGGGCGAACCTGTACGACTACGGCACCGCCCTGGGCTACGGCCCCCTGCGCGAGGCTCTGCAGCGGCGCCTGGAGCGCCGGCGGATCTTCTGTCCCGCCGATGCGATCCTGCTCAGCAACGGCATCTCCCACGGCCTCGAACTGGTGATCCGGGCGCTCTGCCACCCCGGTGAGCTGGTGCTGGTGGAGCACCCGGCCTACTACAACCTGTTCGGCCTGCTGGAACTGTCTGGACTGCGCAGCGCCGGTATCCCCCGCGGGGCCGACGGCCCCGACCTGGAGGCCCTGGAGGCACGGCTGCGCCAGGGCGACCGGCCGCGCCTGCTCATCCTCCAGTCCCTGCTGCACAACCCCACCGGCACCTGCCTGGGCCCGGCCGCCGCCCACCGGATCCTGCTGCTGGCCGAGCAGTACGACTTCCTGATCGTGGAGGACGACGCCTACGCTGACTTGGCGGAGGATGCCGATCTGCGCCTGGCCACCCTGGACGGGCTGCGCCGGGTGATCTACCTGTCGGGCTTCACCAAGACCCTTTCAGCCAGCCTGCGGGTGGGCTACGCCGCCGCCTCCGGGCCGATCGCCGAGGCCCTGACCCGGGTCAAGCTGCTCACCAGCATCGCCACCTCGGAGTTCGCCGAGCGGGTGGTCTACCATGCCCTCACCGAGGGCTACGACCGCTTCACCGCCCTGCTCCGGGACCGGCTGCAGGCGGCCCAGGCCAAGGCCCAGGCCGAGCTGGCCCAGGCCGGATGGGAGCTGTTTCCGGGCGCCCGGCGTGGCATGTTCGCCTGGGCACGCCACCCGGGCTGCGAGGATTCGCTGCTCCTGGCCAAGTCCGCGGCCGCCGCCGGCTTCTGGCTGGCTCCGGGCAGCGCCTTCGATCCCGAACACCGCCCGAGTCCCTGGCTGCGCTTCAACGTGGCCTACCGATCGCCGACGCTTTCCGCCTGGCTCAAGCAGGCGCATTGATGGGGCGGGCACCCTGCCGAACACCCCTGTCGAAACCCTCGGCAGAATTCGCTACCCCCGCAAGTTCCGCCGCAGCACCGCCAGGATGTGCTCGATCTCGGCCTCCTCCAGGTCGTTGTGGAAGGGCAGCGCCAGCGTCCGCCGGGCCATGGCCTCGGTGCGCGGGAGGGTGCCCCCGAGGTCGCCGAAGCGGTCGCGGATGTAGGGCTGGGTGTGGACCGGGGCGAAGTAGCCTCGGCAGGGCACGCCCTCCCGCTCCATCCCGGCGATGGTGCGGTCCCGGTCATAGCCCTCGTCCAGGGTCACCACGTAGACGAACCAGCTCACGGCCACCTCCGGCCGGACCCGGGGCGGGCGGACACCGTCCATGACGGCCAGGCGCTCGCCGTACTGCCGGGCCACCCGGGCGCGCCGGGCGAGGAAATGGTCCAGCCGGGACAGCTGGGACAGGCCCAGGGCCGCGGACATCTCGTCCATCCGGTAGTTGTGGCCGAGGCGCTCGTGCTGGAGCCAGGCGCCCATGGCGCTCCGGCCCTGGTTGGCGCAGCTCCGGCAGTGCTCCGCCAGCCGGTCGTCGTTGGTGACGATCATGCCGCCTTCGCCGGTGGTCATCTGCTTGTTGGGATAGAAGGCGAAGGCCCCGGCGGCGCCGAAGGAGCCGAGCCTGCGCCCCTTGTAGGCGGCGCCGATGGCTTCGCAGCAGTCGTCGATGACCGCCAGGCCGTGGCGGGCGGCGACCCGGTCAAGCCCATCCCAGTCCGCCGGATGGCCGAACACGTCCACGGCCATGATCGCCCGGGTCCGGGGGGTGATCCGCAGCTCCAGGTCCTGGATGTCCAGGTTGCAGGTGTCCGGTTCCAGCTCCACGAACACCGGGACGGCGCCTTCGTAGAGAAAGGCGTTGACGCTGGCGGCAAAGGTGAAGGAGGGCACCAGCACCTCCTCCCCGGGCCCGATGCCCAGGGCCTTCACGATCAGGTGCAGCGCCGCCGTGCCGGAGCCCACCGCCACGGCATGCTTCACCCCGACGTAGGCGGCGAGGCTCCGCTCGAAGGCGGCGACCTTGGGGCCCAGGGCGAGCCGGCCGCTGCGCAGCACCCCCAGGACCGCCTGAATGTCGGCCTCGTCCAGTTCCGCCGACGACATCTCGATGGCCCGGGTCCGCACGGGCCGGGCCCGGGCCCGGCGTTCGTCGGCCAGTACCCATGGGGCGGGATTCTCGCTGGGGCGGTTGGACGCGGGTGCGTTGCTGCGGTTCATGGGGTCCTCCAAGTCAGGTCACGGTACGGATGGTGATGAAGGCCTCGGCGGCGCCGAGGCCGACGGTGGCGCCCCTCAGGGTGGCAAGGGCCCGGAGCGCCGACAGGGACCGTTCGTGCGGCGCCGGCCGCACCTGGGAGCGGTAGAGGGCCATGGCCTCCAGCTTGGCTTCCACGGTGCCGGTGATGTCCACGAAGTGGTTGGGGATGAAGGATGGGGTCAGGAACGGGGCGTTCCAGTTGGTCTCGGACAGGGTCTCGTAGGCGTAGATCCCCCTGGGACTGCCGTCCCGGCCCGGCCGCGCGGACACCAGGGCGGAATGGAACACCAGCTGGTGGTCCAGGTGCAGGTCGCCCGGGAAGGGCAGGTACAGCTCGTCCGGCGCGCAGGCGCGGATGATCTCCCCCACCTTCCCGTTGAGTTCCCGGTGCGCCACGGTGTCCAGTTCCGCCGCGGGCAGGTCCAGGTACCAGGTGGTGGCGACCCCCAGCCGGCCGTGGGCCGCCCGGGCCTCGTCCCGGCACTGGTCCTCCTGCTCGTCGGTGTAGAGCGGCGGCCGGCCCCGGGTGACCACCGCCACCTGGACCGAGTGCCCTTCCCGGGCCCACCGGGCCATGGCGCCGCCGGCCCCGAGGACCTCGTCGTCGGGGTGCGGCGCGACCACCAGCCGGACCAGGGGCTTCATTCAGCCTCCTTTTCCGTGCGCTGTGCGGCCATGTAGGCGTCGGGCAGCCCGCTCTTCTGGGAGCCGTCCGGGGCGTAGACGGTGTCGGCGCCGATATCACTGAGGGGGGACCGCCCGCTCGCGTTGCTCGCTCTTCGTCCCCCCTCAGACTCCCCCACTCCATGCCCGGGCAGAGCCCGGACATGGAGTCCGGCCTCCTGTGCGGCCACGTATGCGTCGGGCAGCCCGCTCTTCTGGGAGCCGTCCGGGGCGTAGACGGTGTCGGCCCGGAGCAGCACGCCCACGGTCATCCAGAGGATCCGCAGATCGAGCGCCAGGCTGGGGTGGTCCACGTACCAGACGTCCAGGGCCACCCGCTCCCGCCAGGAATGCCGGGCGGCGCCGTTCACCTGCTGCCAGCCGGTCATGCCCGGGAGCACTTCCAGCCGGCGCCGGTCGAAGGGGGAGTAGTAGGGCAGGAACTCGGGCAGCAGGGGCCGGGGGCCCACCAGGCTCATCTCCCCCATCAGCACGTTGCAGAGCTGGGGCAGCTCGTCCAGGCGCAGGTTGCGCAGGATCCGGCCGACCCGGGTGATGCGGAAGTCGTCCCGGCTGGTCTCCAGGCCGGTGCCCAGGCGGGTGCTGCCGTGGCGCATGGTGCGGAACTTGATGATGGAGAAGGGGCGGCCGCCGAGCCCCAGCCTGCGCTGGCGGAACCAGGCGGGCCCCGGGCTGTCCAGGCGGACGGCCGCGGCCAATCCGGCCAGCAGCGGGCTGGCCAGCAGCAGGATGGTGGTGCCCAGCAGCAGGTCGAAGGCCCGCTTCCCGGACCGGGCGCCCGCGCCGCTCACAGCACACCCCGCACCGCGTCGGCCGCGCCCAGCAGCCCGTCCAGGTCCTCCAGGGGCCCGATCAGCAGGTGGGGCGCCTGCCCGGGGTCCGCCTCCATCCCGGCGAAGGGCCCGGTGGACACCCCGATGGTGAGCATGCCCAGCCGCCTCGGCCCGGCGAAATCGCAGGCCGCGTTGTCGCCCACGTAGACGCACCGGTCCGGGGCCACGCCCAGGCGGGCGCAGGCCAGCTGGAAGGGGAACGGGCTCGGCTTGCGCTGGTGCTCCGCCAGCTCGCCGGTGAACACCATCTGGTCGAACCAGGGGCCGAGGCCCAGGGCGTCCACTTTGTACTTCTGGGTGGGCGGGTGGCCGTCGGTGACCAGGAACAGCCGGAACCCGGCCTGCCTGAGCCGGCCCAGGGTCCGCTCCGCGCCCGGGTAGGGCACGGCCGGCGGGCGGTGCCGGTGGTAGCGCTCCACCAGTTCGGCCACCAGCCGGGGATCCCAGGCGCCCAGCCGGTTCAGCACCTGGTCGAACAGGTGCGGGTGGGCCAGGGTGAGGCTGCCCAGGGCGTCCTCGCAGGCCCGCGCCACCTGGCTGCGCCCGCAGCCCAGGCGCCGGCCGAACTCGGAGGCGATGGCGTCGAAGAAGGAGCGGGCGAAGGCGTCCTGGTCCCACAGGGTGTAGTCCAGGTCGAAGCCCACCGCGCGCACGGCGTCCAGAGGGGATTCCATGGCTCAGGCCTCCTTTCCCAGGGGCGCCCCCGGCTCGCGGTAGACCTCGTCCCAGTAGCGGACCATGAGCAGCGGGGCGCAGGGCTTGAGCCAGGGCTCGGGATCCGCGCCCCGGGCCAGGTCCAGGATCCCCTCGAACAGGGGCACCCCGGCGGCCTGGCTCAGGATGGCGGTGCCGGCCATGCGGGCGTTGATCTCGGTGAAGGCGACCCCGCCGCCCGGGCCGGCGAAGCACTGGAAGTTGAGCGGCCCCGCCATGCCCAGGGCCCGCACCAGGGTCCGGACCGGTTCCAGGAGCTCCGCCCGCCAGTGGGTGATCCCCTTGGAGGAGACCCCGGACTCGGTGGCGAGCCGCTGCCGGGGCGACAGGATGCGCAGTTCGCTGTCCAGGGTGGCCAGGGCGTCGATGGTGTATTCCACCCCCTCCAGGCACTCCTGCACCACCGCGCGCTCCACGTAGCGGGCGAAGAAGGCGGCCTCGGCATGGTTCCGGGCCAGGTGCACCCCGGTGCCGCCCCTTCCGGAGCGGGGCTTGACGATGAGCGGGAAGCGCTCGAACAGGCCTTCCCGGTAGTCCTCGGCCGCCACGGTCCGGGCGGTGGGGATGCCCAGGTCCTTGAAACACTGGTACATGCGCAGCTTGTCGGCGCACACGGACAGGGCCCTGGGGCTGGAGAGCATGATGCGGGTGCCCAGCGCCTCGAACCGCGCCCGGTGTTCCCCGCAGATGGCCAGCTCCTCGTCCAGGGCCGGCAGGAACAGGTCCACCGCCTCCCGCTGGCACACGGCCAGCATCCGCTCCAGGTAGGCGGGGGCCCCGACCCTGGGCACCACGTAGGCGGCGTCGGCGAAGTGGAACCCCACCGAGGCGGGGTCGCAGTCCGCCGCCACCACCCGGCAGCCCAGGGCCTGGAAGGCCTTGTATTGGGTCACGGTGGGCGGGGAGCCGGCCGCGGTGCGCAGGAGGGTCAGTGGGGCTGGGTTCCGGGGGGTGGTCATGGCGCGCGCTCTCCATCGGGGGTCAGGGCTGGCGGTAGCCGGGGAAGAAGCCCCCGGCGGCTTCGGCCAGGCCCCGCCGCCGGAGCAGGATCTGGTAGCGGTCCGGTTGCAGGACCATGCGGAAGGTGCCGAACCGGGCCCTCAGTTTGGAGAAGCCCTGCTTGAAGAAGGCCAGGGAGTCCTCCTGGCAGCCCACCCCTCCGCCCAGGTGCATGAACCGGCCGCCCCGCCCCTTGGCCCAGTCGCGCATGTGCACGAGCATCATCTTGGCCGGGCCGGCCCGGCGGTAGGCTTCGCCGGTGCCGCTGAGGTGGAACTGCACCAGGCCGTCCACCCAGGTGAACAGGCCGGCCGCCGCCGCGGCGCCATCCGGGGCCTGGACGATGCTCAGGTGCAGGCGCTCGCCCAGACACCGGCGCAGTTCCTGGTAGTAGCCGCGCTCGAAGAAGTAGAAGGCGTCGGCGGCCCGCAGGCGCATGGTCTGCTCGTAGACGCTGATGAAGTCGTCCAGCCGGTCCCAGCGGTCCACCAGCACCCGGAAGCCCTCCCGCTCGAGCCTGCGCACGTCGGCGAGGTGGTTGACCCGGGTCTGGCGGTCCAGCATGGCCCGGGGCAGGCTCAGGTCCAGGTAGACCGTCTCCCCGTGGTTGACCAGGGCGCCGAAGGCACGGAACGGGCCTTCGGGCAGGGGCAGCAGCGGATGCAGGCGCAGGAAGGCGCTGACGATCCCGGCGGCCGCCCCCACCCCCCGGAAGGCCTCGAGCATGGCCGCCACCGTGCCGTCGCCTGGGTCGCCGCGCAGCAGCGGGCAGGGGTAGCCGTAGGGCGCCACCGCATCCCGCCAGCGGGCACCGGGATCCAGCTCCGGGGGCAGCGGGCGCAGCACCATCGGGATGAGCATGGCCGCCTCCCCCTCTGCCGCCCAGAAGGCCGCCGGCCGGCCCCCCTCGTGGCGGGCGCAGAGTTCCACATAGGCCGGCAGGTGATAGAAATCGTGGGGGGCGCCCCGGAGGAAATCCAGCCACCTGGGGTCGTCGCAGGAGAGCAGTTCAGCTCGCATGGGCCCTCCCCCGCCGGCACAGCACGGCCTCCGTCAGCACCGCTTCGAACCGGGCGGCCAGGACCCGGAAGTCGAAGTTGGCCTCCACGTGGGCCCTGCCCCGCCGGCCCATCTCCCGCCGCGGCCCGGAGCCCAAGGCCAGGAGCCGCTCCATGCCCGCCGCCATGGCAGCGGGATCCCCCGGACGGACGGTGATGCCGCATCCGGCCTCGGCGATGGGGTTGTTGGGGCAGTCCAGGCCGATCACCGTGGGCCGGGCCATGGCCATGTAGTCGTACAGCTTGTTGAAGCTGATCCCGTGCTGCCAGAGGCCGCTGGCCTGGGAGCTGACCCAGAAGGCGTCGGCCCGGGCCAGGGTCGCGTACACCTCCAGCTTGGGCACGGGGGGCAGGAAGGCGAGGCTGGTCAGGCCCTCCGCCCGGGCCCGGGCCTCCAGCCGCGGTTTTTCCGGACCGGTGCCCACCAGCACCAGCTTCAGACGGCGCCACGGACGGCGCGCCTGGAGCAGGGATGCCGCGTCCACCATGACGTCCAGGGCGTTGGTGCGGCCGTGGGAACCGGCGTACATGAAGGTGAAGCTGTCCCCCTCCTCCGGCTCCAGCACCGGCGGCACCAGGCTCAGGTCGATCCCGTTGGAGACCCAGGTGACGGCGCCGGGATCCCCGCCCCGCTCCGCCACCCGGGGGCCGATCCCGGGCAGGAGGGTGATGATGTGGTCGGCCTCCCGGTACAGCTCGCGCTCGATCCGCCCCATGATCCACACCAGGGGGTGCCAGCGGGAGACGCCCATCACGTCGATGAGCGACTGCGGCCACACGTCGCGGATCTCCAGCACGAAGGGTACCTGCAGCCGGCGGGCGAGCCGCAGCGCGGCCTGGGCCCCGAACAGGTGCGGGCTGCTGCCCACGATCACGTCGGGGCGGCCGTCCAGGTGCCGGATCAGGGTGTGCTCCACCGCCCGGGCGAAGGCGAGCATGTTCCACACCCGGGCGGCGCCGCCGCTGCCGGCGTAGCCGGGGGTGCGCAGCCAGACGAAGGGCACGCCGCCGTGCACCTCCCGGCGCACGGCTTCCCCCGGCTCCAGCCGGTCGGTGCGGGTGATGTGGTCGAAGCCCGCGGCGGCGATCACCGGCTGGTGCCCCATGGCCGCCAGGGCCCGGGCCAGGGAATAGTGCCGGGTTCCTCCGGGCTGGGTCGGCGGGAAGGCGTAATGGTTGACCAGGAGGATTCGCATCAGACGGCACCAAAAAATGAGGGTTCAAGCGAGGCGGGCCCGGCGGAGGTGCCAGAGGAGGTTCCGGGATTCCACCTCCCAGCGGTAACGCTCCTGGTAGGCCGCGCGGCCCGCCGCAGCGAAGCACCGGAGGCCCCCGGGGTCCGAGCACATCTCGACCAGGGCCCGGGCCACCGCGCCGGGCACCGGGTCGGCCACCCGGCCGGCGCCGGCCTCCACCACCAGCCGGCGCCAGAGGGGAAAGTCCGAGGCCAGCACCGGAATGCCCATGGCCATGTACTCGAACAACTTGGTGGGCAGGGACTCCAGGTAGTTGGGCCGGGGCAGCAGGGTCACCAGGCCGACGCCGGCGCCCGCGGCGCGCGCCAGGAGGGCTTCCGGCGCCAGCCAGGGAATGTGGACGCACCAGCCCTCGGCCGCGGCCGCCTGGATGGCCGAGCCGATCTCCGCCTCCATGATCCAGCCGATCAGCTCCAGGCGCAGGTCCGGCAGCCGGCGCCGGGCCTCCCGCACGGCCTCCAGGGCCAGGAGGATGCCCCGCGCCTGGGACAGTCCGCCCACATAAAGGATCCGGCGGGGATCCGGGGGGGTACCGGCCAGGCCGAACAGGGCCTTGGGATAGTTGTGCAGCACCCGGGTCTCGGCCCCCGGCCAGGCCTGGGCGATCGCCTCGGTGGCCGGCGCGAAGCCGCTGAACAGCTCCCGGGCCGCGCGCAGCATGCACGCGGCCAGGCGCGAGGCGGGGGCCCTCAGGCCCGGCGGCAGGTAGCTCTTGGACGCCAGCTGCAGGGGCAGGTCCTCGTGGATGTCGTAAAGGGTGTAGGTCCCCGGGCGCAGGATGCCCAGGAGCGCCATGGCCGGCACCAGTTCCGGATCGTGGAACTGCACCAGCCGGAACGGCCCGTGCCGGAGCACCTCCCGCCAGACTCCCAGGGACAGACGGACCCGCGCCACCCGCCCGCCGGGCATGGCCAGCGGGTGCACCACCAGCCTGGGGTCGGCGCTCCAGCCGGACCGGACCGGCGGCTCGGCCAGGGGAACGAACACGTGGGTTTCCACGCCCCAGGCCAGGCAGGTGGCCAGTTCCCGTTCGAACACCCGGGGATCGCCCCAGGCGTGGGCGGTGGTGACCACGGCCATCCTCCCGGCGCTCATGGCGCCACCCGGGCGGGGCGCGGCCAGAGCATGAGGGCCGAGCTGATGAACATGAACAGGGGCCGGTTGTCGTTCAGGTCGCCGCTGACCATGGCGTTGATCAGGTAGAACACCGCCCCGGCGAACACCACCCGTCCTCCCGGCAGCCAAGTCCCGGACCAGCCCGCCACCACCGCCGCCAGCAGCACCAGGAGGGTGACGGCCCCGCAGATCCAGCCCGATTCCAGGGTGACCTCCGCCAGGAGGTTGTGCGGATACTGGCGGCCCACCCCCCGTTCCGGATCCACCCAGGTGGCGAATCCGCCCCAGCCGATGCCCCAGGGGGCCTCGCCGATGATCCGCCAGGCATCATGGAGGGCGTTCACCCGGTAGCTCTCCGAGGATCCGTACTGCCCCTGGAAGAACGCCTCCACCCGCGCCAGGGACCCCTTGGGCGCCAGCGACAGGCTGGACCCGAGCACGGCCAGGAACAGCCCCGCGGCCCAAAGCAGCCGCAGCAGCCCGCGGCCAAGGCGCATCCGCCCGATTCCGAACAGGAGGACGAGCACCGCCAGGGCGGCCAGGATGGGGCCCCGGGACCCGGAAAACGTCCCGGCGACCCCCGCCAGCACCAGGATCCCGAAGGTGAGCGCCGGCAGGGGGGCGTCGCCCGCCAGGACGATGGCGGCGTAGGTGAACAGCAGGCCGGAGGCCCGGCCCAGGGAGATGGTGCCGGCCCCGAAGGCCTGCAGCCGCTGGGCCGACCGGCCGCCGCCCAGCAGCCCCCCGAAGGCGATGACGAGGCAGAAACAGGCCAGGGCGTTCATGAGCCTGATCCGGTCGCTGTCGTCGTCGATGAGGAACAGGGGGGCCAGGGCGGAAAGGAGGGTGAAGGTGAAGATGGTGGCCATCTTCTGGAAGGCGTACGGGGAGTGCGCCGCCTGCGCCAGCCCGGGCACGAAGCTGAGGAACCAGACGCCCATCAGGGCCGGACCGCCCAGGGAGCGCAGCCGGGCCCCGCGCAGGGAGCGGACGGCGAGGGTCCCGGTGAGCAGGGCGCCGGTGAGCAGGGTGAGGTCCACCGGGAACCCCTCCAGCCTGGGATCGGCCTTCAGGTCCCCGGCGAACAGGAAGGCCGCCAGGGCCAGGAAGCGAGGGCGGGTGGCGAAGGTCCGCAGCCAGGCCGCGAGCCCCGCCCGGAGACGGCGGAATGGGCTCATGGCGCGGCCTTCCGGGCCGCGCTGTGCGCGCGGATGGCGTACCAGGTGATCAGGCCGTAGATGACGTAGGCCAGGGTCCCGGTGGCGCCGAACAGGAAGATGGCGGGCCGGGGCTGCCACTTGAGCAGGTAGGCGATCAGGATGCCGCTGAACAGCAGGCCGGACCGGACCAGCTCCCGGTAGAACGCCAGGTCCTGCCGCTCCAGCACCATCAGGGTGCTGTCGGCGCAGGCGGCGGTGAACTGGGCCAGGGCCATGGGCGCGATGGCCACCACGAAGATGCCCGCCTCCCGCCAGTTCCGCCCGAAGAGGACCGGGAACAGGAACCAGCCCGCGGCCATGGCTGCGAGCATGAGCGGCAGGCCCAGGAGGAACATCCGGCGCAGGGTGCCGCGGAACAGCACCATGAGGCCGCCGGCGTCCCGGTTCACCGTGGCCGCCACCTCCCCGAAATAGACCTGGGCCACCGATTCGCCGATGACCGAGCTGGGCAGGGCGAACACCCGCTGGGCCAGGGCGAACCACCCGGCCACCGCCGGGCCGAAGTACACGGCCAGCAGCAGCGCCGGCATGCGCAGGTTGCAGGTGTTCATGAGCGCGGTGGAGCTGGCGATCACCGGGAAGCGGCGGAAGCGCACCATGGCCCGCCACATCCCGGCCCAGCGCACCTGCCTGAGCCGGGCCAGGTCGTTGCGCCAGTCCAGCATGGCCAGGGTGCGGGTGCCGTTGCTCCGGCCCACCGCGTGCCCCAGCAGCAGGCCCAGGGGGCCCTTGACCACCGTCCCCACCCCCACCTGGAGCGCAACCTGGGTCACACTCTGGGTCACCTTGGTGCGGGCGATGCGGGCGTAGCCGCCCTTGCGGATGGCCCAGCAGTTGAACACCTGGTAGAAGCCCACCCCGAAGATGCTCACCGGCACCAGCCACAGGTAGGGCCCCAGCGCGGGCACCCCGGTCCAGGCGACGACCCGCTCCCGCAGCAGGTACAGGACCAGCGAACTGAGGCTGGCGGTGACCACCACCAGGAGCATGCACACCGCCAGCAGATCCACCGCCTCGGCGTCGTCCTCGGGGATGGGCAGGGCGAACTCGTAGCGCAGGGAGGCGAGGATCACCAGGAGGGCCAGGAGGGACATGTACACCACCAGAGCCCCGAAGTCGGCCGGCGTGTAGAGCCGGGTGAGGACCGGCGAGGCCAGGACCAGGAGGCCCTGGGCCACGGCGGTGCCGCCGGCCACCTGCAGCACCTTCAGGCGGAAGCCCTGGAGCTGGAACGGGAGCCTCATCCCCTGCCCGCCTGCGCCAGCAGCGCGCGGACCACGGCCGCCTGGGCCTCGTGCTCCATCTCCGGCCAGATGGGCAGGGAGATGACCTCGGCGCAGAGCCGCTCCGCCACCGGGCAGGCCACGTGGGCGTGGCTGTGGGCGTAGGCCAGCAGCCGGTGGCAGGGGACCGGGTAGTAGACCATGGTCTCCACCCCCTCCTGGGCCAGCCGGGCCTGGAGCTGGTCCCGGTCGCAGCCCGGCACCCGCACGGTGAACTGGTGGTACACGTGGCCCGGGTCCGGAGGCGGCAGGACGATGCGCCCGTGGCCCTCCAGCAGCCGGCGGTAGCCCTCCGCCACCCGTCTCCGGCCCGCGTTCCAGGCCTCCAGGCGGGGCAGCTTGACCCGCAGGATGGCGGCCTGGAGCTCATCCAGGCGCGAGTTGTAGCCCATCATCTCGTTGTGGTATTTCTTCCGGCTGCCGTGCACCCGCAGCGCCCGGCACAGCGAAGCCAGCTGGTCGTCGCTGGTGGCCAGCAGCCCGCCGTCGCCGCAGGCGCCCAGGTTCTTGGAGGGGAAGAAGCTGAAGCATCCGATCTGGCCCATGCTGCCGGTGGGCCTGTCCCGGTGGCGCGCCCCGAAGCTCTGGGCGCAGTCCTCCACCACCATGAGCCCCCGGCGCCGGGCGATGTCCAGGAGGTCGTCCATGGCGCAGGGGCGGCCGAACAGGTGCACCGGGAGGATGGCCCGGGTGCGCAAGGTGACGGCCCGCTCCACCCGGGCGGGATCCAGGTTCATGGTGGCCTCCTCCACGTCCGCGAACACCGGGGTGGCGCCCACCTGGCTGATGGCCTCGGCGGTGGCGAAGAAGGTGAAGGGGGTGGTGACGACCTCGTCCCCGGGGCCGATGCCCAGGGCCCGGAGGGCGATGACCAGGGCGTCGGTGCCGGAGTTGCAGCCGACGGCGTGCTTCATCCCCAGGTAGCGGGCGGCCTCCTGCTCGAAGGCCCGCACCTCCGGCCCGAGGATGTAGTGGGTGGAGCGCAGGGTCCGCTGGATGGCCTGGTTGAGCTCCGGCCACAGGGCGTCCAGTTGCGGGTTGAGGTCCAGCACGGGGATGCGGGTCTGGGTGTCCACGGTTCAGCCCTCCTTGGCCACAAGGCCGTCCGCCGAGCGGCGGTAGGCCTGGCCGTAGCTGGTCATGGCCCGGCCGGTGCCGTCGAACTTCAGCCGCTCGCCCCGTTCGCACATGTAGCCGATGATCCGCGCGGGCACGCCGGCCACCATGGCGTAGGCGGGCACGTCCCGGATCACCACCGACCCGGCTGCCACGAAGGCGCATTCCTGCAGGGTGATGCCGCAGACGATGGTGGCGTTGGCGCCGATGCTGGCGCCGCGCTTCACCCGGGTCTCGAAGTAGTCGTCGGACCGGTTGCGGGGGAACAGGCAGCGGGGCGTCTGCACGTTGGTGAACACCATGCTCGGCCCGCAGAACACGTAGTCCTCCAGCACCACCCCCTCGTACAGGGACACGTTGTTCTGGATCTTGCAGTGGTTGCCGATGCTGACCCCGTCGGCCACCATGACGTTCTGGCCGAGGATGCAGTCTGAGCCGATCACGGTCCTGGGGTAGACGTGGGAGAAGTGCCAGATCTTTGTGTTCTCGCCGATGCTGGCGCCCTCGTCCACCACCGCGGTGGGGTGGGCGTAGTGGGGCTTGGGGGGTGCGGTAAGGGTGTTCACGCGGTCTCCTTTGCGGTTGGGTTCAAGTCCTGCCTGAGCTGGGCGTCGGCCTCCTCGAGCACCCGGACCACCTCGACCCCGCTGTGGCCGTCGCTGAGCGGCGCCGCGCCCGAGGCGAGGCAGTCCAGGAAATGCTGGTCCTCCAGGCGCAGGGGATCGCCCTGGCCTTCGTAGATCCTTTCCGAGCCTTCGTCCACCGGCGCCAGGCCCGCGGGCGGATCGCCCCCCTTCAGGCGCTTGCGGTGCAGGGTGAGGCTCTGGTCGGACTCGTTGTAGGCGATCATCCCCTGGTCGCCCAGGACCCGCAGGCCGCGCCGCTTTCCGGGCCAGTACCAGGCGGAGTGGATGTGGGCGGAGCGCCCGGCGCGGAAGGCGAACTCCAGGTGGATGTCATCGTGGATCCCGGACTGCAGGAAGGCGGCCCCGGACGCGCGCACGGTCCGGGGGGCGCCGCCCATGAGCAGGCAGAGCACCGCCACGTCGTGGGGCGCCAGGCTCCAGAGCACGTTCTCGGTGTTCCGGACCCGCCCGTGGTTGAGCCGCTCCTGGTGGATCCGCAGTACCCGGCCCACGGCGCCGGTCTCCAGCAACCGCTTCAGCTCCCGGATCGCCGGCTGGTACATCAGCAGGTGGCCCACCATGAGCGGCCGGCCCGCGCCGGCGGCGAGGCCCACCAGTTCCTTGGCCTGCCGGGTGTCCAGGGTCATGGGCTTCTCCACCAGGACCCCCTTCCCCGCCAGCAGCGCCCGGCCGGCGAGGGCCGCGTGGGAGGGCGCCGGCGTGGCTACGACGATCCCGTCGGCGTGGGCGAAGGCCTGCTCCAGGGAGCTCCATACCGGCACCCCGGGGTAGTCCGCCCGGATCTTCTCCCGCAGGGCGGGCATCACCTCCACCACCCCCGCCAGCGCCCCCAGTTCATGGAAGGTGCGCACGTGGTTGCGCCCCCAGGCGCCGCATCCCACCACCGCCACGAGCGGGCTCACAGGAGCACCACCCGGTTCCGGTCGCAGGGCACCCCGCGGGTGGCGAAGCGGGTGTCCAGCAGCAGCCGCGCGTGCTTGACCACGAAGGCGTAGTCCACCGCGGAGTGGTCGGTGAGGATCAGCACCAGGTCCGCATCCGCCAGGACACCGGCGGTGAGCGGCACGCTCGCCAGGTCGTGGCCGTATTCCTGGAAGCGGGGGACCAGGGGATCGTGGTAGGACACCGCCGCCCCCCTCAGCGCCAGCAGGTGCAGGATCTCGGCCCCGGGACTCTCCCGGGCGTCCTCCACGTCCTTCTTGTAGGCCACCCCCAGCACCAGCACCTTGGCGCCGCGCAGCCCCAGCCCGCGGTCGCTGAGCAGGCGCATGGCCTTCTCCAGGACGAACTCCGGCATGCGCCGGTTGATCTCGCCGGCCAGGGCGATGAACCGGGTGTTGAAATTGAACTCCCGGGCCTTCCACTCCAGGTAGTGCGGGTCCAAGGGGATGCAGTGCCCACCTACCCCGGGGCCCGGATAGAAGGAAAGGATCCCGAAGGGCTTGGTGCCGGCGGCATCCAGCACCTCCCACACGTCCATGCCCATGCGGTCGCAGAGCATGGCCAGCTCGTTCACCAGGGCGATGTTCACGGCGCGGAAGGTGTTCTCGAACACCTTCACCATCTCCGCCGCCCGGGAGGAACTCACCGGCACCACGTGCAGGATGGTCTGGCGGTAGAAGGCCAGGGCCACTTCCCGGCTGACGCCATCGGCGGCCCCCACCACCTTGTTGGTGTTGCGGGTGCTGTAGCGCTTGTTGCCCGGGTCCACCCGCTCGGGGCTGAAGGCCAGGTAGAAGTCCCGCCCCTCCTCCAGGCCCGAAGCCTCCAGCATGGGCTTCATCACCTCCTCGGTGGTGCCCGGGTAGGTGGTGCTCTCCAGGCTGACCAGCTGGCCGGGCCGCAGGCGCTTGGCCAGCTCCGCGGTCACGGCCTGGATGTACTGGAGATCCGGGGTCAGGTTGCGGGTGAGCGGGGTCGGCACGCAGATGACGATCACGTCCATCTCCGGCAGCCGGTCCCAGTCTCCGGTGGCGGCCAGCAGGCCCTTGCGCAGCACCACGTCGCGCAGCTCCTGGTCCCGCACGTCGCCGATGTAGTTGTCCCCGGCGTTGACCCGGTCGACCCGGTCGCCGCTGCGGTCGAAGCCCAGGACCCGGAAGCCGACCTTGGCCTTCTCCACGGCGAAGGGCAGGCCCACGTAGCCCAGGCCCACCACGCCCACCCGGGCGGTGCGGTCCTTGAATTTCTCCATCAGTTCGTTGGCCGGTGAAACCACCGCGCCGGTATTGGTATAGACGCTCATGCGGAATGCTCCTTGGCGAGAATGCGGTTGAGGATGGCGGTGCGGTTGCGGACGGCCCAGCTTCCCGCCCCCACCGCCGAGGCGACGGCGCACACGATCAGGGCCCGGTGCGGCCGGCTCTTCTCCAGGGGGAGGCTGCCCGGGTCCATCAGCAGCAGGGTCTGGGTGTCGTTCTGGGCTTCCAGCAGGGCCTGCTCATGGTTGAGGGTCAGGTTCATCACGACCTGGCGCCACAGGTTGAGCTCTTCCCTCATCTGGGCCCCCCGGAAGCGGAGGTTGGGCGACGGGCTGGCTTCCCAGTTGCGGTTGGCGTCCTGGAACCGCTCGAACTGCCGCCCCAGTTCGGCGTACTTGTCCTGCACCTCCCGCAGCCGCCCCAGGGTGAAGCGCGCCTTGTCCCTGCCGGCGTCCTGGCCCAGCTCCACCAGGAAATCCCTCAGGCTCTCCGCCGCCTTGCGTACCACCTGCAGGGACAGCTCCGGGGAGGTGGTCTCGACGCTGATGGTCAGCAGCCCGGATTTGGGGTCCCGCTGGATGTCCAGGACCTTTTTCAGCGGCTTCATGGCCCGGTCGACGTTGTCCGCCCCCAGGTAGTCCAGCAGGGTGCCCCGGGTCCGGCGCCGGCGGGCGAAGCGCCAGGGGCGGCAGCCGTACTCGTACTCCTGCAGGAGGAGCTGCTCGGCCATGCGCCGGCTCTTGAGGATGTCCACGTAGATGACGGTGGGTCCGTCCTCCCTGGGGGCGGGGGTCTCCGGGGGCGCGGTGGGGGCCCAGACCCCGGTGCGCAGGCTGGCTCCGCCGCCGGGGTGGCCCATGTCCGACAGGATCCTGGCCTGGGACCGGTAGTCGTTGGGGAGGCACACCGTCACCGCCGCCGTGGCCAGGCCCGCCAGGCAGGCGTGGCGCAGCGGGCGGCGCAGGCTCTCCCTGGGGGTCAGGCGGCGGATCAAGGTCTGGAACTTGGACATGGGGTGAACCTCGGGTTGCGGGGAATGTGAAGGAGCGTCAGGACTAGCCCGGCACCTCCAGCGGCCCTTCCTGGGCGGCATGGACGTGGCGGTGGGGGGCGCGGCCCTCCTCCTGGAGGTGGCGCCCCAACCCGGAAGGCGAGGGGCGGTACACCGGCACCAGTTTCATGAACCAGCTCAGCATCTCCCGCTGGCGGGAGCCCTCGGGCAGCCCCGGCGCCAGTCTCAGGGCCGCGAGCCCCTGCTCCAGCAGCGCGGGGTCCCGGGGATCCTGGATCGCCTCGAAGATCTTGGGATGGACGTAGGCCTGGCGGTCCTCCACCTCAGTGAACAGCTCCTCGAAGAACTTCTCCCCGGGGCGGGCGCCGGTGAACTGGATGTCGATGTCCACCCCCGGCGACAGCCCGGAGAGGCGGGCCATGTCTCTGGCCAGGTCCACGATGTGCACCGGTTCGCCCATGTCCAGCGCGAACACCCGCCCGGTTCCGCCCAGGATGCCGGCCTGGAGCACCAGCTGCCCGGCTTCGGGGATGGTCATGAAATACCGGACCATGTCCGGGTGGGTGACGGTGATCGGCCCGCCCCGGCGGATCTGGTCGCGGAACAGCGGGATGACGCTGCCCCTGCTGCCCAGGACGTTGCCGAAGCGCACGCTGACGTAGCGGGAACCCTTGCCGGCCTGGCCCGCGGCCTGGATCACCAGGTGCTCGCCAATGCGCTTGGTCACGCCCAGGACGTTGACCGGGTTCACCGCCTTGTCGGTGGAGATGTTGACCACGATGCGCGCGGCCGCGGCCAGGGCCGCCTTCAGCACGTTCTGGGTGCCGAAGATGTTGTTCTCGATGGCCTCCTCGGGATGGTGCTCCAGGTAGGGGACGTGCTTGTGCGCCGCGGCGTGGAACACCACCTGGGGCCGCCAGGCGTCGAACACCTGGTGCAGCCGCGCCCGGTTGCGGATGTCGCAGAGGGCCACCGCGATGTCCTGGGCAGGATAGAGGCGCCTCAGCTCGCGCTCGATCTCCCAGAGGCTGTTCTCCCCCCGGCCCAGCAGGACCAGGGTCCTCGGCCGGAAGCCCGCCACCCGCCGGCTCAGTTCGCTGCCGATGGATCCGCCCGCCCCGGTGATGAGCGCCACCGACCCTTCCAGGGCATGGCGGATGGCGCCGGTGTCCAGGTTGATGGCCTCCCGCCGGAGCAGGTCCTCGATGGCGATGTCCCGCACCTCGGGCTTCCAGGGGTGGTCGCCCACCAGCTCCAGGATCCCCGGGACGGTCTTCACCCGGATGCCCTGGGCCTGGAGCTGCTGGCTCAGCTCCCGGATCCTGGCGCCCGGGGCGCCGGCCATGCCCAGGATCACCAGGGACGCGTTCTGCTCCCGGACGAAGGCCTGCAGCAGCCGGGTGGGGCCCAGCACCGGGATCCCCTCGATCCGCACGCCCTGCTTCTCCAGGGCGTCGTCCACGAAGCCCAGCACCTGGTAGTCCAGCCGGGGGTGCTCCCGCAGTTCCTGGCAGAGCCTCATCCCGGCCCTCCCGGCGCCGACGATGAGGGTGCGCTCCGGCCGGGACGCGCCCTGCCCGGCGGCGGACCCGGGCAGCCCGGGCCGGCGCAGGTAGCGCCTGCGGTGCTCCTTCATGGCCAGCACCCGGAAGCCGAACCACATCGCTCCGGTGAGCAGGCTGGCCGGGAGGAAGATGCCGGCGCCCTCCACCCCCAACCGGACGTCGCCGCGCAGGGCGCAGAACACCAGCGCGGCCGCTGCGAGGCTGAGGGTGCCCCGCAGCAGGGCCCAGGCCTCGCTGAAGCCCACCATGCGGTAGTGCTGGCTGGTGAAGCCGAAGGCCGCGTTGACCGCCACCGCCAGGGCCGTGAAGAGGGCCGCCCCCCGCATCGCCGGCGGCGCCGGGCGGAGCAGGCAGCAGGTGAGGCTCCACGCCGCCGCCGCCAGCGCTCCGTCCAGGAGCAGCTTGCCGCTTCGGCGCACCATGGGCCGGCTGTCGAGCTTCCAGGCCTTGTCGTTTGAATTCTTCTTCAGGGATTCCATTTTTTTCTAAGCCTCTTGATGAGACAAACCCGCTCCTGTCCTGCCAAATCAGGACACCGCGTTTACAAATTGTTCAGGTTCCTCCGGGCTCCCGGCCGGTTCAGGCGAGGCCGCGAGCTCAGCGGCGAATGGCGTTGTAGAGGATGGCGATGGGGGTCATGGCCAGCAGCGTGTCCTGCCAGGGGACATCCTTGCGGATCCGCTGGGGCACCAGGAGGGCGTCCCCCGGCTCGATGCCGGACCGCGCCACCCGGGAATCGATCACCCGGCCGTCGGCCTTGAGCAGCCGCACCTGGGCCTGGTCGGCATTGCGGGTGTAGCCTCCGGCCAGCCTCAGCACGTCCCGGACCCGGTCGCCGGGCCGGACATGGAAGGTGGAGAAGGAGCTGGCGACCTCCCCCACCACGCAGACCGAATCGGTCCGCCGGGGAATGAACACCTGATCACCGTCCAGCAGCACCACGTCCTGCCTGGGGTCTCCCCGCAGGACCGCCGGAAAGTCCACGATCATCCGGTTCAGCTCGCCCTGCACCAGCCCATGGAGCAGGGGGCTGGCTTCCAGGGCGCCGGTGTCCCGGGCGCGCTTGGTCTCGTTCAGGCGCTGAAGGATGCTGTCCACAGCCGCCAGGTCCCGGGCCGCAGGCCCGGCCGCGCCGTCCCCGGCCGCGGGATCCTTGGCGCTGAGGTCCCTGGGCGCCAGGCTCGAACGCAGGAAGATCGCACCGGTGGGCATGGCGTCCTGGGTGAGCCCCCCGGCCCGGTCGATGAGCTGGCCCAGGGTGAACCGCTCCTCCTGGATCACGTAGGGGCCCGGGCGCCGCACCTGGCCCAGGATGGTCACGGTGCGGTGCATACGGTAGTCCGGGTTCTCGTAGATGGTGATCTGGTCGTAGGGCTGGAGCCTGGGGTTGACCTGGTCATCCTCCAGGGCCACCGGCGCCTGGTCCTCGGTGCTCACCAGCCGGGCCAGGTCCAGGCGGACCACCGTGCTGGTCTTGCCGTCCTTGATGCTGGCCAGCTCCGCATAATGGCTCCCGGCGGAGAGTTTCGGGACCCCCGCCCGGAAGATCAGGTCCGCCGCGCGCATGCCCTCATGCCAATCGTAGACGCCCGGACGGGTGAAGGGCCCCAGGATGGTGACCCGCTTGGCCAGGCGCAGGTCCGCCACGCTGGCCAGCTCCACCCGGTCCCTGGGCCGCAGCGGGAGGTTGTGGGCCGGGTCCCCCTTGAGCGCCCGGTCCACGTCGAAGCTGAGCAGCTGGGTCCTGCCGTCCGGATGGGTCCGCAGGATCTCGCCGCGCAGCCGGTAGGTGCCCGGCAGCAGCTGGCCGCCTTCCCCGCCCACGGCCAGGAGGTCGCCGACCCGCATGCCCTCCCGGTAGGAGAACCGTCCCGGAACCGCCACGCAGCCGGCGGCCTCCACATACTCCTCCAGTCGCTCCGCCCGGCCCAGGGCGCGCAGCACGTCCCCCTCGCAGAACCTGGCGGCGCGCAGGTCGGCCAGGGTGTTGGCGATGTTGCGGACGGTGCTGATGCCGTCGGCGCTGGTGCGCTGGAGGGTCACCAGCACCTGGCTGGCCGCCGGGATGAGGCCGCCGGCGAAGTGGACCGCCTCCAGCGCGCTTTCGCCGGGCGCCAGTTCCATCGCCACCCCCGGCGCCTGCGGACGCTCCGGCGCCGCCGCGACCCGGCGGAAGGCGCCCATGACGGTGATCCGGGTTCCGGCCAGGGGCACGAACAGGGTGTCCCCGTCCAGGAATCCGCGGCTTTCCAGGCCGGTCCCGTCGAAGCGCAGACGGTATAGGTCCAGTTCCTGGATCACCTTGCCGCCGCGCAGGTGGCGGATGCACCGGTACGAGCCGCTGTCGGACGGCCCCCCGGCCTGGCCCAGCAGGGCCACCGGCGAGCTGGAGCTGGGCACCAGGTAAGAACCGGGGTGGCGCACTTCGCCGATGACCATGACCTCCACGTCGTGCAGGCCCACCACCTCCAGGTTGAACTGCTCCAGGCCCGAGTACTTCCGCTGCAGGGCCGCGCGGATGAGGCTGCGCGCCGATTCCAGGGTGAGGCCCCGCACCTCCAGCAGCCCCACGTCCGGGATGGACACCTTGCCGCCCCGGTCCACCTTGAGCACCCGCGCCAGGGACACGCTGCCGAACGTGGTGAGGGCGAGCTGGTCGCCGCTGCCGATGACGTAGTCGCTGCCCATGCGCACTTCGGGCGGGCGCGGGCTGGCCAGGGCCCCGGTGAACAGGTCCGAGGCCAGGACGAAGGGCCTGGGGGCGGGCGCCGGGCGGGGGGCGGGCTGCGCGGCCCCCCTCTCCTCACCGGCCGGAGGAGGCGCCGGCGCGCCCTTGGCAGCCTCCTGGACCGGGCCCGCCGGCCGCTTCGATTCCGGCGGGTTCCCCTGCCCGCCCTCGGCTCCGGCCGCGGACGGAACCCGCGGCGCCTCCGGCGCCTGGGCCCCGCAGATACTGGCCAAGCCAAGGCCCAGCATGCAGATGAGCACACTGCCCTGATCCGGAAGGCCAGCCCAGCCGAGCCGGCGCCCGGCGCCCGGAACCTCGCCGGAGCGGCCATGGGCACGCTTGAGCTGGCGAAAAGGAGGCTGAAATGGGGACTGCGTTTTCATATGCGGGCGTTCAAGCAGGAAAAGAGGGCTTTATTCAAATAAAGGATGCCTTGGCCATTACGAAGAGCATTTCAGCACATTGGAAAATAATAGTCAATGCAATCTTGAAATCAATTTTTTACTAGTCACTATTAGAGGTATTAATAATAATTTTGATTCTTTTGCGTAATATTTAATTCATAGCATTCCCGCTCCTTTCTGAACCTGATCCAACGGAATGACAGTTTTATGACCATTCCCCTCGGCATTCAGACTAGACTTGGCCCATGCCCACAGAGACCTTCCCAGCCAGCCGTTGGACCCAGGGGAACCGGCTCTTCCCCACCCAGATCGAAGTGTCCGCCACCGCCGTGACCCGGCGGAAGCGTTCCTGGTTCTCCCGCAATGAGATGTCCATCCCTTTGATGCGCGTGGCCAGCGTGCGCATCCATTCCGGCCTGTTCTGGTCGGACCTCCTCATCGAGTCCACCGGGGGCGGCGATCCCCTGGCCAGCCACGGGCATCGCAAAGGGGACGCGCTCCGGATCAAGGATCTCATCGAACAGGCCCAGAACACAGGCAATCCCGCCTGCCCGCCGAATCGCGAGCCTTCCGTTTCGGCCTCCAGGTAGCCTGACATCCTCCCCGCCCTAAAAGGCGAGGGTTCCCGGCGGCGCATGCGCGCCGCCTGCAGGAACGGGGATCTTCGCGACTCGCTCTCCACCTGGCAAAACCGCACCGGGGGCCTTACGGCCGCTTCTATCCCTTCGCTGCGAACGGCTCCGGCGGGCGGTCTCGGCCTTCCGCTTTGGGAGCAGGGCTCCCTCATTCGCCGTTTGGACGCGGTGGGAACTGCTTGCGCCGCCCGAGCGGCTCCCGCACCCTTCCCTGGACGACGCATGCAGGAGGATGTCCACCCTCCAGGCCCGCCAGGCTTCCCTGGCAGCCCCTTCGTCCAGAACACCTTCCTGGCAGAACAGTGCCAGGAAGGCCGAGAATTCATCGCGGTCCGCTTGCATCCCTTCGGGGACGTAGGCGCAGCCGCAGGTATGCTCCCGCTCCTTGAGCGGTTTCTTCCGTCGCAGGCCGCACAAGCAGCGCGAGGAAAGGCAACTGGTCCGGGTGGAGATCTTGTCGGTACTCCCGCCCGAGGCTTCCGCCAGAACGCCCAGCCGGGCCTGGAACATTCCTGGCGCCTTGTGGCCCACCGACCGGCCCCAGTTCTTCGCCCAGGCCCGCTTATTGCACTTCTCGCTCTTGAGCCGGTTGCCCCGGGCCAGAACCCGGTGCACCAGCGTGCCCTGGAGCGACTTCCGGTGCCCCGCCATGGCCCGCTGGAGGTCCGCCAGCGAGGCCCGGGTCTTCATCTGGGACTTTGAAGCCTTCCAGGGTTTCCGCTCCGCATTGGGTTTGACCTGCCCATCTGCCTCGTAGTTGTCTGGGTTGTTGGCACGGCGCTGGCGGTCCAGCTTGCGCTGATATTTCTTTCGCCGCTTCTCCTTCCGGTCCAGCCCTGGGCAGAAAGACACCTTCTCGGCCTGCCCCTCAGTCACGATGGCGACCTCGGAAGGCCCCAAATCCAGGCCGACCAGGGCGTCCCCAGTCGGGTGCTTCAGGGCGCCGTCCGGCTTCAGCTTGCGCAGCGGGTGGCCCTCCAGCACCAGTTGGGCATAGACCAGGCGCCGGCCCCGAATCGTGCGCAGGAGGATCCGCACATATTTGACCTTGCCCTCCCGGGCCAAGGCCAGGGCGTGGGCCTGGAACGGGTCCTCCGGGTCAACCACGACTTCCATGCGCAGGTCGGCAAATGTCCCGTTCCACAGCACCACCGGGTTCCCTTCCGGCTGGAAGCGGAACCGGATGCCGGAGAGGTTGCTCTTGCCCTCGACGCAAACCACTTCGCCATGGCGCTTGAAGCGCGGCTTGCCGGCTTGGCCGTAGGACCAGCGTTCCACGGCCTTGAAGACCCGGGAGGCCATCTTCTGGGCCGTGTTGATGTCCAGGTGGTCCCGGATCCAACTGCCTGCAGTCAGACTGCTGTACGCGTGCAGGCCCCATTCCTCGAAGCCGTGCTTGGCCTTGACCGTCCGGAAGGCGTCCTGGCGGACCTTGGATTGGGCCTTCTGCTCGGAGGTAGCGTCCGCCTTCCAGGAACCGCGGGGGAGGGCCTTGGCGACCTCGAAGGCCGGGTCCCTGCGCACCCGGGCCAAGCGGCGCTGAGTCTCGCCAAGGACTGCGTTGCCAAGCTGCCGGGCTGCCTCGAACCGGGAACCCAGCACTGCGACTTCGCGAAGGCCAGCCTTGAGCGGGAACTCGCAGGCGAAGGAGGGTGTGATGCAGCGGGGCATGATTACCTGTTACGCTTTTTTTTCGCTTTCGCAAGTGCAAAGCGCAAATTGAAATTCAAAAACGAGAGGGGCTCTGCCTCCCCAACCTGAATAGTCAGTGTGTCTCGTGTATCGCAGATACCGAGAGGGATGGGGCTTCCCGCCCCTCTCGCGCTCTCCACTCCTCTGGTGATGCCGTTCCAAGATCACGGAAGAGATGTCTCATTTTGATTGATCCCCAGGGGTTGAGCGAGATGTATCGATTATTAATTACTGAAATAATTATACTTAAATAATGGCGCGGGAAATGCTCCTCCAGGGTCCCCGAAGGCATCCCTCGAACTCAAGGGACCGCCTGGAGGTGATGGCCCCGAAAGGCACAACGTGTATATCAATGCCATCAGTCCCCTGATTTCGCACTCGCTCGCGCAGATGGCTGGGTATGGGATTGCCCTGCCTTTGGTGTCCCAGGCCAGCTTCAAGGCGCAAGCCCCCTTTGAAGCCTACCTGCTTTCCCTCACCAGCCCCGCCGCCCTGGCCCAGGCGGCCGTCCTCCGGCAGACGGCGCCAACCCCTACTGCCAGCGGCACTACCTCCTCCGCGCTCAGCGCCCTGAACCCCGTCACGCCCCAGGCGGCCGCTCCCCGGACCGCAGGCCCGGCACCGTCCAATAACGCCGCCACGGTCGCCGCCCTGTATTCATTCTCGGCCGCCGCCCTGGGCGCGGCCCAGGAGTCCCCGGACAACTCGGCACCGGCCGGCGCCGAACTCGTCAGTGACTCCGACCTTGCCGCCTTGGACACCAGCGCCGCCCCCCAGGACACGGAAACCGCCGCGGCCAGTACCGCCCAGGCCGACTCCCTGGCCGCCGATGCCATCACGGCGGGGAACGCCGCCACCTTCGCCGCCAACGCCGCCACCAACGCCCTCTACGAGGCCGACGCCGCCAGCCAGTTGGCGCAAGGCTCGGGGAACCTGGCCACGGATGCCGCAGCCATGTTCATGGGAGCGGGCCAGCAGTCCGGGCTCCAGCCGGAGTCGGCCGCGGCCCTGTCCGCCTACCAGACGGCCCTGGAGGACATTCCCGCCGTCAGCGGAGCCGTGGCCTCGCCCGCCCTGGATTCCAGCACCAGCAGCCCCCAGAGCGCCCCCCAAGCCCCGAACACCATCCATCACACACCGGCGCCGATGGCCATGAATCCCACGGCCGTCCCGGACCTCGACCTGCTCGGCTAGCCGTTCCGCGGCGTGCGTTGCGCCCACCGACGGGTGCGGCGGGCGCAATGGACTGCCGCAGCGGATCACTTGCCCGAAGGGGCACCCAGGTTGCTGAACGCCGCCAGGGCCGTCAGGATCTTGCTCCAGGATTTCTCGTGCACGGCTTTTCTCGGCAGGATCGTGCCCATGACTGGTCCGGCCCCTTGCGCCTTTTGCACTCCCCGCTCAAGCTGCTCCAGATCCACGAACTCGTCGTTCGCGGCCAGGCTGGGCGCCGTCTCCACAGTGCACACGCTCGAGACCTCGTCGTCGGAAAGCAGTTTCAGGATGCTCTCGCGGGTCACATTTTCAGTTCTATGGTTGTTTTTCACGTTGGGTTCCTCACCTGCATCGCGGGTTGCGCTGCTTCTGGGGCATACCATCGCAGGAAACGTGCCGATGGCCGGAGGATTCAGCCTGCGGGCGGGTCTTCGCGCCCGCGGATGGCTTGCCGGGGCAGCCTGGGCCATCCCGGAAACCCCCAACCCGGTCAGAACGAACAAGCCTATCCTCCATACTGAGCGGAGGGGGGAGACCATCCGGCGCAGGTGCCACCCGAGCTGCCCCCATCTGCAAAATTGCATGGAACAGAACCTGCTTCTCCCCTCCGGAAATATCTGCCTGGGGGCACCTCACGGTGAGGACCGACCCGCGGGTCGCCTGATTTCTCGAACCTAAAGAGGGCAAGCAAATGAACAGACCCGACCGCCTTTCCAGAGTCCTACCGTGGTTCACGGCCCTCCTCCTGACCGCCCTGGCGGCAGGCTGCGCGGGGAACCGAGCTCCGGTCCCAGTTCACCTAGTGGTTTGCCTTGTAACGCCTGGATGCCCGCACCTCGCGCAGGAAGTCCTCCGGGTTGCGCAGCCGCTGGTGTTTCAGGGCCGGGACGCCCAGCTCCTCGCCCAGGGCCCGACCCAGGGCCTTGAGGGGGCCCTTCAGGTTGTCGTGGAACACTATCGCCGCGATCCCGCCCTTGATGGACTGGGCCGCGGCCCGCAGCATGTCCAGGCCGTTGCCCTCCTCGTACTCGCCGCCCACGATCCACTGGTTGGGCAGGATGTGGCCGGTGGCAAGGCCGAAGGGACGGCCGGTGCCCAGGGCCGCGTCCCGGAAACTGGGCTCGAAGTGGGGGCCTCCCAGGCAGAGCAGCGTCACCAGCTCCCCGGCGGCATCGTCGTTGCGGAAGATCCTGGGCAGCGCCCGGGCCACCACCTCGGCCGCCCGCGGATCGGCCCAACTAGTGGGCTCGCTGCCGATCTCGATGTCCAGCACCGGCACCGGGATCTCGTGCATCTGCTCCGGCGCCTGGCCGAAGCGGATCCCGGACCAGTGGCTAGCTTCGGTCCAGGTGGTGAAGCGGTCCAGGCCAACCGCGGCCCTGGCCTCCTCCAGTGCGAAAAGGGTGCCCCTGAGCGCATGCGGGTCCACCGGCCCGAACTGCCCCGACGGGGAATCGGCCAGGGTGTGCGCGGTGAAGATGGCCTCCGGCGCGCCGCCCCCCTCGTGCCAGTTGACGATGCCGATCACCGAGGCGATGCCGAAGTACGGTTCCAGCGCCCCAAGGTAGCGGCGGTTGTCCGTGGTAACCACCACCTGGGTGCGAATAAAAACGAACCGGTCGCCCTGGTCGTCGACGAGCTCCATGACCGGGAAGCCTTCCACCAGGGTGCCGGTTTCGTGTAGGTCGAGGGTACCGGCCAGGGCGTCCCAGATGGCCGGCGCCGCCTTGTCCCGGTTCCTGTCGCAGCAAAATGTGAATACGGCCGTTCTTCCGCTCATCCAACCATTCCCTCCACACTGATGCACATCCTTTGGCCGCCCGGCCCTTGATCGCGATCAAGGACCTGGCGGCGGAACCCTAATACCTAGACAGGCTCTAGGGGTTAGATCCGCCCCGAGAGGAGCAGGACGACGAGGATGATGATGATGATGCCCATGCCCCCGCTCGGATAGTAGCCCCACGACCGGCTGTGGGGCCAGGTGGGCAGGGCGCCGAGGAGCATCAGGACCAGTACGATGATGAGGATGGTGATCATGACGGAACTCTTCAGCCTCGAAGGTCGTTCGCGGCGTCGTTGACACCGCGCTTGAGATCGTTGGCGGCGAGCACGGTGCGCTCCTTCATGCCGTCCCAGGTCCCGGATACTTCCTCGGCCAGGTTCCCCGCCTTGAGCTTGGCGAGGCGGCCGTAGGCCTGGATGCGCCTGCGGAACTCGGGGCCGGTCTTGCGGGTGGTGAGGGCCACCACCACGGCTCCCGCGGCGGCGCCGGCGAGGAAGCTGAGCAGCATGGTGCCCAGGGAAAGGGAGGGATTTTCTTGGTTCTTTGTGGCTGGGGTATCGTTTGTCATTTGGATTGACCTCGGAAATGAAGACCTGTGGAAAATGGGCCGAGTCATGCCATTTGCCTTCATGGTTTGACTCCTTGTAGACCCATGACAAAGAGCGATTCTGATGCCAATCCATAACAGTCTTGTTTACAATTATTTAACTTATCAACCCGGGTTCCGGAAGAAACCGAAAACTCAAAATGAATATGCGTTTGCTTCGTTTTGAACGAGTGCCGGGACCGTTGAACCTCCCCTTCCTGAAGGAAGGGATTCCTAGGCTTGCGCCCTAGGATTTCTGCTTCGACGCCCGCCTGACGGCATGGCTCCACAGACTGCCACCGGGGTCCCCTCGGCGGTTCCTCGTTCGAGAATATTCTTGGCGGCATTGACGTCGGCATTCTCGCCATAGCCACAGGACCGGCATCGGAACACCGCCTGGGACGGACGATTCCTCGCATCCGTATGGCCACAGTTCCAGCACCGCTGGCTGGTACGAGCCGGGTTCACGGCCACGAAGGTTGACCCGTACCACTGGCACTTGTACTCGAGCTGGCGCCTAATCTCGCCAAAGGCCACGTTCAGGATGGCCCGGTTGAGTCCGCCCTTCGCCTTGACGTTCCGTCCAGGGGCCTCGATGTTCCCACGTGCGCTTGTCGTCATCGCTTTCACCCGGAGGTCTTCGACTACGATCAGGCTGTGGTTTTTAGCCAGTTTCGTGGTCGCTTTATGGATGCTGTCCCGACGCCGGTGGGAGATCCTGAGATGGAAATGGGCGAGCCGAGCCCGGGCCCTCTTCCGGTTCCTCGATCCCTTTTTCTTTCGGGCAAGGGACCGCTGGAGCCGTGCCAACTTCCGATCCTCACCCTTTCTCAGGCCCAGGACGTGCAGGACCTCCCCGGTGGAGAGGGTGACGGTCTGCACCACTCCCAGGTCCACGCCCACCGGCGGTCCCTGGACCGGTTCCGGTTTCGGAATTTCGAGCTCGCATAGGACGGAGGCGAACCAGTACTTCCCTTCCCGACTGACGGTGATGGACTTAGGTTTCCCAGACAACTTGAGCGCATGGCGTCCCTTTCCATTCAAAATCCGGACCCAGCCCAGCTTTGGAAGCTTGAGCCGAGCCTGGACATCCAGAACCTGGAACTGCTTGGGGTCCGGGAACCGGAAAGCGTCGTTCTGGTATTTTTTGTGAAAGACAGGGTAAGCCGCCCTGCCGGCAAAGAAATTCTGGAAGGCCTGGTCGAGGTCGCGCAAGGTTTGCTGAAGGCAGTGACTCGGAGCCTCACATACCCAGGGGACGGCCTCCTTCAAGCCGGGCAGTTCAGCGCATTGGGCAGCAAATCCGATCGAATGCTGCCCATGCCTCCAGGCCATGGTCCTCTGCTCCAAGGCCAAATTCCATATCCATCGGCAGGTGCCGGCTGTGCGGGCGCAAAGGGCCGCCTGCTCTTCGGAGAGGTCCAACCGGAAGCGATGGCCTTTGAAAATGAACATGGCGAAAATATAGCGAATTTAAAGATCCTGGCAAGGAAAAAATCACCGCCTGACCCCGCCAAAAACGACGGGGCTTCCGCCGCCATTCTGGTCAGCTCCACTGCCAGTCGCGGATCTCCGGCAGGTCCTGGCCGTGCTTGTGGATGTACTCCTTGTGCTCCACCAGCTTGTCCTTGAGCTGCTGCCTCAGGTAGCCGGCCTTGGCGGCCAGGTGCGGGAGCCGGTCCAGGGTGTCCAGCACCAGGTGGAAGCGGTCCAGGTCGTTCAGCACAGTCATGTCGAAGGGCGTGGTGATGGTGCCCTCCTCCTTGTAGCCGCGCACGTGGATGTTGGCGTGGTTGTGGCGGCGGTAGGTGAGCTTGTGGATCAGCGAGGGGTAGCCGTGGTAGCCGAAGATCACCGGCTTGTCCGCGGTGAACAGGGCGTCGAAATCCAGGTCGTCCAGCCCGTGGGGGTGCTCGGAGGCGGGCTGCAGCTTCATCAGGTCGACCACATTGACCACCCGGATCTTCAGCTCGGGAAAATGCCCGCGCAGGATGGAGACCGCGGCCAGGATCTCCAGGGTCGGCACGTCGCCGCAGCAGGCCATGACCACGTCGGGCTCGCAGCCCTGGTCGGTGCTGGCCCAGGTCCAGATGCCGATGCCCTCGGCGCAGTGCTTGACCGCGGCGTCCATGCCCAGCCACTGGGGCGCCGGATGCTTGCCCGCGATCACCACATTGACGTAATGCCGGCTGCGCAGGCAGTGGTCCATGACCGACAGCAGGCAGTTGGCGTCCGGCGGCAGGTAGACCCGCACCACCTCCGCCTTCTTGTTCACCACGTGGTCGATGAACCCGGGATCCTGGTGGGTGAAGCCGT
>PLUC01000152.1 GCA_003165415.1 Holophagaceae bacterium
CATAGGAAATCCGCGCCCGAGTAGGGGCTGGAGCAGGATGGGTCGGAGTTATAAATCGATCAAAAAAATGTCTCAGTGCTGTTGACACGTTCCGCAGGGCCCGAATGGCACCCACTCTTGGAGCCGGAAAGGGTTCCCGATACCAGAACCCGGATGCCTCGTCTGTGGGAACGGTCCTTCGGAAAACCCTATGCCACAGCCAAGCAGGTTGGCCGGAAATAGATCTTGAAAAACCGATTTCCCGACTGAAGCAACGCGCGGTTGCATTCATTTTTCTGGCCAGTCTCCTTTTCCCTGGCGTTCTGCGTTCCGAGGCGGTATCGGTGCGCCACGCGGAAGGGCTCGTCCACGGCTTCCTGGTTCTCGGTTCTCTCGATGGCACGAACCTGGCGGGCGGCGACCTGATCCAGACATCCCAAGGCGACCGTGTGACGACCCGGCTGGTTTTTCATTTCAAGGACGGCTCGATCCGGGATGAGACGGCCGTCTTCACCCAAAGCGGACGATTCCGCCTTCTGACTGATCACATGATCCAGCGGGGTCCAACGTTTCCGCACCCGATGGAGGTTTCAATCGAGGCGGTGAGCGGCCGGGTGACGGTCCGATATCGGGATGACCACGGCAAGGAGAAGACCACTGAGAAGCAGATGCCTCTGCCCGATGACCTGGCCAATGGGATCGTGGTGGTCTTGCTGAAGAATATCCTTTCCAGCGCCGGGGCGACCAAGGTGTCGATGGTGGTCGCGACGCCGAAGCCGCGACTGGTGAAGCTCGTGATCACTCCCGCGGGAGAGGTCTCGTTCTCCGCTGGTGGCTCACCGCACAAGGCGGTTCGCTTCAACGTCAAGGTTGAACTCGGCGGCCTCCTGGGTCTGATCGCTCCGGTTCTCGGCAAGCAGCCGCAAGACACGTCTGTTTGGGTCCTCGGTGGGGAGGCTCCCGGATTCGTGAAGTCGGAGGGACCGATGTATCAGGGCGGCCCCCTTTGGCGGATCGAGCTGGCGTCCCCCCTCTGGCCGCGGTGAGAGGGGAGCGCGAACCTCGGTGAAAGACACTATCGCCCATCCATCGTCCAGGAGGCTCGGCATGCTGAAAGCCAGACCCTGCCAGGTTTGTCGGAAGTGGTTCCACCCGGACCCCACCTTCAGCACCACCGAAAGGTTCGTGGGCGTAATTTACGGATAATGCCATTAATCTGGTAGCAGCACACGCACGGTGGTGCCCCGGCTCTGTTCGCTTTCGATCCGCAGGGTGCCCCCGTGCAGGCGGACGATGGAATGGACGATGGCCAGCCCCAGCCCCGTGCCCATGGCCTTGCCGTCCAGGGAGGCCCGGGTGCGGGCGAAACGGTCGCACACATAGGGCAACTCGGCGGCCGGGATCCCGCGGCCAGTGTCCCGCACCAGCACCTCGGCGCCCTGTGGCCCTGACTGGACGGTCACCTGGATCCGGCCGCCTCGGGGCGTAGCCTGCAAGGCGTTGGCCACCAGGTTGGCCAGGGCCTGCCGTAGCAGGTCCGCGTCGCCGCGCAGGCGGCCCCCGGCGCTGCACTCCAGCCGCACCCCCTGCTCTTCGGCAAGGGCCTCGAAGAAGGCCAGCACCTCGTCTACCAGGCGCTGCGGCTCCACCACCCCGCGCTTGATGGCCGTCTGCGGATCCTCGACACGGGCCAGGAACAGCATGCGGGTGATCAGCTGCGACAGGCGCCGGAACTCCTCCAGGCTCGATTCCAGCACGCGCCGATATTCCTCCCCTGGGCGCTCGCGGGAAAGGGCGACTTCCGCCTCCCCGGTCAGGTTGGTGATGGGCGTGCGCAGCTCGTGGGCCAGGTCGGCGGAGAACTGGGAGAGTCGGGAGAAGGCCTGTTCCAGCCGGTTCAGCATGTCGTTGAGGGCCTGCACCAAGTCGCGCAGTTCCTGGGGCGCGTCGGCGGGCTCCAGCCGCTCCTGCAGTCGGTGTGCGGTGATGGTGCGGGTCGAGTCCACCATGGTCCGGATGGGGCTCAGTCCTCGGTTCGCGGCCCACCATCCGAAAACGGTGCAGGCGCTGCTGCCGAGCAAGAGCGCATAGAACAGGCGGTGCCGGTAGCTCAGGACCAGCCCCTCATCCACCGTCGTCTCCAGGGCACCCTGGACCAAGTAATGCCCCACGGGCTGCTCATGGAGTAGGAAGCGCCTCCCGTGAAACCGGGTCTGCTCCTTGCCGCCGAACCCCGACACCGGCAGGGCCTCGGCAATTCCGCGGGATTCAATGGTGATGGTGGTCCCGTCCAGGACCCGGAGCCAGACCTGGGGGCGGGCCAGTAGCTCGGAGAACGCGAACGGCTTCACCAGGTAGTCATCCGCCCCCAGTTCCAGCCCCTTTACCCGGTCGGGCACGGTGTCCCGGGCGGTGAGAAACAGCACGGGGGTCAACTGTCCGTTCTGCCTGAGGGTTTCCAGCAGGGACCAGCCCGACCGCCTGGGCAGCATGACGTCCAAGATGATGAGGTCGAAGGCCTTCTCCATGGCCATGAACAGGCCCTGGTCGCCATCCTGGGCCACCTGCACGCTGAAGCCGCTCTCGCTCAGCCCCTTCTTTAGGTAGGTGGCGGTTTTCAGTTCATCCTCGACGACCAGCAGCCTCATGCACGACACCCTCGACCCTCCCAGTCTATCCCGCACGCACGCCCTCTCTGGCTTTCAGAAAACGAACAATCACATGACAGTTTTGTCATGTTTGGCCCCTGGCCGCTGTTTCTGACGATGAAATGGGTGTTCCCGGAGTAATGTCCCCATCGGCGGACCCGACCCCAGTGGGCATGAGGCCCTCTGCCACTTCAAAGGAGGATTCCATGAGCGCGATCCAGACCGTCCAAGGCCGTTCCCAGGCCGACATCGCCGCGGCAGCCGGGGTTGCCGCGCAGGCGCCCCAGGCCCCGAAGCCGGCGCCCGAGCCCCAGACCCAGGTCCCCGCCAAGGATACGGTCCAGATCAGCAGCGCCGCCAAGGCGGCGCTACAGCAAAGCCAGTCCATTCCCGCCGAGGAGGACGCCAAACGCAGCTAGCAGGCGAGGCATGTCCAGGGCTGCTTTTGGTTTGTCCGGCGTCTACCGGAGAGCATGGACGCTACCCACCCAATTTCATGGAGGATACAGGTGAACACCATTCAGGACATCCAAGGAAATTCCGCGGCGACCAGTGTCGTGGCTGCAACCAAGGCGGCACCACAGCCTGCAACTGTTCCAGGCAATGGGCCAGCATCCCAGGTCCAGGCTACCGATACCGTCACCATCAGTAGCGCCGGCAAGGCCGCGTCCGAGGCCACAGCCAAAACTGTGGCTGCCCCAGCCACCAACACAGGAACCACCAACAGTGCTGGCAAGATCCCACCCCAGCCTCAGCAACAGACAGCAGTCCAAATGGCCCAAGATTCGCCAGCACAGCTCGCCCAGCTGGCCGCGGGCGGCAATACCCTGGCCAAACATATCCTGGCAGAGCGAGCCGCCGCCAATAAGCTGGTCGCGCCACCCGTCACCGCCAAGTAGGGGGTACCCCTTGAACCTGGCCTTTGAGGCCTGACGGCCGTAAGCGGTCATTAGCCCTTGTACCATAAGCCTTTCCTCGGTACAACAGAATCACCCAGTGGATGAGGCGCGGATGAGGGCGGTAAAAGGTGAAGAATTGCGGGTTGAGGTCGGACGCCCGATGTCTACGGACGGCGGTGTGGTGATGGTGGTCTGGCACATTCGGTCCTCGGGTTGGTTCAAAGTCCTTATTGAGCAGTTGCTCCAAGCGATCGTGAAGCTGGAAGGGGAAAGGTTCGGGTTCGCTCAGGAAGAGAAACTTCGAGGGTCTTTGCTCCCCCTGATCAAAGGCCTGTCCATGGCTTGCCCTTTATTGCTTTGGCAGTAACGGCAATCACCTCATGAGGTTGATGGCGCTGCGCATCTCGTCCTCATGGGTCTCGATGTAAATCATTGTGGTTTCAATTTTTGAGTGCCGCATCAGCTTCTGGATGGTCGGGAGCGGGACGCCCTTCTTGTTCAAAATGTTGGCGAATGAAGCCCTGAGGCGGTGGTCGGTGATGTCCTCAAGCAGGCCAACGGCTTTGAGCGCGCGACGGATATACCTGATGGTGAAGTCGTGGGCGCGAGGCTCGCCAGTCTTGCCGGGGCAGATGAGGCCGAAGGTTCCAGTCTCCTGGGCCATTTTGTCGAACCAGGGAAGCATCACGTCAGGGATCGGCATCAACGGGGCATCGCCATTCTTGGTCTTGTCCGGGATGAAGCTACGCTGCTCCATGCGGAGGCCGGACCACTTCATCATGCGTGCCTCGTGGTTACGCCTTCCCATGTAGACCTGGGCACGGACCAGGAAAGAAGCCGGCAAGCAACCTTGGGCGTCCACGACTGCCAGGAACTGGTCCAGGGTCTCTTCGGTGACGATTGGCCTGGCACGCTTCTGGACCGGAATCATCGGGATTGACGGCCACTTCTCCATCCAGCCCTTCTCTACCGCGAACCCCAGCAGGGCTCCGAGGTGAAGGGCAAGGGTGTTGGTGCCGGTCCTGGCATGGGACTCAAGATACCGGTTCAAGACGGCGTTGATGGCGGTGGAGTCGATCAGGTTGATCTCGAGGCCACCATGGTTAGGCAAAGGATCGCAGAGATTGAAATCAAAGAAACACCTGCTTCATAAATCACTATGGATCCCTCGGAAGCTATCGCGCTCAAGTCTTTGCTCGTGAAGCAGGCTGTCGCAGCTCTCGCGACGCTGCACAAGGACGAGCCAGCCGTTTCAATGGTTCCATTCGCGTTTTTGCCGGACGGCACGGGCATTGTCATTCATGTCAGCCGCCTAGCCACCCACACGAACGACATGCTGGCCAATCCAATGGTGGCACTGCTCGTTGCGGGTTCCCCTGAAGATGCACGGACGCCGCTTGCCTTGCCTCATGTGAGCTTCCAGGGCCAAGCCCGCCAGTACGAGCCAGAGTCTTTGGAATATCAGCAAGCTCGCACAGCGTACTTGGCGAAAATTCCCGAGGCCGAGGAACTGTTTTCGTTCTCCGACTTTTCGCTGTTCGTCATCAATCCCACCTCCGTGCGCTACGTCGCAGGGTTCGGGCGTGCAATGTCGCTCACTGCGCAGAGCGTACAGACGGTCATGGGCGATCAACCATGAAGGCGCTGACTGCCGTGAGCGGAAGTGACTGGCTCGAATTCAGGGTGCGGCGGGCGCCGCAGCCTCCACCTGGATCCCCAGATCCTTGAGCTGCCGGGGGTTCACGGGGGACGGCGCGTTGGTCATGAGGCAGCGGGCCTGGGCGGTCTTGGGGAAGGCGATCACTTCCCGGATGTTGCCGGCGCCCACCAGGAGCATCACCAGCCGGTCCAGCCCCAGGGCGATCCCGCCGTGGGGCGGGGCGCCGAAGCCCAGGGCGTCCAGCAGGAACCCGAACTGGTCCCGGGCCTCGTCCTCGCTCATGCCGATGGCCTTGAACAGACGGGACTGGATCTCGGCGTCATGGATCCTGATGGAGCCCCCGCCCAGCTCGAAGCCGTTGAGGATGATGTCGTAGGCCTGGGCCCGGCAGCGGCCGGGATCGCTCTCCAGCAGCTCCAGGTCGTCGGGGTGCGGTCCGGTGAAGGGGTGGTGGCAGGCCACGAAGCGGGCATGTTCCTCGCTCCACTCCAGGAGCGGAAAGTCCACCACCCACAGGAACTCGAACCTGGATTCGTCGATCAGGCCCAGGGCCCGGGCCAGCCGCAGCCGGATTTCGCCCAGCACCTTGGAGGTCTCCTGGGAGGTGCCCACCGCGAACACCGCCAGGCCCTCGCCGGAGCATCCCAGGGCCGCCCGCAGCGCGGTCTCCCCCTGGGGGTCCAGGTACTTCTTGAAGCTGGAGGCGAAGCCTTCCCTGCCCCACTTGGCGTAGGGCAGGCCGCCGCCGCCCAGGTGCTTGGCGACATCCTGCAGGTCGTCCAGCTGCTTGCGGCTGAACGCCGCCGCCTGGGCGCCCTGGAAGAACAGGGCCCGGACCCGCCGCTGGCCCTGGCTGTCCGCCGCGGCCCGGAACAGGCCGAACTCGCTCTGGGCGAACTGGGCGGTCACGTCCTGGATGCGCATGGAGCAACGGGTGTCGGGCTTGTCCGATCCGTACCATTCCATGGCGTCGCGGTAGGCCAGCCGGGGGAAGGGCGCCTGGACCTCCTTGCCCACCAGGGCGGCCAGTTCCACCAGCAGGGGCTCCAGCATGGCCTGGATGTCCTGCTGGCGCACGAAGCTCATCTCCACGTCCACCTGGGTGAACTCGGGCTGCCGGTCGGCGCGCAGGTCCTCGTCCCGGAAGCAGCGGCACAACTGGACGTAGCGTTCGAAGCCGGCCACCTGGAGGAGCTGCTTGTAGAGCTGGGGCGACTGCGGCAGGGCGTAGAACTGGCCCGGGTGGGGCCGGCTGGGCACCAGGTAGTCCCGGGCCCCCTCCGGGGTGGACTTGCCCAGGATCGGTGTCTCGATCTCCACGAAATCGTTCCGGCGGAAGTAGTTCCGGATCAGGCTGGAGACCTCGCTGCGCAGGACCAAGCTGCGCTGCAAGCTCTCCCGGCGCAGGTCCAGGAACCGGTACTTCAGGCGCAGGTCCTCGTTGGCTTCAGCGCTCTCGTCCAGGGGGATGGGCGGGGTCTGGGCGCTGTTGAGGATGAGCAGGTGGGTGAGGCGGACTTCGATGTCCCCGGTGGGCATGTTGGGATTCTTCTGCTCCCGCTCGGCCACCACCCCTTCGGCGGCCAGCACGAACTCGCTGCGGACGGCCTTCAGCCTGGCCAGGAGTTCGGGGGCGACCTCCGTCTCGTTGGCCACCAATTGCACCAGGCCCCAGCGGTCGCGCAGGTCCAGGAAGACCAGGGAACCGAGGTTGCGGATGCGCTTGCACCAGCCCAGGAGCCTCACGGTCTGGCCTGTGTCCGCCAGGCCGAGCTGGCCGTTGCGGTGGGTACGTTGGAAGTCGCCGAGCGGATCGAGTTTCATAACCTTCAAGGATCGCAGCCGAGAAGGTAATCCTCAACCCTGAATCAAATCCCCGAAGCCTTGGGCTGCTCTTCGGCCGGCTCGTGGTGGTGCTGGGGCCGGATGGGCATGCCGGGCAGTTCATTGGCGACCATCACGTCCAGGTTGCGGATGTACTTGCACATGATCTCGCGCAGGACCGCCGCTTCCTCCGCGGTCATGCCCTTCTGGGAGCCTTCCTGGAAATCCTCGCCGATCTTGAGCAGCTTCTCGCACAGGAGCAGGCCTTCGGGGGTCAGCCGGATGCGGATCCGCCGGCCGTGGGTGGGGTCGGGCCCCACGGTGAGGTAGCCGCGCAAGCCCATCTGCTGGACCATGCGCGAGACGGTGGGATTGTCCATCCACATGGCCCGGGCCAGTTCGCCCAGGGACATGGGCGCGCCCTTGAACAGGACCATGAGCATCCAGTAGTGATGAGGGGTGATGTCCAGGGGCACCACCTTGGCGGCGATCAATTGCCGGATGGACCGCCGGGCAGCCACGATGAGCATGCCAATGGATGAAAGGTTCAACCCTACTTCTGATGAGTTAGCCATTTGGGACCCCTTGGGGATGGTGAAGTTTCAACCTATTAAATTTCTTGCTAATTCAAATTTAGTCAATGAGAAATTTATAGTGTTTTGTGCCTATGAATATTAACATTTAATTTTTTATTTGCATTTCTCCACAGAATCCCCCCCCGTCCGTCCTGTGCCCACCGGACGATCCTGGTCCTGGCCCGGTTTAGAAAGCCGGTGCCCGGGGCGGCCAGCCCATGCCCGCTCCGGCTCCCCGCGTGCTTGGCTGAGGGGGCCGCGGGCGGGCTTGGAAAGTTCAAGCTGTCTGTCGCCAGTCTTTCGCCCTGCATGAGTGATTCAAAATGGCTGGCCCGGGACAGGCCGGAGTCGAGGGCTCCGTTCCCGGAAACCTTAACTATCCAGTCATATTTGCCCTTCAGCCCCGGGCGATATGCCCGGGCAGGTCCCCGCGGGGAATGGACACCTGGGAGCCGGTCCGCAGATCTTTCACGGTCACCAGGCCCTTGGCCATCTCGTCGGGCCCCATGATCACGGCGAAGGGGATGCCGGCCCGGTCCGCGTACTTGAACTGGCGGGCGATCTTGGCCGGTTCCAGGTGGATCTCGGTGTTGACCCCGTGGCCGCGGAGTTCCGCCGCCAGGGCGAGGTAGTCGGGGAGCAGGGCCGGGTCGAACTGGGTCACCAGCGCCTTGACGGTGCTGGGGCCCTGGACCACCAGCCCGGCTTCGGAGAGCACATAGAACAGGCGGGTGAGGCCGATGGAGATGCCCACCCCGGGCAGGTGGCTCTTGGTGTACTGGCTGGCCAGGTTGTCGTAACGGCCGCCCGAGCACACCGAGCCCATCCCCGGGTGGTCGGTCAGGAAGGTCTCGTAGACGGTCCCGGTGTAGTAGTCCAGGCCCCGGGCGATGCCCAGGTTGATGTTCCAGTGGCTCTCGGGCACCCCGAAGGCCCGCAGCAGGGCCACCACCTCGCCCAGTTCCCGGACGCCCTGGACGAACACCGGGTTGGCATCGGTCCGGTCCGCCATGGCGGCCAGACGCGCCAGCACCTCGTCCGCCGAGCCCCGGATGCCCAGGAGCTCCAGGATCCGGTCGGCCAGGGCACCGTCCAGGGACAGTTCGCCGCCCATCAGGAGGGCGCGCACGCCGTCCTGCCCGATCTTGTCCAGCCGATCCACCTGGCGCAGCACCGCCATGCGCCGCTCAGGCTCCTGGATGCCCAGGCTTTCGAACAACCCCTGCAGCACCTTGCGGTTGTTGAAATAGATCCGGAAGGGCCCGACCTGGAGCTCGCTGAAGAGGGTGTGGATCACCGCCGGAATTTCCGCGTCGAAGGCCAGCGGCAGGGAATCCTTGCCGATGACGTCGATGTCGCACTGGTAGAACTCGCGGTAGCGGCCCCGCTGGGACCGCTCGCCCCGGTAGACCCGCTGGATCTGGTACCTGCGGAAGGGGAAGGGCAGGTCCGCCTCGTGCTCGGCGACGTAGCGGGCCAGGGGCACCGTCAGGTCGAAGCGCAGCGCCAGGCCGGGCTTGTGGCCCTGCTCCAGCCCCCCGGTGGACTGCACGAAGTAGACCTGCTTCTCGGTTTCCCCGCCGCTCTTGGACAGCAGCACTTCGGCCACCTCGAACACCGGCGTCTCGATGGGCAGGAAGCCGTAGAGCTCGAAGCCCCGGCGGATGGTGTCCATCATGCGCTGGAAGACGATCTGCTGCCGGGGGAGCAGTTCCATGGTGCCGGGAGGTGTGCAGGGAGAGATCAGGGCCATGCAAAGAGTGTTACAAGACAACAGGGCTCATGGGTAGCTGTTTTCCTATCTATACTGGAACCATCTGAGTGCATCGCCTAGCCTACCTTTGACCGATCGGGCCATCTTGAAGACCTTTCTGCGCACTGTTCCCATCCTCGTCCTGGGCCTGCTGGCCCAGGGGCAGACGCCCAGGGCGCCGGCCCAGCCCCGGCTCCTGGTGGAGCTGGATCCCGGCCACGGCGGGGAGGATGACGGGGCCAAGGGCCGCCGGGGCCTGCTGGAGAAGGATGTGGCCCTGGAACTGGCCAAGGCGCTGGCCCAGGAGCTGGCCGAGGCCGGAATGGAGGCCCGGCTCACCCGGGACAGCGATGTCTTCATCCCCCTGTGGGACCGGGCCAAGAAGGCCAACGCCGACGGCGCCGACCTGTTCATCAGCCTCCACCTCAACGCCGACCGGAGCCGGCAGGCCAAGGGCTCCGAGGTCTACTTCCTCTCCCTGGGCGCGGGGGACCGAATGGCTGCGGAACTGGCGGCGGTGGAGAACGCCGGCGGGAAGACGGCCGCCGAGCTCGACCCCGACAGCGTGGTGGCCGGGATCCTGAACGACCTCTCCCAGAAGGCCTTTCTCCAGGATTCCGAACGCCTGGCCGTGGCCATCCAGGCCCAGCTCAACCAGCTCGGCGGCATCAAGCAGCGGGGGGTGAAGCAGGCTCCCTTCGTGGTGCTCCGGGGCGCGGCCATGCCCGCCGTGCTGGTGGAGACCGCGTTCATCTCCAACCCCAGGGAAGAGGCCAGGCTGAAGGATCCCGCCTTCCGCAAGCGGGTGGCCCAGGCCATCACCCGCGGCGTCCGGCGCTATTTCGCCGCCGGATCCGGCATGCCCCGCGCCCGCACCAGCATCCGCCCGGTACTGACCGGGCCATGAATATGACTGCGGGGGGACCGCGCGCTCACTGCGTTCGCTCTCCGTCCCCCCACACCCCCACTCCATGCCCGGGCGAAGCCCGGACATGGAGTCTGCAGTT